>JBCBSJ010000141.1:0-11692 GCA_039819245.1 Cyanobacteria bacterium J06638_20
CGTTTTTAGAGACCTGCCTACTGATCTCAACCGCGATCGCCTGCCCCAGCATGTCGCCGTCATTATGGATGGGAATGGACGCTGGGCACAACGGCGCGGATTACCCCGCATTATGGGCCATCGGCGAGGCGTCGATGCCCTCAAGGATTTGCTCCGCTGTTGCCGTGACTGGGGCGTTGGTGCCCTCACCGCCTATGCCTTTTCCACCGAAAACTGGGGGCGTCCCCTGGAGGAAGTGGATTTTCTCATGACCCTGTTTGAGCGCATTCTGCGGCAAGAATTGCGGGAAATGATGGAAGAGGGCGTACGTATTCGCTTTGTCGGCAACCTACAAGCGCTCCCGCCCTCGCTCCAGGTTGAAATTGAGCGATCGATGCAGGAAACAACCAACAACCAAGGCATCGAGTTTACGGTCGCGACCAACTATGGGGGCCGACAGGAGATTATGCACGCCTGCCGCGCGATCGCCACCCAAATCCAACAGGGTAAGATTCAGCCCGAAGATATTGATGAAGCGCTGTTTGAACAGCATCTCTACACGCGGGGAATCACCGATCCCGATTTGCTCATTCGAACCAGTGGCGAAATGCGGATCAGTAATTTTTTACTGTGGCAGGTCGCCTATGCCGAAATTTACGTGACGGAGACCTTTTGGCCCGACTTTGACCGTGCCGAATTTCATCAGGCGCTGTCTAACTACCAACAGCGCGATCGCCGTTTTGGCAAGCTGAAAGCAAAAAGTTAACCACCACAGAGCAGAACTCTGGGGAATTCTCAAACCAGACCTTTAAAACGACAGTCGCCAAGTCAGCCTCAACGACAGGGCAAAGCCTTATGGCTAAGGCCCCGTAAAGATGACATCACTCACATCCTTGCGGCTGAGGGAGTACTTGAACGATCGCACAATATCGCGGCCACCTTCCCCGGCTTTCAAATAGCGCACGGTGAAGGCATCAATTTCCATCAAAATTTCTGCCTCCCAGCTTGAGCGCTTGATATACCAGAGGTTGATTTCTTCGGTATCACGTTCACACCCCTGCGATCGCAGCCAGTCTTCAATTTCGGGCAGCGGATGGTTATAAATCGGAGTTTCAGGAGGGGGAAGAGGCATGGTAATGCTGTGTGAGCTAGTAATGAGAATATTTGAGGACAACGGCAGTAATCAACGAGGCGCTTGAAATCGCAACCCGTGTACATTCTGCTTCTATCCTAAGCGCTATCAAGCGTCTACGTTTTGACAAGCGTCTACGTTTTGACAAGCGTCTAGGTTTTGAGAGGAAAGTGCAAAGTTGGAGGACTGGTGCGATCGCCCATGGGTGATTCGACCACAGGCGAAGCATTGCTACCTGTTTTTCTGTCCGGGCTCCCGTGCGCAGGCGTTTCCAATATGTTCGGCAATGCAACCCTAGATGGGGCAGCGTTGGTCACGGCTGCCGAGGGGGACGTAGGCTTTGGTGTGCTCAGGGTAGATGCAGCTTCATCTCTGGCTTGCGGCTCCGGCACTTCGACAGGCGGCACCTCAGCGGGCGGGGATGCTGATGAGGGCAGAACGTTACGCAGTATCGCGGGAGCGGGCGTATCCTCCAAGGATTTCAGGGCGATCTCGCCACGGGTTGCCCCCACCATTACAACCACGAGCAAACAAACAGCAAAGGTGATGCCCAAAATGAAGAGCGCAAAGAGTTCTCCGGCGGAGAGGGGGCGATCGCTCGGGTCAAGATAAGCCGAGGTACTCGGACGAGGAGCATTGGCCTGGGGAGCATCGAGGGGCAAATCGGGTCGCATGACCCGCACCCTTGAATAGCCGTTGCGAATGTCGTAGCTGGCCCGCAAATCTGGGCTGCTCAACGTGGCATAGGCTTCGTTGAGTTGTTGAAACTTCTCAGTTGCGACGGCGGGAGGCAGCGTCGTGGTATCGGGATGGTAGAGCTTACTCAACTCGCGATACGCTCGCCGAATGTCCTGCACCGACGCGCTGGGCAGCACGCCCAACACGATGTAATAGCTGGAAGGTGACTTTTCTGCCGACATCTCTCAATCTCCCAGACCTGAAGCTGATGGCTCAGCTCCGAATCAAGCGCAACCTGACTAAGGGTTATATTGGCTTTCCCAACGAATCTTTTAATATTTCGTTATCTTACCCGGAAACGGTGTCCTGAAAAACAGTCAGGGCATAGGGTTCTTCTATCAAGCGGGTTGATAGACACCACGGGTCAAGCGAATTTGCGCCAGGGTGAAAACGACCGGAATGATGCGGCCATAGTTGGTAGCAATAGTCCGCCAGCCCAGATCGGCAACCAACCACATCCAGAGAGCCGGGCCAAGGAAGGCAAACACCGATCGCACCGCTCCATAGCGGGCTGTACTCAGCGCCATCGTTCGATAGGCAGCCTTAGCGGCGACTTGAGTGGCGATCGCCCCCGTCTGAGCCGCCTGCCGTGCCAGCTGATACTTCGCCGCATGCACCATCACCTGCTGTGCCAGCTGTTGCAACAACCACGGACGCACCACCGAATTAATGGCCAGCACACTCCCACCTTTCAGCAACAGATTGGCCGGATCTTGCCTGAGGCTGACGGGCAACTGCTGTGCCAGTTGCGATTCTGACACTGTTTTCTGGAGTTTGCCTTGCAGGGCGCTTTGTTCCGCCTCCGGCAGTTTCTCCCACGCCCGATGGAGCAGATGCAAGAAGATTTCGGCCTCCAGATCCGCCGTCGAGAAACTCTTGGAATAGGGAATTTTGAGATATCGACAGACGCGCAGCAACACCTGTCGGTAGCTCAAGGTACGGGTTTTACCTCGCAAAACCGTCATTCCGTCTGCCGCCAGAAAGCAGAACCGCTCCTCTAGCTCGTCTAACCAGGTCAGTCGATCCTGGCTTAACACCTCTAAGGGCTCGGGGGTACACACATAGTCCAGTGGATTGAGTTGGCGACGAAATAATATATCAGTTAAGGCTTCTAATTCTTCGTCTGTTGCCAACTCCAGAGCGATTCTCACTTCATCCACGTCGGATACCTCCACCGTCGCTGAGGGGATTAAAACAGATAGATGTCATTTTTTTGCCATCAATGCTTCTACGACTCAATAGCCTTAGGCCACCAAAACCAATAGAAATGGGCGAAATGACTGGGAAAAACCATGCAAAGATGCCCGATATTGGCGATCGAATGCAACGCTATTGTAATCCGTAGAAATAAAATGTGGGTTCACTACAATACTGTTCATCCAGAGATTCAACCCTCTGAGGGCAATATCGCATTAGGAGACTAGATGAATCGGTTAGCAGATAAGGTCGCGCTGGTGAGTGGCGCGGCACAGGGCATTGGAGAGGCGATCGCCCGTACCTTTGTCACGGAAGGCGCACGGGTTGTCGTAACGGATATCAACGATGAATTGGGACAGTCGGTTGCCGCCGATTTGGCTCTCCATGCCATATATCAACACCTTGATGTGCGCGAGGAAGCTGACTGGGAGAAGGCGATCGCCCTTGTGCTGGAGCGCTGGGGCAAGCTAGATGTGCTGGTAAATAATGCGGGGATCACGGGATTTGAGTCCGGCATTGTTGCCCATGACCCAGAACATGCCACCCTAGACGACTGGCGGAGCGTCCATCGCACCAACTTGGATGGTGTTTTCCTGGGCTGTAAGTATGGGATTCAGGCAATGCGTCCCCAGGGGACAGGCTCGATCATCAACATTTCCTCGCGGTCGGGCATTGTGGGCATTCCCGGTGCCGCCGCCTATGCATCGTCCAAAGCTGCCGTCCGCAACCACACCAAGACCGTGGCGCTCTACTGCGCCGAGCAGGGGCTGGCAATCCGCTGCAATTCCATTCATCCCGCCGCTATTCTCACGCCCATGTGGGAACCCATGCTAGGCACTGGGCCGGAGCGCGAAGCCCGCATGCAAGCGTTTGTTCAGGACACTCCACTACGACGCTTCGGCACCGTAGACGAGGTCGCGGCGATCGCCCTGCTCCTTGCCTCCGATGAAGCCGCCTACATGACTGGAACCGAATTGCATGTCGATGGGGGCATTCTGGCTGGAGCTGCCGCCTCACCTGCCGCTGCTGATACGGAATAATGCGAGGGTTACATTAGTTTTCCAGGGTGCCACGGGTCACACCGAGTTGGCTATGAAGCTTCAGGGTTTTCCAGAGCCTGGCTCCACTGATATCCCCTGCCAGAAGCTGACGGTAGGCTCCTAGGGTGCGACGCATCTGGTTGGAGGTGTCGTGCAGAAATTCCAGGCGGAAATGGCGGAGGCCCAATTGCAGTAGACGCTGGGCATACTCAGCTCCGGTCTGCGCCGTGCCATTAAACAGCGTGTTGCGACAACCAGCATCAGCATGGAGGATATGTTCAGTTCCGGTGCGATCGCGCAATTTCACCTCCTGGGTCTCGCAGGGGCGTCCACAGTTAGTGTAATCTGTGCCATCCGAGAGAAACGCGCAGAAGACGCAGTGCTCCATGTGGAACATCGGCATATGCTGATGCAGCGTCACTTCCAACCAATCGGGTGGGCAGTTAGTGAGAAGGGATTCGAGCTGACTGATGTTGAGGTCATAGGAAGCCGTCAGTCGCTCTAGTCCAAACTGACAGAAGTACTGCGCGGTGATGGGATTGGCCACATTCAGAGAAAAATCCCCAATACAGGGGTAATCCGCGAAAAATTGCAGATGGTCGTAATTACGGATGAGGTAACCATCAGCATTGCTGCGGCGCACCTGCTCCAGAATCCAGTTTTCGCTGGGCTTGGTGATACGCGGTGGCGCAACGAATAGACGGATATCCGCCGTGCCCTGCCTATCCTGGAATTTCCGTACCTGCTGCACTGCATCCCGATAGCGGTGAGGGTCTTCAAACTCGCAATACAGGGTTTTAATTCCTGTCTCCAATGCTGTCGCCAACTGACCCTGATTGCGAACCAATACAATCAATTCCGGTTGCGTATCCCTAGGAGATACAACAGGAGGTAGCAAGTCCTGATGGGAGGCTGTTGCGTTGAGTTGCCAACGTTTTGGCTGTTGCCGCAAAGTATCCAGACGCTCCACTAGTTCTCGCCGCATCCGGTTCAGTTCGCGCATAGGCAACATCACCGAACCCTCAAGCTGGGCTGTGAGGTGATTAAGGCGAAACGGCGTTCCACCCAAACGCCCAAACTGCGCCATCAGCCGCTCGTCGCCAAGGGGTTGCGTTTCCGCTTGCACCAAGGGCATATCAGATTCGACCTGCACCACATGGCCTTGCTCGTCACGGGCGATCGCTACCAGGTTTTCGCCTACTGCCCCATGCACCTCCAGTGAAATAGACCGCTGAAATTGTGGCTTATCACTGGCATAGCTCTGGCGCAGGCGCTTATCCAATTCCGGGTCGCTGGTTTTCCACAGGCGATCGCCCAACTTCACCCGCCGCAGGTTCACATCGCGCCGTCCAAAGGTCAGCACTGTATCTTTGCCCTGGCGATCGACGGTATAAACGCGCCCGCCTTCCTCACGTCCCGAAGGCTTTCCAGCATCGAACACCACTCCATCGCCCGGCTTCAGCGGCGCTTCTAACCGCAGGAAGATGCGATCGCCCTTCACCCGCGTCACGGTTCCTAGAAAGACGCCGCGCTTTTTGCCAAATCGCGCATGAACCAGTTCCTGATTATTGATGCCTTCGAACCAGCCCGTGTAAAGACCGCGAGAGAAGGCCATTTCCAGGTCGTAGCGATCTTGCTCTTTCCAACCCTGACCACTAACGAAGCTTGTGGTTTGATCCCCCCACCGCCCCTGGATAAGGGGGGCTTTTGAGCGATCGGTCGGAGGCACAGATTTTTGCTCCGTAGCCGAGGACGGTTCCTCCCTTTTGGAAGGGGGGCTAGGGGGGATCTGTTCCATCGCGTGATCCAGCGCTTGCCGATACACACGGGTGACGTTGGCCACATACTCCGGCGTTTTCAAACGGCCTTCAATTTTAAGGGAGGTTACTCCTGATTTGACTAGATCAGACAAGACAGGCAATCCGGCCAAATCCTGAGGACTGAGGAGGTATTGGCGATCGCCCAGATCCATTATCTCCCCATCAGCAACCAGTTCGTAGGTCATGCGACAGGCTTGGGCACATTCTCCACGATTGGCCGATCGCCCACCCAGTGCTTCGCTGGTCAGGCATTGCCCCGAATACGCTACACACAGCGCCCCATGCACAAACACTTCCAGCGGCAACGCCACCTCTTGTTTGGCAATCTGACTTTGAATTTTAGAAATTTCTTTGAGCGAACATTCCCGCGCTAACACCACCAAATCGCAGCCCAAATCCTTAGCGAAAGCTACCCCGGCTGCACTAGTGACGGTCATCTGCGTCGAGGCATGGATGGGAAAATCTGGCGAAAGGTGACGAATCAAGCGACAGATGCCCACATCTTGCACAATCACAGCATCTACACCCGCTGAGATGATGCTGCGGAGGTATTGCTCGGCCTCAGGCAGTTCCGCCGGAAACACCAGGGTATTCAGCGTGACATAGCCCTTGACGCCGCGCCGATGCAAGAAGGTCATCAGTTCTGGCAAATCAGCTTCGGTAAAGTTCTGCGCCCGCATCCGCGCATTAAACCGATCCAGCCCAAAGTAAATAGCATCGGCTCCATTTTCCACCGCTGCCTTCGCACAATCCCAGTTACCCGCCGGAGCCAGCAACTCTGGACGTTGCACCATCAGAACCGAGGTGCTATTGTTTTGCGAACGTACCGCCGTATCCATACCTGAAGCCACAACCCAACCTTTGCAATGATACCGCGTTGCTTTTCTGGCTGTTGGATTAGGCAATGAGGCATCAGAAAACGCAAACCGTCTCGGGTTGCACAGGGCAGGTGCGATCGCCCATCCATCATTACCGCCGTGCTCAGAAGAAAACATCGGCAGATCGGTCATTTTTTCTCACAAACGTAAGTTCCCAACAAGAGGGAGTACAGGCAGTGCATCCCTTCTCATTGGAAACTTACGAAAGTTGACGCTTTAGCTAGAATGCTCTGAGCCGGAATGCTCTAAGCCGGAAACAGCGGCAACAGTAAGGTGATGAAGTAATAGACGAGTGGCGCTGTGAATACATAGCTATCCGCGCGATCGAGAATGCCGCCATGCCCAGGAATCAACTTCCCTGAATCTTTGACCCCGGCATCCCGCTTCATCATCGACTCTGTCAAATCCCCGAGTAGACTGGCGATGCCAATCAGCAACCCCAGTGCCATCCCGGTGAGGGGAAATCCATTCCACGCCAAAGCCCAGGATCCCAAGATTCCTACCAGCACACTACCGAGTACGCCAAACACTGCGCCTTCTACCGTCTTTTTGGGGCTAATTTTAGATAGGCGCGTGCGGCCAAACACCTTGCCAAACAAGTAGGCTCCAATATCCGCCGCCCAAATGCAGCCAAACGCCAGCAGGGTTGCCGTTAGCCCAACGGGCATCTGCCGGAGATCGAGCGTATCAGGTAGGTACCCTTGAAGCGGGAGGTTCGCCACGTCCGACTGTCCCAGAAACCGTAGCCGTACCCAGTAGCTAGGAAGATAACCGCCATAGAACAAGCCCAGAATCGAGGTCGAGATATCGGCGATCGTCGCGAGCTTAGGCTGAAATAGCAGATAGAAACAGATAAACGTTCCTGCAACCGGGACAACTGCATCGGCCAGGGCTGGGGAAAAACTGCAGATGATAAGCAGCGCCTGACTCACTGCCAGAGTCGTCTTTGCGGCAGGTGCAATATTGGTCGCACGCACCAATTGAAAAAATTCTTGCTGCCCAAGAAAAACAATGATGCACATCCCAGCGGTGAAATACCATCCCCCCAGGGTCGTCATGCCCAGGGCAAGAACAATGGCCACGATAGCGCTGAGGATACGAGAAAGAGGCATAGGGTAGGTGCTCAAGGAAAACTGAATATTAAGAATAGAGTAAGCGGAGGTAAACACACCAAGCTAGCCTTGATGTTATGCAAAGCTGTCGGAGAACAGAGGCGCCCTGATTGTAACGAAGGAGCGGAGAGCCTTCCAACAGCATTAAGGTTGAGTTAGCCTTACGGATAAAGGCTAAATTTTTGCCATTATCTGCCACCAATACTCTTAATGTAATGGGATCAGCGGTGGAGATTCAAAGGCGAAATCCGATGTTTGTTTCTGTGGCGCTTGGGACTATCTAGTGAAACTGACCCATGACGCACCAGATGAAATTCACTATCGAGCGTTGTCCCCCGGAAAATTTTGTCATCGGGAAAAACGTAACGAGATGCGATCCCTTGGCTAGACTTAGAGCATTGTCGCAATGGTTTACCCTCCTCTACCTTCAAAGCTCAGCACCCCCCTAGCCACTCGGCATTGCTTTACTTTGGGAGGGAGATGATGCGTAGCTTTCCTGCTGTCGCATTCTCTAATCTGACTTGCTATATGGTGATTTCTCAGCCAACCTTCAACGCCCATAGCGAGCTTGTGGCAGCTTGAATTGCTCACAGTCTGCTCTCAAGTTTGTCACAAGCTATTCTTTGCTGATTTAATCGTCCCCTGAGCTGTCAGCAAATCAGCACGGCATTGTGAATGAAGACCGTATTTCTATGGAAAGACGATCGCCCATCTTGAATCATAAGGTTGAAGGCTATGGTTCAGGGGCTAGCACCTACCGCCCGTTCCTGATAAAGGTACTATCTATGGAGAGCAGCCGTGGATAGGGTGGAAAGCGATCGCCCATCATTGATACCCGACCTTTCCTGCAAAAACATGGCCGACCCAAACAATTGCGCAATTTGCAGCCCCCACTCTTTTAATCAACGGAGAAATGTATGAAACGAGTTCGGTTTTCTAGCCACGCTGTTGGTCTCCTGGTAGCGATCGCTACGGTAGGAAGCATCGCCTGGAATGCACCCACCGCTACTGCCCAAGACTCTATTTTGCAGGAGCAGGGAGTTTTGGAATCCTTGGTTGGGCGGCATGTTTTCAGTGGCACCGCTGGCCAAGCCGTTGTCATTAGCATCATGAGCACGGACTTTAGTGGTGGGCTTACAATCCTCGACCCAACAGGCACTGAGTTGGTGAGTAACGAAGGCTTTGCTCGCGACCCCAATGTCTCCACCGTTTTCGTCACCCTGCCCAGTGATGGCGACTATACCATTGTGGCGCGATCGCCCTTTGGAGCCCCCGGCGATTACACCGTTCAGGTACGCGTAGCAACGCCCTACGATGAAGCCTATGAGCGAGGCAATCAACTTTTGCTGCAGGGCAACTACCGAGAGGCGATCGAAGCCTTTGAAGAAGCCGTTTCCCTCGATCCG
Organism: Cyanobacteria bacterium J06638_20; assembly: GCA_039819245.1. Classification (GTDB taxonomy): domain Bacteria; phylum Cyanobacteriota; class Cyanobacteriia; order Elainellales; family Elainellaceae; genus Vacuolonema. Next base: position 9,303 of record JBCBSJ010000141.1, read on the forward strand.
AGTCAACCCGCCGCTTACCTGAATTTGGCCGATGCCGTTTATGGCGAAGCCACCCGCCTGCAACCAAACGAGCTGGAATCCATTTCGTCCAACTACCTCCGTGCCGCCGATCTGTACGAAGCACAGGGCAATCTGGAACAGGCCGAAATACTCCGTGAGCAGGTTCGATTCTTGCAAGAAATTTCGACAGGGGGCTTCTAGGCGTCCTCCGCTGAATAGGTGCCAAATCTGGCGCTTCCTTCTCCTATGCTGAGATTACTTTTGAGTATCCCCTAGCGATCGGAAGGAACGACCTGTGCCCCATGACTACGGGGATCATCGGTGCTGGGGGTAATGGCTGGTTGTAATTCGGCGGTCGGTGACAGTTGCCCCCGGTTTGGCATAAAGGGAAGTGGGTTTCCCTCAGCTAAGGCATCCAGATTTGCCGCCAGGATGGATCGGGGCTGCTCACCAATGGCGCTGACGATCGCCTGCCCCGACTCATCCATAAAGACGAAGTGAGGAATCCCATCCACGCGATATTCCAGCATTTCTGGCAACCACTTGTCATTGTCAATATTCAGCATGACGAAATTGATGCGATCGCCATAGGTCTGCTTCAGTTCGGCCAGATCTGAAGCCATAGCCTGACAACTGGTACACCAGTTAGCATAAAATTCCATTAACGTTGGCTTTCCATTGCTCTGGGCAATATCGAATGGGGTTGCTGCTTCTGCCTGAGCACTCAAGGATGGGGTTCCAGCTTGCGCTTGGACACCAAGAAAGATGGCAACGCCCAAAGCACTCGCCACCAAAACGACAAGGAAATTGCGGATACGTTGAGCCAGGCTTAACCTTCCAGTTGTTTTCGGAGATGGAGAAGAATCAGGACTTGAGGTTGTAGGGTCTGACATAACTCTGAGCTTGTTATAGCAACGCTACGATTTTGATGAGATGCTACTGACCACAATACCTGTCGCGATTAGATTTTGCCATGACCTCTCTGACGAACCAGCAAGTCTGCTAGTCATCTAGTGGGTTACTTCTCTACATGCGGCGATTCCCCAGCACAGACGGGAGGATCACCAATGTTTCTATCAATAGCGGCTGGCACGGGCGTAGTCGCCCACCAGATAGCAAAGGGATTTTAGCGTGGCGATCGCCTGCTCTTCCAACGCGCAATCGCTCATTAACTTAGCGACGACTAACCGTTGCTCATAGCACTCTAGGGCTAGGGTATAGTTCCCCATCGAGTCGTAAATGACCCCCAAACTTTCGAGCGCTTGCTCTTCGTTCCGGTAATCATTTTGTGCACGGGCAATATCCAGGCGCTGACGATGGTAAGCGACAGCTTTTTCGTAGTGTCCCAGACTGTAGCAAGCACTTGCCAAGTTTTTCAGAATCTGCCCTTCCATCTGGCGATCGCCCATACGCTGCGTCAGCTTCAGCAGTTGCTCATAGCAATCGATTGTCTTGTTGTAGTTGGCTTGGGAATGGTAGGCATTTCCCAGGTTTCGCCAAATCTGACTTTCGACCTGCCAATCCCCGAGCGTTTGCGCTAAACGCAGACCTTGCTCATAGAACAGAATGGCTGCCGCACAATCCCCCATGGCCTTGTGCGCCATGCCCAAATTGTTAAGGGCGGCCATTTCACCCCGGCGATCGCGAATCTCCCGCGCCACATTCAAGCTTTGCAGCTTGTACTCAATGGCTTTTGGTAAATCGTTTAGATGACGGTAGGCGTTGCCGAGGTTTCCTAGCGCCTGCCGTTCGGTGCGCCGATCCATGAGCTGACGGGCGATCGCCAGCGCTTGGTAAGAGTGAGCAATGGCTTCGGCATATTGACCCATGGCATAGAGCACCAGCCCCATTCCACTCAACGCTAGCCCTTCCCCCTGCATATCCTGCCGTTCGCGATAGCCATTTAGCACTGTCTGGAACGTTACAAGAGACAGGTTAAACTCTCGAATTTGGTATTGCTCAATCGCTCGTTCCAGCAGCGCATCCAGCGTTGGCTCCGGAGTACGAGAAATAGCCGATGCGGTATCGTGATCATCACGCATCCGGGCAGGAGAAGGAACATACGTGCCGTACTTCCCATCCTGAGAATCATTCATCATTGTGTTGCCCTCCCTTATGAGCCAAAGAAATTGGAAAGGCGATTAGAAAAAGGCTTACAGGGTAAAACTGTCTGAATTGACAAAGGCAACAGCACCCATGAAGGCCGAGCCATGAAACTCAGCGGCAAAACAAAAGAGATTATCGATAATCCAGATTGATTGATTGATATAGCTGTAGACATCTTTCCTGCGCGATTGCTTGAAACGCAAATGTTATGACCAGAATTGACGATGGAAAGGTGACGATTTCAACAGAGAAAGGCTATCGATATGGGTAGCAATCACTCATAA
>JBCBSJ010000142.1:0-11691 GCA_039819245.1 Cyanobacteria bacterium J06638_20
AAAACTTTCCTTTGATGCCGTTCGATCGTTAAAATACTAACGATATTCAACTGCCATTCTCAGAATCGTTCTTTTAATTATGAGTGTAGTCAGCCAGGTTATCCTCAACGCCGACGACGAGCTTCGCTATCCTAGCAGCGGTGAGCTGCAAAGCATGTCGGCCTTCTTCAAGACCGGTGAACAGCGGGTTCGCATTGTCTCCGCCCTCACCGAAAATGAGAAAAAGATTGTGCAAGAATCCAGCAAGCAGCTTTGGCAAAAGCGCCCTGACTTCATCGCACCCGGTGGTAATGCCTTTGGCAACAAGGAGCGGAACCAGTGCCTGCGTGACTTCGGTTGGTATCTGCGGCTCGTGACCTACGGGGTATTGGCAGGCAGTAAAGAACCCATCGAAACCATCGGCCTGGTCGGGGCGCGGGAAATGTACAACTCCTTGGGTGTTCCCATGCCGGGGATGGCTGAAGCCATGCGCTGCCTGAAGAAAGCGTCACTCTCCTTGCTGAGCGATGACGATGCCCAAGCAGCCGCTCCCTACTTCGACTTCATCATTCAATACATGTCCTAGGAGCTGTTCCAGCATAGTTCCGGTCAGGAATTAGTTGCTGTCAGACGGGCAAATATTGTCATTTTTTTAAGAACATTTGATCCCTACAGCGTTAGAATTTGGGGCAAACAGGATTGCCTTGCTTCTAAGCTGCGGGGATCATTGCTGTTTGTGCTTGTTGGTAGCATACGCTTTGTAATAAACGGGCGATCGCGCCTCTCCCTCCAGCTCTGAATCCTCGGCAACTCCTCCATCTCCAGCTCCAGGACGTAGGTATGCAACTTGGAAAGATCGTCAAATCCAATTCCCACTGCGACTATGTGGTGCAGGTGGATGATCCGCTGGATCGGCAAGATGCACCTCAGCCGGATGATTATGGATTTGGTTCCTTTGTGAAACTGGTGGATCCGGGCGATCGCCTCTGGGCTGTTGGCCTGATTTACAATTCGCAACTAATGAACCCGACCTTTCTCAGCAATGGTCCCCGATTATCGAGCGAACCGGATCCCATCTTCACCCCCGATCTGATCAACGAAAATCGGACATTGTTGGGCGTGGTGCTAGTTGGATGTATGGAAACGCAAGCGAAGAAAACCTGGGGCACCCAGGGGATTCCCAGGGTTGTCGTCCCCATCGAAACCACCGTTTGCACGATGGACACCACCGAAATCCATCAGTTTCATCGCGATGCCAATGGCCGTCCGCAATTCACCTATTTCAGCCATTTGCTGCACTGTGGCGGGCAGTTCTCCAATACATTGATCCAGCAAGTTCTTAAAGAATTGATCGATAGTGAGCTTTTTTCCGGGTCAGACCGACGAGCACTCGAAATCCTACATAGAGAAATGTCCTGGAAAAGCACCATGGGAGCAATGCGTTAGCCGCTAACCCAAGCCCCCCTGGATTTATTCCTTGTGTTATCTTTCATTCCAATCTTTTCCGGTCGTTCGCAAATTCGACGCACATATAGTTGCTATAGATTTTGGGAACAAGTCTATGTAGCGATGGGTCAAGAATGGTCGATCGCCCTATTTACAAATCCCTCTGGACGTAAATAATAAGATTGGGGATATTAGAGAAAATTTAGAAAAAATAGTAAGAATAGGAATTTTAAGAAAAAAACCGACAGATGCCTCGAAAGACACTGCCGGAGAGTTGTGTGTTCCCTGTTGATGACTCGGCTAGAGTTGAGTCTTTTTAAGTATGGCGGCGCACGGGTCAAGTTATTGCGATCTCGATCATGTATGCAGGTGATTCTAATCACAAAGCAATTATTTGATCCCCGCGATCTATTGAGAAAAGGCACATACCCCCGAGGGGTATACCGTTACAACCCTTGTTAGCTATGATCCCCAACCGCATAGGTTAAGATTTTCAGGAAATTTCGCAGGTCTGCAGCCGTTCCAAAAAAAGTTTGCCGCCTCGGGAACTGCCTCGATAGAGACAGGCAAAATAGGGCAAAAATCCTGTCGGCACCGTTGTCTTAAGCTCAACCACAGGACAATCATGCACTTGTCCCCAAGCAGCAGGCTGCGAAATCCAGGTCGGTTCGATAGAGCCACCGATGATGCGATGGCCAACGCGTCGCTCCAATTGTTGCAGCCAGCCAATGCGTTCACTAAAAGCTTGCCAGCGATCGCGCTCCGATTGACCAGGATGACCAACCGCGTTCCAGGCCTGAAGCTGTGGCTCAAATCCCAGATGCCCGTTACTGTATTTCATCCACAGGCGATTGATGGTGCGCAAATCCAAGCAGGGAAACTCCGTCAATTCATCAAAACTGAGAAAGCTGGTGTCCTTACGCTGAAATGCTTGCAACATAATGCGTCGGGTTGCATCATCGGCTGCGCTCCAGTTGGCGATCGCCAATAAATCTCGCAACGGCGCATAATCCACCCCCACCGCCGAGGGTAAATCATCAATTAACTCATCTTTATCTATTGCATCTTGAAGAATAGTGGGAAGCTGGAGCGCAGGCCGATTAGGTGGTGCAGCAGTAGGACATTCAGCCAGGGCCGCCAGGGCTTCGGCAGCTGTTCGATAGCGCGCCTTCAACGGACGAGCAATGAGGCGATCGATCATCTGCCCTAGAGGCACACTGACGGACGCGGCCAGATAATCGCGCCAGACCCACCCATCCTCCGCAAAGGAATATAGAGTGAACGGATCCACGTCGGTCAGCAAGTGAATGCAAGTGACACCCAGGCTGTAGAGGTCGCTGGCAAATTCCGCCTTGCCCCCCAATTGTTCGGGGGACACAAACCCGGCACTGCCAATCACGGTTCCTGTGCGGGCGAGCGCCGTTGCTGTGGCAAGCTTTGCGGCTCCAAAATCCACCAGCACCAGCGGCGGTGGCGGTGCATCCAATCTATTAGGATTGCGCCGAATGATATTAGCCGGTTTAATATCCCGATGGATCACCTGATGTTGGTGGATGAAGTCGAAGACGGGCAAGACCTCTTGCAACAACGCCAGGATTTTCGCTTCATCAAACCGCCCCGACTCCGCCAGTTCTTTTTCTAAATCCACGCCATCCACAAATTCCTGCACCAGAAATTGCTGATGTCCCTGCTCAAAGTACGCCCACAGGTCGGGAATTTGCGGATGGCGTCCCAGGTCATTCAGCCGCAACGCTTCACGCAGGAACAAGTGGGAAGCTTTTTCGTAGGTTGCTGCATCCTGGTCAGCCGGAAGGAATTGTTTGATCACGCAGGGTGCGTGCGATCGCGCCCCATCCGCCGCCAAAAAGGTACGCCCAAAGCCCCCTTGCCCAATCAATCGGTGAATCACATATCGCTCACGCAACCGCAGGGTTGTCCCACATTGCTGACAAAACCGCCCGTCTCCTGGTTGCTCAGGATTGGGGCAGGCAGGGTTAAGGCAATAGGGCATAAGGTCGCGTCATCAATTGATTGCAGAAGCCTTGCAGGATAAGCGTTTACATGCCCGCCCCACAAACATAATCTAAGGGCTGTAGATGCTTCTGGGAAAGGACTTTGACACCTAATAAAGGACTTTGACACCTAATTGATGACAGCTCCTAGTGTTTGCGGAACATAGACAAGCAACGTATTTCCAGCAAGGGCAGATTAGTGATAGCGTAACCCATGCTGTTTAGCGATGTCTCCCAAACGCGTGGGGTCAGGTTTTCGCGACAGTTTACAGCTCTAAATCCGTTCCAAAACAAGTTTGGCGGTATAGCCTTACGTATTAAGATTGGGGCAATATTTTTTTGAAAGCCCCGCAGTGCGGGGCTTTCAAAAAATATTGGATTTTACTCAAGTGCGTAGCACTATATTTCAGACCTGTCTTAAGGCGTAACTTCCAACCTGTAATCTTCTTGATCGATGGTCAGAATCAGCTGCGTTTCATCAGGGCTCCAGCGCACTGCCTCTATCTGCATTTCGCCTAGATTGCATAAAACATCCCCTTGGAGAGCAGCGTTTTCTTCCCGGTAAATGTGCTGCTCGGTTATACCGCGGATGATATAGGGGTCAACAGAACAGCCGCCTAGCCAGCCAGTATCTTGCTTTAGCGTAATCTGGTTACCGCTGGGGGTCTCAAACGTTCCAATTGTCGGGGTGGGATTAAGAATAAACCCAAGCACCATAATGATCGTAGTTAAAAAGAGCGGGAGGATGCCAATGCAGTTGGCAATATATAAACCTTTGCGCCACCAGGGCGATCGCTCAGACGAAACCCTAAACAGCGATTGCACACTCAGGATAATCGTGGCCACCAGCAGCAAGATTTCTAACCCGTCGCCCCGCAGAGTAATTCCATAGCGAATCCCTAAACCGAGGTGAGTAAAGAGGAGAATCTGGAGCGCGATCGCAACGGGTAGCATTGTTTAAGCTCTGTCGAATAATTATGTTCTAGCCCTAAGCCCCATGCAGGGCAAGAACAGATACAGCACAATAGCAGCTTGATCCGCAGCGCCATCCAACAAATTAACTCGCTAGCTGAAGGGCAGCTTTAAATGCCCTCTACTCATATTGCCATCAACTTCACGACTTTCCAGGGAGTCTACGGATCGACTTTGTTCGGCTTTGTAGTGATTTTTGAAGCCGTGAGCCTATGCTATTCTCGGCGGGTTCAGATGCAGCCAACAGAATTTCAGCATGCAGAAGGAGAATGAGTCATGAAGAATGCCAAGCCAGCGGTTCTTCTTGCAAAGCGCTGTGCGATCGCCATCGGATTTGCCCTTTTTCTGGCCAGTTGCAACAGTGAGCCTGCAGCAGAGACCTCCACAGAAACTATCACAGGAGAATCTGAAACAGCAGAAACCGTTGTCCCAGAGCCCGCCACCGACTCCACAGCACCTGTTGCTCCAGCGACAACCCAACAACCTGCTCAGCAACCTGCCGACCAGCCAACCGCAGAAGACAAAGCAGTTGCCCAAGCCACCGCACAGCCAGAACGGGGTCGCCTTACCCAACTGCAAAATGGTGATTTGCTTTGCTATGCCACGGTCGTCGATTCGCAGGGGCAAGAGTATACCGTTGGCGCTACCTTCGAGATTTGCGATCGTGAAGCCGAGCTAATGAACCAAGACGTTGCGTTCGTCTACAGTATCGAAAACGTGGCCGACTGCGAGAGTGCCGAACCTTGCGGACGCACACGCCAGGAGCGCATTGTCACGGATGTGATCGCAATAGGTGAATCCTGGCAAGTTTTGAGCAATGGCACCTGGACCGTAACCGTCGGACAGCTCGAAAGTTGGGATGGCGTCAACAACACTGGCGCTCTGACCTACTATGGCTGCGATGACCAGGGCAATTGCCTTGCCCTCGACAACGGCTCTAACGCTTGCCATCGCGGAATGTGCATCATGGCTTGGCAAAATGGAGACTACGTCTATACCCTGGAATCTGAAATTGTAGAAGCAGGCGATGGCGACACCACACTGAGGGTTTTCCAGGATGGCATTGAAATCCTTGCAGCCGAAAATATGCAAGTTGTCGAGGCCAGCGATATCTAAGCACTATCTGACAGCATCACCTAGGATAAGGCGGTTTTTTAAGGAAGCCCAGAGGTCGAAGCAGGTGCTATTGAGAATGGGCAAAACTAAATTCCCATGATAGAGAGAATGATACCAATTCGCTAAGAACCCACTACAGATCATTTTTTTGAAAGCCTTGCGGCGCGAGGCTTTCAAAAAAATGATCTGGTTTTGGTTTTCGTAGAATTGGAATGAGAGAGTGGGCACAGCCTCCTCTCTCATTCCGTTTTTGGGAGACTAACCCCTTAGTGCGAAGCTTTCTGAATCTCTTGCGTCACCAGGGCTTCAAAAATTGCTGTAGGGTTCGGCTAAAGTCCAGAAGCAAGTGCCAGGTCTACAGGATGGCGCTAGAAATAGATAACAACCCATAGGCTTGAGGAAACCTCGTATGGCAGCCGAGCTAACGCTAATTGTGGATATGGTAAAGGTGCTGGGAGCAGCAGCAGCAGGGGGATACATTGCCAATCGGCTGCGGCAACCTGTGCTGTTGGGCTATTTGCTCGGCGGTATGGTCGTTGGGCCAGCTGGGTTGGGGTTAGTGTCTCTAGAAGGCGACATTGAGGTGCTCTCGGAAGTGGGCGTCGCGCTCCTTCTATTCGCCTTGGGAGTTGAGTTCTCCCTGAAAGAACTGTTGCGTTTGCGTCGGATTGCTCTGGGAGGTGGAACGTTGCAAATCGTTCTGACCTTGCTTCTGGGTGGAGGGTTAGCCTACCTCACAGGGGGGGTTGAGACGATTCCCAAGGCGATTTTTCTCGGGTCAGTGCTGGCGCTATCCTCCACCGCAGTCGTCCTGAAAAGCTTAATTGAGCGCAATGAAGTGGATACCGTGCATGGGCAGATCATGCTAGCGGTGTTGATTGTGCAAGATTTGAGTTTGGGAATTATGCTGGCGGTCTTGCCCGCGCTGACGCAACCCCCAGAGATGATTGGCTCAGCGTTGTTCGTGGCATTGCTGAAATCCCTGTTATTTCTAGGAGGCGCATTGCTATTTGGCCGCTGGGTGGTGCCACTGCTGACGCGGTGGTTGATTCAGACGGGTTCCCAGGAACTGTTCCTCCTCGGCATCTTGGTTCTCTGCCTGGGGATTGCGCTCTTCACCTATGCCATCGGGCTAGGTGTAGCGATGGGCGCCTTTGTTGCAGGGTTGATGCTGTCGAATGTCGAATATGCAGACCATGCCCTCGATCGCGTTTTGCCTATGCGCGATGTCTTTGCCACGCTGTTCTTTGCCTCCATTGGGCTACTGATTGATCCCATTTTCTTGCTAGAAAATGCCTGGACTTTGGCAAAACTGGTGGCGATCGTGATGATTGGCAAAGCTGTGATTGCCACTTGCATCGTGCGTGGGTTTGGCTATCCCTTGAACACGGCAATTATGGTCGGGCTAGGCATTAATCAGATCGGTGAATTTTCGTTTGTGCTGGCTGGGACAGCACAGAGCCTAGAACTCTTCCCGTCTTATTTATACGGCTTGATTGTGGGAACGACGGCAGCAACCCTGCTGATCACACCGTTTTTGCTAAAGATGACGCCGTATATCCTGCGCTATTTGGAACGGATTCCGGCCATACAACCCTTGTTAGCCCCAACAAAGGCTTCTCCAGGTTTCCTGGCACAAGGAGAGAAAATGACGGGGCATGTCATTGTTGTGGGATTTGGACGTGTCGGGCAAACTTTGGTGCGGATGCTCTATTTCCAAGGCCATCCCATGCTGGTGATTGACAACAATGAAGCGGCGCTGCAAACCCTACGCGATCGCCAAATTCCCTATCTCTTCGGCGATGCTTCCAGTACCCTGTTGCTGGAAAAAGCTCGGGTTCATGCCGCTCGGGCCATGGCGATCGCCCTCCCCGACCCAATGGCAACCCGCCTCACCCTGCAACGCGCTCTCAGTCTTTCCCCCGAATTGGATGTGACCGTCCGTGCCCATTTCAACGAGGAAATTGAGTTGCTATATCAGTTGGGTGCGCAGGAAGTTGTGCAACCTGAGTTTGAAGCAGCCCTAGAAATGGGCGCACATATGCTGCTGCGGTTTGGGGATGGCACCTATGCGGTACAGCAACTCGTCAATCGCTATCGCAATGGACGCTATCGCGACATTCTGCCAGAGCGAGCAGAATACTGGGGAGCTGCTGATATCGAAACGGCAATTGAGGGATTACATCATCATTGGTATCCACTACCCGAACATTCCACCCTGGTGGGGCAGAACCTGGCCCAAGCCAATATCCGTCGACTAACCGGCACCACGGTGATGGCTATCAAGCGTCGCAAGCACACCCTCAGCTATCCTTCCGGAGATGTGGTGTTAGAAGTAGGCGATCGCCTCCTCGTCGTCGGCAACCCAGAAGAACACCAGATGTTCGAAAAATTTCTGAAATACCCCACCAAACCTGCTTGAGCAGCTCTCTCAAAGTACAGGGCTGACAAAGCACTTGCGTCCTCTCAAGCAAATGCGTTGACGGTGTGGCAGTATTGCAGCCAAACCATCAGTCAGCCCCAAGTCTTTTCTATGATGAAAGCAGCTGCATACTGCAGAGGTAAAGGATGACCGATCAGATGCCCCAAATAAACATGGCAGTGCCCTGGCTGGAAAATGGCGATCGCCTCACCCGCACAGAGTTTGAGCATCGCTACGCCCACATGCCACACCTCAAGAAAGCTGAACTCATCGAAGGAGTGGTATGTATGCCTGCAGCTTTGCGCTATCGCCGCCACGGCAGACCCCATGCATTAATTATGGGCTGGCTCATAACATATGAAGCCTCAACACCTGGCATTGAAGCGGCAGACAATTCAACCATTCGCCTCGACCCTGACAACGAACCCCAACCCGATGCCTTGCTGCGGATTCAACAGGAATGTGGTGGACAATCCTTTATTAGCGACGATGATTACCTCGAAGGCGCACCAGAATTAATTGTCGAAATTGCCGCTAGCTCCGCCTCCTACGACCTGTACGATAAACTCAATGCCTATCGCCGCAATGGAGTTCAAGAATACCTAGTGTGGTTAGTGCAGGATCGAGAGTTTCGCTGGTATCAGCTAAAAAACGAACGGTATATCTTACAAACACCGAATGCAGAGGGCGTGTTAACCAGCACATTGTTTCTGGGACTGTGGCTAAACGAGACAGCCTTACTCTCGGGAGACCTGGCAGCCGTGCTGGAGACTCTAAAAAAGGGCATCGCAGCCTCTGAGCATCATATGTTTGTGCAACAGCTCCAGTCAAAATAAGTGCAAATGTTCTTGCTTGTCAGCAAACGATACACTAAAGTTATGGTTGTTTTGAGGGGGCGGTCACGATGATTTTGCAACCCATTGACCCAAACCTGCGGTTGCCAACAGCAGAGGAACTTCCCTCCTCCGACGAAACCCCTGTGGATAACGAACGCCAAAATGATATTCCCAATTGGTTGAAGGCCATTCTCTCGGTCATTTGGGCAGAACGGCAGGATTGGTTCTTTGGCGTAGACATGGGAATCTACGACGATGAGGGGCAACTCCGCCGCACGCCCATCATTCCCGACGGATTTTTGAGCCTCGGCGTAACGCGCCATAAAGGAGACAGCGGACGCTTAAGCTATGTGCTGGCAGAAGAAAATAGCGTTCCGCCCATTTTTGTGCTGGAGTATGTTTCCCAGACCTACAACGGCGAATACGAAGAGAAGCTACACATCTATGCCCGCATGCAGGTGCTGTATGTCGTGCTCTACAATCCCAACTATTTCCGACGACAGAACCACGAGCCCTTTGAAGTCTACCGTTTGGAAGGAAACCGCTATCGCCGTTGTGATGGAGAGCCAGTTTGGATGCCAGAGCTTAACCTAGGCATTGGTCGCGTTCGTGGCTCTTTGGAAGGTATTGAGCAAGAATGGCTGACTTGGTTTGACCAAAGCGGTACGCCTTATCCACTCACGTTTGAAATGATTGATCAGCTGCAATCCCAGGTTCAACAGGAGCGCCAACGTGCAGATGCAGAATGCCAACGTGCAGAACGGCTGGCGGAACGGTTGCGATCGCTCGGCATTGACCCAGACGAAATCGGAACCTGATCTATCCCACATGATCTATCCCATTGGATACTCTTCCGTGAAATACTCTATAGGTGTGAGTGATAGATCTGCCAAGGAATAATTAAAGGGGTTTGGTGCGGCAGGCTTTTCTGATACCGTGTAGGCACCAAGACCGTTAACATATGTTCATAACTCGGTTCCTTGATGCAGGAAACCTCATTCAATAGCCGAGTGAGTCGTGGGATTTCGGTGCTGGAGCCGATCGCCAGAGGTTTTGATAGTAGTGGGCGATCGCCTTCCCTTGTACCTTCTCCTGAACGAAAACCTCTGCTCGGGTTGTTGCTCGGTCTGCCAATGGTCAGCATAGCTGCAAGTAGGCATCGTGCTGGCATTCCCCACTGAACAAGCTTCGTCACCATATCGTTTAGACATCGGGTATCCATGACTGTTGCGCCAGAACAAATTGACCGGATTGTTTGGAACCAACACCACGATCCTTTCGAGATCCTAGGCCCGCACCCCATTGAAGAAGGCGACAAGGTCTTCTGGAGCATTCGCGCCTATCTGCCCGAAGCCGACAACGTTTCGGTTATCTTGCCAGACGAGCGCACCGAGCATCCGATGCAATCGGTTCATCATCCCCACTTCTTTGAATGCCAGTTGGATGTCGATGAACTCAGCCACTACCAACTGCGCATTCAAGAGGGTGAGCATGAGCGGGTGATTTACGACCCCTATGCCTATCGATCACCCAAGCTGACCGAGTTCGACATCCATCTTTTTGCAGAAGGTAACCACCATCGAATCTACGAAAAGCTGGGAGCCCATGTCACCGAGCAGAATGGGGTAAAAGGGGTTTACTTTGCCGTATGGGCACCGAATGCCCGCAACGTCTCGCTCCTTGGTGACTTTAACTTGTGGGATGGGCGCAAGCACCAGATGCGGCGGATTGGCAACGGCGTCTGGGAGCTATTTATCCCGGAAGTGGGGGTCGGCGTCCATTACAAATACGAAATCAAGAATTACGACGGACATATCTACGAAAAATCAGATCCCTACGGGTTTTGGCAAGAAGTGCGCCCCAAAACGGCCTCCGTTGTAATGGATCTGGATACCTACACCTGGAATGATCAGGACTGGATGGAGCATCGTCGCCATTCCGATCCCCTCACCCAACCTATCTCCGTTTACGAAGTGCATCTGGGCTCGTGGCTGCATGGCTCGGCTAACGAACCCTATCACTACCCTGATGGGACGGAGTATCCTCCTGTTCCCGTCGCCGATTTAAAGCCCGGTGCGCGGTTTTTGAACTACCGCGAGATGGTGGATCAGCTGATTCCCTATGTCAAAGAGTTGGGCTTTACCCACATCGAGATTCTACCCGTTGCTGAGCATCCCTTTGATGGCTCATGGGGTTATCAGGTGACGGGTTACTATGCCGTGACCTCCCGCTATGGCACCCCCGAAGACTTTATGTACTTTGTGGATCAATGCCACCAAAACAACATCGGCGTCATTCTCGACTGGGTGCCCGGACATTTCCCCAAAGATGGGCATGGACTCGCCTTCTTTGATGGCACCCATCTCTATGAATATGCCGACTCGCGTAAGGGCGAACACAAAGAATGGGGAACCCTGGTGTTCAATTATTCTCGCCATGAAGTGCGCAACTTCCTGGTGGCCAATGCCCTGTTTTGGTTTGACAAGTATCACATTGATGGCATTCGAGTCGATGCAGTGGCTTCCATGCTGTACCTCGACTACTGCCGTGAGCCAGGAGAGTGGGTCGCCAACGAGTATGGCGGCCGAGAAAACATTGAAGCGGCAGACTGCCTCCGTCAGGTCAACCACCTCATTTTTGGCTACTTTCCTGGCGTTCTATCAATCGCCGAAGAATCGACCTCTTGGCCCATGGTTACCTGGCCCACCTACTTGGGTGGGTTGGGCTTCAACCTGAAGTGGAACATGGGATGGATGCATGACACCCTGGATTATTTCAATATGGATCCTTGGTTCCGCCAGTTCCATCAAAACAATGTCACCTTCGGCATTATGTATGGGTTCAAAGAGAACTACATGCTGGTGTATTCCCATGATGAGGTCGTGCATGGCAAGAGTGCCATGATCGG
>JBCBSJ010000143.1:0-11613 GCA_039819245.1 Cyanobacteria bacterium J06638_20
ACACAAGCGAACCTCCCTGATGCCCGTTGGCGGCGGTCAGTTTTACTTTTTCCTAGATGTGCCTTTGCCTAAAGGCACGGAAAGCCAGCCAGAGACTTACCAAGACGAGCTATCCAGCCATTTCAAAGGGTGGGCACAACCCGTCCAAACCCTAATTCAGCGCCTCGATCCGCATAAAACCAACCGCGTCGAAATCCATGATGTTCTGCCCCTGGAAACCCTGGTGAAAGGACGCATTGCGCTTCTGGGAGATGCAGGGCATAGCACAGCCCCCGATCTGGGGCAGGGGGGCTGTCAGGCGATGGAGGATGCCCTGGTGCTGGCCACCATGCTGCAAACCACCAACCTGAGCGTGGAGGATGCCCTCAAACGCTACGAGGCCGCCCGGAAGGAGCGCGTGGCCGGTGTGGTGTCTGGGGCTCGCAAGCGCTCGAATATCACTCACGGCAAGGAACCCGAGAAGACCGAGAGCTGGTATCAGGAGCTGGAAACGGAAGATGGCACCCGGATTATGGACGCGATTTCACGCACCATTTTGGCGGGGCCTTTGGGATAAGTAGTATCTTGTAATAGCTCAACCGGATTTGACAACGGCTATAGCTCCACTGCATCTGGTGAATAATCTGCCCCATCCAGCATGACCTCTGTAATTAAGCCATAAGCATCGACCCAGGCTGCTTTCACCTCAGATGTCCAGTCTGCTTTAAGATACTGCTCAAAGGTTTTGAGAAGGCTATTTCCTACCAGTGGATAATGTTCTGGCAAAGCGCCATATTCGACATGACGTGCCCCCAATCCTCGTAGGGTTTCTGCCAACGCCTCTGGATTCTTCAGATTTTCGACCACAAACACGAGGGAATCCAACAGCTTAGCCTGCTGAGCTTCCATATCCGAGTGGGCAAACAGCGGCTTCGCACCAGGGTAATCCGTAAAGAGGTTGTCATAAAAACTTGCCACAAACTCAGAGGCTTGGGGCTTTACCTTCTCAAAGCTTTGCTCCAAGTGATGAATTTGGAGTGCAGTATCTTGAGAGCTGTTTGCATCTGCCATAATCTAGAATCCTCGAGTACATCAACAGACCTCTGGCCTTTCCACCCTTTTCAAACGGATGAGATCTAAAGATGAACTCAAATTGAGGCTCAAGGGTTTTGGGCAAGGTGCTCTATGGTTACCATGCAAAGAGAGCATCTTGATGTATCAAAGTTGTCTCTCTCATAGCCTTCCCCTAGACAAACACCCAGAGACAGCCAATGAACAGGTACCTTCTTGATCGGAACGCACCTGTTCATTGACAGAAAAAGCACCCAATCTCTTTGTCCATTGCTGGCAGGAGCATCCGGCCTTTTGGTTTAGGTAGCGATCGCCCATCAAACTACCCATCAAAAAGGCTTTGCCAGAAAGCGCAGCGAGACTGCTCTATCCAACAAAGCCTATGTATTTTTTGCCAAACGGCTAGTACGCCAAATAGCTAGGTCAGCTGAACAATTTAGGCAAAACCTAGAGCTGATCGAGCTGGGTCTTCAGTTGCTCCAGTTCGTCATCCACCGCAGAGTTGCTGGGCGCGCTGCTTTCGGCTCCAGCAGGCAGCGCTTGTTCTTCGGTGCCGCCCAATAGCTGTGCCTTCATCGCCGCCAGCTCATCATCGACATCGCTTCCGGCTTCCAGTTCCATAAACTGGGTTTCTAGGGTTGCACCCGCTAGCTCGGCAGCAGCTTGCGATCGCGCCTCCATCTGCAACACTTTTTCTTCCAT
Organism: Cyanobacteria bacterium J06638_20; assembly: GCA_039819245.1. GTDB lineage: Bacteria > Cyanobacteriota > Cyanobacteriia > Elainellales > Elainellaceae > Vacuolonema. The sequence goes on from JBCBSJ010000143.1 coordinate 1,753, forward strand.
CCGCTCAAAAGCACCCATAGCACTGCCGGTGCTCATGTTGCCCATTGTTTGTTGCAGTTGCTCGTTGGCCTTGGCTGCCCCTGCACGGGCTTTGAGCATATCTTTCTTGGTTTTTGCCTCAGAAATCTTGCCTTCCAGCGCAATCAGGTTGCGCTTTAGGGTATCAACCGTGGCGCTTTGTTGATCCAACTGAGCCTTGAGGGAGGTGGCCAGCTCGACCTGGGTCTTCTTTCGGCTGAGCGCTTCCCGTGCCAAGTCTTCGTTTCCTTTCTTGAGCGCTAGCTGCGCCCGCTGGGTCCAGTTATTGGCTTCGGTTTGCGCTTGATTGTATTGCTGCTGCATTCGCTTTTGGCTGGCGATCGCACTGGCAACCGCCTGACGCAGTTGCACCAGGTCTTCTTGCATATCAATGATCGCCTGTTCCAGAATTTTCTCTGGATCTTCTGCCGAACTGACGGCAGCATTTAAATTCGATCGAACAACTCGGCTGACCCGATCAAACAGTCCCATGACTCAGTTTTCCTTTGCTGATGGACAGAGGCGCGACTGCACGTTGCATCAGCCGCTTACCTAACGCCTCTATTGTGGCGAACGCCAACCAAATCATCTAGCCTTGACACGGTTTGATCGGTGCATTCTGCGACGCTAGCGTAGATTTTCGGCTAATCGGGCGATCGCCCAAACGAATAGCAGCCATTCCTCAAGATGGATGGTCTAAGCCCATTCTATGTCCTCTTTCCAACGGTGTGGGCGATCGTCCCCGTTAAGTTTCCGAAAACAAGAAACCTAATCTTCTGTTTAGGACTTATACAAATTCTACGAAAACCGAAACCAGATTATTTTTGAAAGCCTCGCGCCGCCAGGCTTTCAAAAATAATCTGTAGTGGGTTCTTGGCGAATTGATATTACGCATTCGATACGAAAAAACAAAGGCTTTTAATGATTTTTGGGACGCTCTGCGCCCCAAAAATCATCGAATTACATAAGTCCTGCTTGATTTGAGAAACGGGACTGGCGCGATTCGAACGCGCGACCTAGCGCTTAGGAGGCGCTTGCTCTATCCAGCTGAGCTACAGCCCCAGGAATTTTGGATTTTAGATTTTGGGTTGAAAGCGTTGGGTATACAACGCTTTAGTGATTGTCTGCGCTTATCATAGCATCGCCAAATTCCCAAGTTTCTTGCCAAGGATGACCTCCCACTTCCAGCCCAGCTTGACGGGAGGTGGCCTGGAGGAGGCGTTGTTTTCCTTGCCAGAGCGTGAGGGTGAGGGTGCCGTGGGTGGTGTCTTTGCAGCCAAAGACCATGCCTTCGGTGCTAGGAACGCGGATATTGACTGGGGGGCGATCGCATATCCCGACTAACTCCACGCGCAAATCCTCGGTTTCGGCAATTACCTGCCAACTTCCCCAGGGAGCGACTTTCCAGGCGAGTTGCCCATTTCTGGGAGGGAATTCGTAGAACGTGCCCTGATAGTGAATGCCCACCATGCCGACTTTCTCGCGCCAGGTGAGGACTTCGCGCCAACTGCCGACCGCCGTGACGGATAGATCGGGTTCCGCATCAAACGCATTGCATTGAATCCAAAACCACTTCTCGGGGAACGCGCCCCCCCAGTTTTTCTCGGCATAGGCGGGCGCGTTGGTGAAGGTGTAGCGATCGCCCTCCCAGTCGATCCACCCACTGGCTTGTCCATGAGCCATGAGCACCTGCCAGCCCGGCTCAAATACGGGAAGAAACGAGAGCCAGCCTGCAGTGGCGCGGGGTAACTCGGTGCGATCGCCCCATCCATCCCACGGCTCTACGGTGTAGCACCAGCGCACGGACTTGCCGGAGACGGGGTCACGCAGGGTGCCCTGATGGAGATTGGCAGTGGCCTGGTAGCCTTCGTGGACAGTGCGATCGAAGGTTTCGGGGTCGAGATAGCGTGGCGTTTGCTGCATAGAGGGGTAGGCGATCGTGCTGCGCCAATGCCCGAGGCCAAAGTGATGCCGCCATGCCCAGAATTGCTGCACATTATGGAAGGTACGCCAGCGATACTGTTCGCCAAAGCCAAGAATTTGGGCGGTGCCACCACTGTGGGTTTTGCCACCAATCGGGTCTTCGATGGAGTACATGAAGGCAACGGATTCATCCAGTTCTGGCAACGTGAGTCGCAGATACCATCCTTCAAAAAAGCGACGCTCTGACCCATCCCAGTGATAGCCACTGTGGGGCACAGGCAATTTTGGAGACAGAGGCTTAGCCGGGGTAGGGGTCGGAGGCATAACAGTACAGGCAACGGGCGAGAATGAAGGGTGATTTGGGAAGAATTAGAACGCAGATGAACGCGGATGAACGCAGATCAATACCGGGGTTGTTCCTTGTGACTGTGGTAGGTTCTTTTCTCAGAAAACAGATTACGATTTAGCTTCCCAGCTTCCTTTCACTTTTTACCTTTACTTTTTATGAGATTAGGTCAGGAAAGTTGGAAGAGAGCTTTGTTGTTGTCTCCCTAGCTGCTTTGATCCGCGTGTATCTGCGTTTCATTTTCATGAGATAGACCAGAAGCGCTTTGCCATCGTCTCCCCACCTGCGTTCATCTGCGTGTATCTGCGTTTCATTCCTTCCGCTTTATTTTCATAACAATGAGTTATTGCCCAAATCCCCATTGCCCTAGTCCCCAAAATACTTTGGCAGATGAAGTCTGTCGGGCATGTGGGTCGGCGCTGGTGTTGCACCAACAATATCGTGCCATCAAATTACTAGGGCAGGGTGAGTTTGGGCGCACGTTTCTAGGAGTGGATTTGGGGCAGCCGTCTCAGCCGCGCTGTGTGATCAAGCAATGTTTGCCGCGATCGCTCCACGGGCGTACCGGAAAGAAAGTGGTTGAGTTGTTCCAGCGAGAGATCCACCATCTCAAAACATTAGGGCATCATGCCCAGATTCCCGATTTATTGGACTGCTTTCAGCAGGATGAGTGGACGTACCTCGTGCAGGTCTATATTCCCGGACGCAACCTGGCCGCTTGTTTGGAGGAAGACGGAGCGTTTGGGGAAGATCAGGTTCGGCACCTACTAGAAACCCTGTTGCCAGTGGTGCAGTTTGTTCACGATCGCCAAGTTATTCATCGGGACATTAAGCCGACGAACTTGATTCGGCGACGGGAGGATCGGCAGGTTGTGCTGGTGGATTTTGGTGCATCCAAAGCGGCGCGGGGTGTGGATTTAGCGGCAACGGGGACGGCTATCGGGAGCGCGGGGTATGCGGCGCCTGAGCAAGTGGTGGGGCGAGCGACATTTGCCAGTGATCTCTACAGTCTGGGGGTAACCTGCCTGTACCTGTTGACGGGGATTTCTCCAGTAGATTTGTTTTCCTTTGGGGAAGGGCGCTGGGTATGGCGCGACTTTTTGCGGCAGCCGTTGGGCGATCCGCTGGCGGCAATTCTCGATCGCCTGGTGGAGCGCGATTTGAACTATCGCTACAGTTCAGCCGCAGCGGTGTTGCAGGATCTCGATCCGTCGCAAGTGGTGCAGCCGGAGCGATCGCCCGAGTTTTTTCAGTCGTTTCAGGTGCGGGTGTCGCGGGCGGGATGGCATTGTGCCAAAACGTTGTGTGGGCATCAAGGGTCGGTGTTGGCGATCGCCCCTCATCCATCCGGGCATTACTTTGCCAGTGCGGGAATAGATCAGGTGATTCAACTCTGGTCGATCTCTAGTCGTCAAGTGGTTGCCACGTTTACGGGGCATACGGAGGCGATTACATCCTTGGTTTTTAGTCCGAATGGGCGTTGGCTCATTAGTGGCAGTGTCGATGACACGATTCGCATTTGGGATGTGGTGCAGCGGCAAATGGTGCGCATGATTTGTGACCATTCGGATTCAGTCGTTTCCCTGGCGATCGCGCTGTGCCCCTATGGACAAGTGATTGCCAGTGGCAGCGATGACCATACAGTAAGGCTTTGGCAGTTCGATGATGGTTCTTTCATTCGCAGCTTTCAAGAGAATCGTGCGGTAACGGATGTGGAGTTCAGTCCCGATGGTTGCTTCCTGGCAACGAGCAGTAGTGACGACACCATCAAGCTATGGAACTTGAGCACAGGGGAAATTGTACGAGTTCTTTCGGGACATCAGCGGGATGTCAATAGCTTTGTGGTAACCGACAAAGGGGAGCAGGTTGTGAGTGGTAGCAGCGACAATACGCTGTGTATTTGGAACTTTAAGTCCCGCACTCGTCGCAGGCTCACGGGGCATTTGGATTGGGTGCGATCGGTTGCGTTGCATCCCAGCCAGCGCCTAGTTGCTAGTGGCAGTGCGGATCATACGGTGCGCCTCTGGTCGCTGCCGGAGGGGAAGCGCATTACGGCGCTGACGGGACATACGCGGGATGTGAATACGGTTGCTTTTGTGCCCAATAGTCCGTTGTTGTTGAGTGGGAGTGGCGATCGCACGGTTAAGCTTTGGTGGCATTCTTCTCGGAGTCGTCCTTAGGTTTGGATGGGAAGCATTCGGTTAATGCATTTTCCGATGTCCTTTCTGTTCTTTGGGTTGCTTGCTGCATACCTTGGAAAAGCTTTGAATAGGTTACGGATAAAGGCTCACAGTTGTCAGGATATAGCACCATGAACTTGCGTTTCTATCGTCGAATGTCGTTGGTGATAGGAGGCTTTCTCCTCACCCTGGGTCTGGGTGGATCGGGCTTTGGGCTTTCAGGGTTTACCGGAAATGGATCGCATCTGGTTGTGGCTCAAGCGCAATCAGCTCCGGCTGAATCGGTTCTCCAACTCCGGTCATTGCCCCTGGCTGAATTTCCGTTGCTGAATCTGTCGCCTCAGCTCGAAGCATTCATTCCAGAAAATTTGGGGGAATCGCGTCATCCGCAGGATACGCGGGGCACGATTGGTGAGGACGATCGCATTGAATTGCTGAGTCGGCGCTATCCTTGGTCGGCGATCGGGCGGATTGTGGCAGAGGATGTTGATGGCCAGTTTGGGATTTGCTCAGGGACGCTCATTGCTGCAGATGTGGTGTTGACCAATGCGCATTGTGTGATGAACCCAGCGACGGGAGAGTTGCATCGCGCGATCCGATTCCAGCCGAATGTGGTCGATAATGTCGTGCGGGATGTGGCCGATGTGGCTAATGCCGAAGCGGTTTTTTATGGCACAGATTTCTCAACGGATACTATTCCCCCCAATGCGGATGACTGGGCATTTCTCCAGCTCGATCAACCCCTGGGCGATCGCTACGGCACGATTCCCTGGAACCCTGTGCCTGTTTCTGAGTTGGTGGAGGAGTACGAAGCACGGCTGGTGATGGTGGGATACTCGGGTGACTATCCCCGAGAACGCCCTGGGACAAGTGCTGGGGTTCACCTGGGATGCAGCATTTTGGGACTGCAGGAAGAGAGCATTACCCATGACTGCGATACCTTTGGGGGGTCTTCTGGCGGCCCTATCCTGGCCTGGATTGATGACCAACCCTATATTGTTGGGGTGAATTCTGCGGAACGCGTGAATCCGAATGTCGTTATCGATACGCTACCGAGCAACGACGATGAAGAGCAGCCCATATATGCCGGGGTGATTAACTTTGGGGTGGATATTTCGCGGGTCGTTGCGTTCGTTGAACAAAACCCCTCGGAGACTGACCAGTAATACCAATTCGCTAAGAACCCGCTACAGATCATTCTTGAAAGCCGCGCACTGCGCGGCTTTCAAGAATGATCTGGTTTTGGTTTTCGTAGAATTTGTATAAGGCGATCGCCAGTCAGCGAAGTACCAAGCTTCGCCACAGACTTAGAGCTAATGATCGTCAGCGCCAAGCCTGTCGGTCTGGAGGATTTGGCTTGTCGTCAGGCTGAGGTTGGGGAACGTGGGAGAAACAATGCGATCGCTATCTCCGGCAGAATCGCTATCTCGATAAACGAGATCTTGATAGCGTCCTTGCTCTAGGACACAAATCGTCACGGTGCTTTGAATCGGGTCAACAATCCAATACTCGGCAATATCTAGCGCAGAGTATTCCACCCATTTCGCACGATAGTCTTCGGTCTGTGTGCTGCGACTCACCACCTCAACAACCAATTTTGGAGGCGCCTGATGCGCTAAAACGATGGCTTCGCGATCATCCATATCGAGCCATTGTTCCTGCGTGAGCACAGTAATGTCTGGAATACGACAGGTATCCCAGCGATATCCCCGTGGTGACTGTATGCCTACTACCGTTAGTCTTTGAGCCGTCCAATCGCGACCAGGTTTCTGAATCTCCGCATTCAGTGCATCATCCAGAAACTTAATAATCCGGCCATGACGCCCCGTACCCAAGCTCATGGCAACTAATTCTCCATCTACCAATTCGTAGCGGGTATCGGTTCCATCGTCGTATTTCAAATACTCTTCAAACGTTAGCTTCTGAGTTGCAATCGTCATGGCCGCTTTCTTGAGTTTTACGATTAGTCCAATGGTTAGTCCATCCGTCAGGTAATGCTTCAGCTAGAGATGAATATGTCCTTGAACAGGATGCGATCTAGGTGCGTAACCAACCGAACTAATTCTCTGCAATTACAAGGCTTGTAGATCCTAGCCTATCACTTGAGATTAATGGGAGAAGCGATCGCGAATTCGATCCAGCTCCAGGTTGTTCGGGACGGCGATTATAAATCCACCGATCAATGAGTTTAAACCTTACATTTCTCAGCATCCAAAACTACGAAGGATGAATGGTGCGTTTATGACTGGAAAACATTGAGTCATTATCAGGCTTGCAGTTTTCTGCTATCAGATTAGTGGTTTTCTGACAGATACCCATCAGAAGGCAAATTACTATCGGAATTCCCATCAATCATAGTGATTGACTAAATAGAGACTACTGGAACACGCAGTATTTCTGTTTCCAGTAGCTCTTAGCATGATCCAACTAGATGTCCGGTCAATTGATAATTGATAACCGATGTTTTCTGCAATTCACTCATCTATTCATTTCGGAGTTTATGGAGATGTCTGATCAAAATAATCCCAACACATCATTCAAACCAAATGGAGTCTGGCCTACCATTGATAGCCTTACAAAGGCAAGGCAAGTGGCACGTCAAGGCGTATGGGCATCTATCTTGGTTGCTGTGTTTACAACAATTATGATTTTTGTCGTTCAATCTCTCGGGGGGGGTGAAGATATTCCCCCAATCGATGCATGGGCCTTTATTGATGTGGGTTTGTTTGTGGCGATCGCCATCGGTATCAACAAAATGTCGCGGTTTGCAGCCATCAGTGGTTTGTCCCTCTATCTCCTGGGGCGCATCCAGGTTTGGAGTGAATTCGGGATTGGCCGTGGACTGGTTCTTTCCATTCTCTTATCCCTGGCTTTCCTGAACGCTGTTCGAGCCACCTTTGCTTATCACCGTCTCCGTCGCCAGAGCATTAAGGCAGACCTGGCGGCATCAGAATCGGAGTGATGTCCGTTTGCCCTGATTTTGATAGCGACTGCTACAGCTTAAGTCAGCCAGGATAGGACATTAGGGTTCCGTTATGCCCATGAAAATGGGCATTCATCAAACACTTATCGGTCACTGCGCTTAGCCTTTCTGGATTCCCGCATGACCGTTCGATAGCTTGTTCTGGCCTTGACGGTTACGGCTGTACAACCTATGAGGCTATGTCTAGCCCCAACCCAACTTGGGCAATAGTTCAATGGAGAATAGGAGATTCGAACTCCTGACCTCCAGGGTGCGATCCTGGCGCTCTACCAGCTGAGCTAATTCCCCGCAATTGCAAGATTTGCAGATCCTAGCCTATCACTTGGAATCGTGAATAAATTAGAACCAGATTCTCCATTTTGAAGGCGCGGCATTGCCCATTGGATTTTGTTTAATTCAGACTCCTTGGGATTGAGATTGTTGGGAGAAGCGATCGCGAATTCGATCCAGCTCTAGGTCAGTAAAATAGTCCACTGCCCAGTTGGCACAGCGCTGCATCATATGAAAGGGGTAGGTGTTGGCAATGCCGACGACTTGCATTCCTGCTTGCTTAGCGGCGGTGACGCCTGCAAAGGTATCTTCGATCGCCAGACAGTTTTCGGGCTGAATTATGGATTGCCCTGGGCGATCGCCCCCAACTTTATTCGATAGGTCATTCAGTTGTTTGACAGCGAGGAGGTAGCCATCGGGTTCCGGCTTGCTGGTGGCAATGTCATCCCCAGCCACAATTACAGAAAAGGTATCCGTTAGGTTAAGTTGCTGAAGAACCTGTTCGATTTCGACCCGAATCGCACCACTGACAACACCCATTGGTAAGTGGGCAGCACGGATTTGGAAGATTAGATCTTCCAAGCCGGGGTAGGTGGGGAGTTTTTCGAGCTTGGCGATTTCCTCCAGGTAATAGCGCGATTTGCGGGCAACCAGCGCATCCAGGTCTTTGTCGCTGATGACCCGCCCCCGGCGCTCAAGGAGGGTGGTGAGGCAAGCGCGATCGCTCCGTCCCACACAAGCCTCCCAAAACTCTCCAGGCTGGGGACGCAGATTTTCTTCTACCAAAATCTGTTCGAGCAGTTTATTGTGCAGCGGTTCATCGTTGATGATGACGCCGTTGAAATCAAACAAAACTGCCTTGAGCATAGAGCGTTACCGAGTGCGTCTATCCAGGAAGAGTCCAGAAAAAGGGTAGAACCAGAAGGCCTTGCCTCATTCTTTCGTTGAAGCGGGAGCGCTGTCAAACCGTCACGGGGGGATGTGCCGACTGAACCAAAAGTGCATACCAATTTCGCAAATCCCTGCTTAGCCCTCATCCCTCAGCCCCTTCTCCCAAACTTGGGAGAAGGGGAGCCAACCTTTCAAAGTCCCTCTCCCAAGCTTGGATGAGGGATTAGGGTGAGGGCGACAGAAGTGCACCTACTGAACAAACTCTGATCCGTGCGTTTGAAGAAGGCTTAGAGGTTGGTCTACATGGAATTATCATCACAGCGCATATTGCGTCTGGGGATAGTCTGCTGCTCGCATTTCGTCGAACTGAATGCGCTGGCTGGCAAGTGGTTTGACGCCACGGCTGACTTGGTGAACTAGCCATACATCTTCCGTCCGAATCGCATCAAAACCTGCGGCGCCCAACCAGGCATCCAGGCTGCCATCGGCATAATCTTTGATGTAAGGCTCCTCGAAGATGCTGGTGAGCCAGGTGGTATTGCGGAGGGCAGATTGGTTACCGTCCAATATCAGGATCTCGCCGCCGGGGGCGAGGAGTCGGAAGGCTTCCCGCAGAATGGCAAGGGTAACGCTGGGGGGCGTTTCGTGGAACAGCAGGGAGGTCGTAACCAGATCGACGCTGCCATCGGGGAAGGGCACCTGTTCAGCATTGCCATGTAACCATTGAATCCCCAGATTGTTGGCTAGAGCTTTGTCTTCGGCGGCGAGCAGCATGTAGGGAGACAGATCCAGGCCAATGACTTCGGCTTCGGGATAGGCTTGCTTTAGCAGCAGAGTGGTGGATCCAGTACCGCAGCCCAAATCCAGGATGCGACGAGGCTGCCCATAGATGTGATCCAGCAACTCCCGACGAACCCAGGTTTCGTTGGGCGGTAAGAAGTAGCGGGTGACTGCGTCGTAGGTGATCGCAGCTTGTGGGTTGAGATACCCGTTTTCGATGCCGTGGAAGTTCTGGGTTTCGTAGTAGGCGGGGTAGACAGTGCTGGGGTTGCGGATGCGATCGCCCTCCTGTTCCCAATCTTTGCTGCGGTAGTAGGCCATCAGCGCATCCCGGTCGATCAAGACATGCTGGAAGACGGGGGTAAGAAATTGCTCAAGGCAGTTTTGTTTGATTTCAACGGCGTCATCATCAACGATGAACCGCTGCACAATAAACTGCTCGAACAGATTTTGGTAGAAGAAAATCTGCG
>JBCBSJ010000144.1:0-11587 GCA_039819245.1 Cyanobacteria bacterium J06638_20
CTACCCAAAATCAAGGGTTCTCTGGTTTTTGTCCTGTACTAAGGCTCAATCCACACTTAGTTAGAGTTGATTATCCTAGCTGGATTACCCACTACAGTAGCCCCACTTGGAACATCTTTTGTAACAACAGAACCTGCACCCACAACAGCATTATGGCCAATGTGAACCCCTGGTAGGATAATGGCACATCCTCCAACCCATACATTCTCTTCAATAACCACTGGCAACGCGAATTCATCACCTGCCTTGCGCTTATCGGGCTCAAGACTATGGCCTGCCGTATAAATCTGCACGCCAGGGCCAAACTTAACAAAATCACCAATATCAACAACGGCACAATCCAGAATCGTCACGTTGAAATTAAAATACACCCCCTTACCTAACCTGATGTTGTAGCCGTAATCACATAGAAATGGGGCTTCAATATATGAATTCTCACCAACGGAATGAAACTGTTCGCATAAGTTAAACAAACACGATGTATTCTGTTCAACTACAGAATTGAACGTTCTACATATCGTATGAGCCCTTGCCCTTTCTTGAACAAGCTCAGGATCTGAGGCATTGTAGAACTCCCCTGACAACATCTTTTCTTTCTCAGAGATCACAATATCTACTCACGGCAACTAATTGTATATTCAGTGTCAGATGTAGTTTGGATTACGCATTTGCAATGCATCATCATTGGTACTTTGGACAGCATTAATGATTCAAGACACTTGGTCAGAAGAAAAAGCGATCGCCCAACCCCAATTACTCCAGATAGTAATACACTGCCCAGATGGCCATTGCGCGGAGGTAGTGGCTGGCGCGGAAGGTTCCGGTGGCGGTGATGGCTTCGGGGGTGCGGAATTGGAGGCCATTGTCGTAGATTTGGTGGACGATGGCTTCGGTAAGGCGGAGGGCTTCGTTGCGGTGCCCCATTTGGAGCAGGAAGGCGGCGATGCCGAAGTTGATGCCTGTCCAGACTTCTAGGGGATGGGTGTCATTGGGGTTGACGGGGGAACCGTCTGGGCGTAGGCCGTTGGCCGCTCCGAACTGGCCATCGTGGAACTTGAGGAAACAGGTATCGTAGACCGTTTTGAGGGCCGATTGCGCGGCAGCTTCGGGCACCACATCCGGAAGCCCCAGCAGGCGGGCATAAAACTGGCCGCAGAGTTGATCCGCCATCACCACATCGGAGCCGCTGCCCGTGTCGAGGCGATAATACTGTCCATTCCACAGTGCGTCGTGGTAGATAGCTCGAGATTGCTCTAGCCATTGCTTCCAGCGGGGGAGGGCGTCGGTGGCTAAGGCTTTCAGAGGGGCGGAGTCCATGTCGAGGAGGGGTTGGGTGAGGGCGATCGCCGCTTCTAACGCTGCAATCCACAACCCGCCACAGTAGGCGCTGACGCCCTGCATTCGCCAATCATCAAAGGTTTGGTCGGGGGCACCGGAGTTTTCGGGGATGCCGTCTCCATCCAGGTCGAAGGTCTTGAGGTAGTCGAGGGCGGCGACCACAGCGGGGAAGCAGTCCGCCAGGAAGGTGGCATCCGTGCTTCTGGTCATCACAAAATCACGATATACCTGCAAGACGAAGTCGCTGCCCAGGTCTTTCCAGAGGTTGCAGTCTTGGTAGCTGGTGTAGTTGGTGCGCTCCCAGGGATGCTCGTTGGGGGCGCCGAGGTCGTGGGGGGTGGCGTTGGCCACTTTGCGCGGGACATCGGGGCTGTCTTGCCCCAGGGTGAAGTAGTAGCCAATTTTGCGGAGGCGGCTATCTTCGGCGGGAATGGCGCGGGCAAAGGCACGCAGCACAGCCTTGTCCAGTTCCGGAAACAGCAGCAGTGGGGCAAAGGAGCCGTAGAGCCGTACATCCAGGCTTTCGTACCAGCGATAGTCGAGGCATTCCACCACCGCGAACTGCCCCACCGGGTCATCCTCAGTTGCTGCACTCCATAGGGTTGCGCCATCGGTCAGGTCATAGAGTTCATTGAACAGCGCCATCTTGAACCAATCGGGCAAATCAGGGCGATCGCAAATTGGCTGTTGCCAAGCCTGGATCTGTTGCTGCCAGTCGCTGTACTGGCACAAAGCGGTGGTGGCGATCGCCCACCCATTACGACCGCTGCGATCGAAAAAGTCCGTATAGCGGCGATAGTAAACCACCCCTTTGGCAAACTCTGTCACCGGAAAATCCCAGGCCAGGACAAAGGGAATCTGCCGGGTTTCGCCCGGAGCTAAGGTGAAGCGGAGGGCGATCGCACTGCCCACCTGCTCTCCGGCACTGGCGGGGCGAGCATCGACCACATTCGGCAAGGTTCCGTCGGTGGCAAAGGATTGCCATAGGTCTGCCCCATCGCCAGCGGGATTCCAGCGGGTGTGGAAGAACACCTCGCAACCGTCGGGGACGGCTGTGGCGATCGCCCATTCCCCCTCGCCTTCATGGAGTTCCGCGCCTTGGCGCTGCCGCTGCATCACACAGCCTGCAAACGATCCTTCCTGCCGCCATTCGGCAACGTTGCCCTCGCTATTCCCAAGGGGGGGCTGATAGTCGTAAACGGGGCTGCCATCATCCCGCACTTGCACCTCTGGGGAAGCAAGGGAATTCGTGAACCAGCCCACCAAGTTTTGCCAGCTCAGCATGAGGCTCAGAGTTAGCGGTTCATCGGTGGGGTTGTGCGCCGTCCACAGGAAGACGGCGACGGGATAGCTGCTCTCTTGGTAGTTGTGTGCCCAAATGGGTGAGAACTGCTCGCAGGTCAACTGGGCTTGGAAAGGCTGCCGATACTGAAACCAACTACGGGGATAGAGAGCGTGATAGGTGTTTAGGGGTCGGGAGCCTTCAAGGCTCCCGACCCCTGGATACCAGTGCCATGCGCTCAGTGTTCCATCGGTAGCGGGTTCTGTTGAGAAAGCACAGGCTTGGTGGCGATCGCCCTGCTGCTCAAACAAGCTGAACTGACATCCCGGAATCGTCTGGAAGACATGCTCGCCGCCGTCGATATGCCACAGGTTGAAGTCCCCCCGGTTCGATCGCCCCACGCAGCCAGCCCCAAATCCCCCGAGCGGCATCCCGTGGAAGGGACCATCGTCCAGATTGCTGGCATAGCGCACGGTGTAGGGAGCTTCCCATCCCAGGCCAATGGGTCGAGTCCAGGCGCAGGCGGGAATAGCAGGCAAAGGCGAAGCAGTCATGGGCGAGAGTCCAAAGATGTCGTCTCCCACTCATACCCCATCTTGGCCATCTGAAGTAAGTAGGTGGTCATAATTAACTCCTTAAAGCTCATAAGAACCCTGTGCTGACCGCGCCGCGGTCAGCACAGGGTTCTTATGAGCTTTAAGGAGTCGGGGGACTTAGTCTGTTACGTTGCTTTGAGGGTTAGGAAACCCGATGCAACTTGAGGAAGTTGGTTCCCCCTGCCGCCGCCATCGGAATACCCCCCATGACCAGAATGCGATCGCCCGTTGCCGCAAAATTGCGCTCCTTCAGGTATTTCTCCGCCTTCACCAGCGCATCTTCAAAATTTGCTTCCAACTGATCAACCAAGATGGGGCGAACTCCCCAAACGAGGTTGAGGCGATGATAGACCGCCTCCCGCGCTGTCAGCGCCACAACCATGGCCTTAGGTCGCTCGGCTGCGGCGAGCATGGCCGAGTAGCCCGAGGTTGTAAAGGCAACGATGCACTGCAAGTCGAGGATGTCATCAATCACGTTCAGTGCTTCGCTGATGGCGTGGGTTTCATCGTTCAGGTCGGGGGGAAAATTCACAAATGAGACTGATTTCTCTACCTCACGGGCAATTCGCCCCATCATCCCCACCGCCTGCACTGGATAAGCACCGACCGCTGACTCCCCCGACAGCATTACCGCATCCGTTCCATCCACGATCGCATTGGCCACATCGCTTGCCTCTGCACGGGTCGGGCGCGGATTTTGAATCATGCTTTCCAGCATTTGTGTTGCAGTAATGACAGGCATTCCCCGTTCGTTGCAGCGGCGGATAATATGCTTTTGCACCATCGGCACCCGCTCCGGGCTAACCTCGACCCCCATATCCCCCCGCGCCACCATGATGCCGTCGCAGGCATCCAGAATATCTTCCAGGTTTTCGATCGCCTGGGGCTTCTCAATTTTGGCAATCACGGGATGATCGGCATTGTGGTCGGCCAACCGTTGCTTCAGTTTCAGCACATCATCCCCCTCGCGCACAAAGCTGAGGGAAATCCAGTCCACGCCCTGAGATAGTCCAAACTCTAGGTCGGCAATATCCTTGTCTGTCATTGAGGGCAGTTGGAGATTCAGGCTAGGTAAATTTACGCCCTTGCGGCTTTTGAGTTTGCCTCCCTTCACCACAACAGTACGAACCGCATCCCCTTCAATTGCCGTGACTTGCAGTTCGAGCAAGCCATCATCCAGCATGATTTGCGTCCCGGGTTCAGCCTCTTCTGCAAGATGGGGATAGTCGATAGACGCGGTGTCGGGGTCTTGCTGGTATTTGCTGGCTGGTAGCAGCGTTAGATGTCCGCCTTGGGTGAGGGCGATCGCTCCATCCGGCAACTCCCCCACCCGAATCTTCGGCCCTTGCAAATCTTGCAGGAGCGTAATTGGCGTATCCATCTCCCGCGACACTTTCCGCAGCATAGCAATGGTTTTCGCATGATCCTCGTAGTTCCCGTGGGAAAAGTTGAGCCGTGCCACACTCATCCCTGCCAGTACCATTTCGCGAATCACTTCGGGCGAACGGCTAGCAGGGCCAATCGTAGCCACGATCTTTGTACGGGGAGAGCTAGTATCCATGCGATGTCCTCGACAAAAAGAACGGCCTTATTCTAAGGAGTGTGATTTGGTTTGGGATGTGCTGAAGACAACGGATAGGGTGTGCAGCGGAAATTCTTAGGGATTTGTCAAGACTTGGGCAACGACTAGACGCACATGACGCACTTTTGACAAAGGAAATCCCCGACTCCTGGGGTCAAGAGTCGGGGAACAGCAGTCAGAGAACGCTCGCGAAGAATGCCTTACCTGCGCTTAAGTTCGCCAGGATTATGCGAGGTCGAACAAAAGCACTTCGGCATCGCTGTGGGCTTGGATATCGAGCAGTGTTTCGTCGCTGATAGCCGCGCCATCTCCAGCTTCGAGGGAATGCCCATTGAGGCTGATCTTGCCATTTGTCACTTGCACCCACCCGTAGCGACCGGGGCGGAGTTCAAAGGGTCGGCGATCGCCCGCCGTCAGCACCGTGGCATAGATATCCACATCCTGGTTAATATGCACAGCGCCTTCCACAGGTGTTTGACTTGCGACTTGCCGCCATAAACCTTGTTTGTCTGCCGTCGAGAACACTTTCTCGTCATAGCTAGGCGTCAATCCCGCGGTATCTGGCAGGATCCAGATTTGCAGGAAATGGGCGGGATCTGTCTCGGACGGGTTGAACTCGCTGTGGGCAATACCCGTGCCAGCAGTGATGCGTTGTACCTCTCCCGTTTGAATCGTAGCGGCGTTGCCCATGCTATCTTTGTGCGCCAGCGAACCTGATAGAACATAGGAGATGATTTCCATATCCCGGTGGGGATGGGTTCCAAACCCTCGCCCTGGTGCAACCCGGTCTTCGTTAATCACCCGCAAAGCTCGGAAGCCCATGTGATCGGGATCGTAGTAGTTGGCAAAAGAGAAGGTGTGATGGCTATCGAGCCAACCATGGTTAGCATGACCGCGCTCGTTAGATGGACGAAGGGTAATCATGATACAGAACCTCCTTTAGAGGAAACGTGAAGAGTGAGGGTTAATTGTGGGTTGGTCTGCGAAACAGGTGCTTTCAAATGGGTAAAAGGCACAGCCTCGCAGACCTTGGTGAGATCAATCGAAATCGCTACAATCAGAGAAAACAAACGGATTACCCAGGCGCGGCTTCGTCATGTATTCCTTATGTTTGAAACCTGATGAAACACGCCACCGATACCACCCTGGATCAGCTCGACGACTTGCTGTTAGCGCTCCGTCAACTGGAAGGGTTGCGCGAGAAAAAGCGAGGAACGTTTTACCGAAAATCCAGTGCCTTTTTGCATTTCCACGAAGACCCTAAAGGGCTGTTCGCAGATTTGCGTTATCCCGACGACTGGCATCGCTTTTCCGTCAACACCGAGGCTGAGCAGGATGCTCTGGTGGCCGCAGCGAGGGAACTTCTGGAAGTTTTGCAAGTTACTCCGTCAGCCCGTCGCAGCAACGCCTAACGTCCGCAATGACCATTTGCAAGCCTTAGAGGCTGGCGTGGGCACCATCGCAGAACGGCTGATTTCCCGTCATTTTGCAATTGCACAGAGCCACCGTCTTTTTCTCATCCACCGTAAATGCAACGGGGGTAAATTCAGTGCCCTTGTGCGAACCATCGCAGAATGGTTGGTTGCCCGACTGGCCGCAACTACACCAGTAGTAAGTTCCTGCTTCCAGTTCCATAACAGCGGGCTTTTTGTCGAAAATAACGGGCTCAGACATGTTAGTTCTCCTGCTTGTATTCTTCTCAGATCGGTTCTCGGATGGGCGGAGAATTCATTGCAAACCGGAGGCACAGCATTGAACTGATACCCCAAAACAGCTCTATATGAGCTGGACTGAATTGCATGAAATCTCATGGCGCAAGGGATCTTGCTTTGGCGAACAGAAATGGCTCAATTTCCCTTGCAGTTTGTGTTCTGGCATCGAGTAAGCAGTTGTGAATTTCTCTGCTCAACCCGATGTTTTAAGTTTATAGTGAGTGCATAGAAAAAGGGAAGTATGCACCTTTAGGTAAGGTACTACCCAAAAAGAAACTATTGGATGAAATCAAGGGTTTCAGAGATTTTGGTGAATCACAGAGGTGCAGAGAACACAGAGAAAAGGGGATGACAAGTGGCTAGTCATGTCCGAACGTTATCGCTTGCCGCGTTATCCATCTGGTTCTATCTGCGTCCATCCGCGTCCATCTGCGTTCCACATTGGCTCATGCCAGGTTATATCTATGCTCACTCCAAACCTATCCGAAGCGGATGCCGAAAGCCGCCTAGACGCCACGGGCGAGCGCCTCACCTGCGCCGTCGAAACTACCCTCGACATCATCGGCGGCCGCTGGAAAGTGCTCATTCTGCATGAACTACTCAAAGGTGTGCGGCGGTTCAACGAATTGCATCGCGCACTCAACGGCGTGACCCAGAAGATGCTGACCCAACAACTCCGAGAACTAGAAGACGCGGGCATTGTTCACCGCGAAGTCTATCCCCAAGTGCCGCCCAAGGTCGAATATTCTCTGACTGCATTGGGGCGGACGTTGGAACCCATCCTCGATGCGATGCATAACTGGGGCAACCAGTACAACCAAAGCAGGCTGGAATCACCGGAGCAATCCTAATGCCCTCTGGGCGACCACTATTGACCCTACTCACCGACTTTGGGCTACAAGATGCCTATGTCGGGGTAATGAAGGGCGTCATTGCGGGGATCAATCCCGAGGTCAACATGGTCGATTTAACCCACCAGATTCCACCCCAGGATATTGCTGCCGCGCGCTTCAACCTGCTCAATTCCGCACCCTACTTTCCCCAGGGCACGGTTCATGTAGTGGTGGTTGATCCAGGTGTTGGCGGACGACGACGGGCGATCGCCCTACAAACGCCACGCCATTTTTTTGTTGGCCCCGACAACGGCGTCTTCAGCGGCCTTGTTTCCCAGGAACCCCTGCTGTCTGCTGTCGAACTCACCAACTCGCAGCACTGGCGCACCCCAGAACCGAGCACCACCTTTCACGGGCGTGACATCTTTGCAGCAGTGGGTGCTCATCTGACCCTGGGCGTTGCGCTGGAAGATTTGGGAACGGCGATCGCCTTCGATTCGCTAGTGCAATTGCCTCTACCTGCCTGCCAATCCAAGGACAACGTGCTCCACGGCTGCATCCAGTACATTGACCACTTCGGCAACCTGATTACCAATATTCCCGCCGATCGCCTTCCAACAACTTGGCACCTCACCATTGATGACCTGACACTGCCCAAGCGAACGACTTACGCAGCTGTGTCATCCGGTGAGCTGGTAGCGCTGACCGGGAGCCATGGGTGGGTTGAGGTTGCGGTGAATGGAGGCAATGCGGGCGATCGCCTCCAAGCTAAGCTTGGTGATGCCGTTCAAGTACAGCTCTTATAGGAGCACGACTACATTGAGCCTGCCAGAGAAGAAACCCTTGCCTCAATACTTGTCGAACAGCGTTTATCGATAGACCCCAATCGATTGCACCTTCAAACAAAAAGCGCCCGGCTTGAAATGGGGATTCAAGTCTCTATCGTATTCAAACTTGCTCAGCATCAGTTGCAAGGCATAAACATGTGCCGTGTTCAGTGGCTGATCCTCAACCGTCCTTGCACGAAAGACGGCGCGGAAGGCTGAGAAGGGGAGCCGAACGGTGAGCCATTCGTCCGCGTTGGTGTCAAATGACTGGGCGTGAGCGACCCCATCCCAACGGGTTTCGCTGCGCAGGAAAAACTTGTAGCGATTGCCATCGCCCTGCACGCGCAATTCCACTCCTGCCCAGTCGGATAAGTCGAGGGGGGGCTCGAAGTTACGCGTTCGAATGGAGGTAAATCCGCCAGAGTTTGCCGTTGAAAGATTGCCCCCAAACCACAAGCTGTCCTCTTTCTGCTGAACCTGGCTCTCGCTCACACCGCCCATCACCACGTCATCCAGGCTTCCCCAGATACCTTCGACCGGGGTTTCTGGTTGGGTGTAGTCAAACAGCACTTTTACCATCTCATTGTTGGAGGACTGAACTGCAGGGGGGATAGGAGGCTCGGCGCTTGCCCCAGCCCCCATCACATCGCGCAAAAACGGTAGGCGACTAACAAACGGCACTGCTTCAAAGAAGCACAGGGTTTGCAGAAGCCGCCGAATGTTCCAAAACTGAAAGTTTGTGTGAGCCATAGACGTAGGTGAGACAGAGGTGCGATCGCTGTACTTCCAGTCTATTACTCTCCGACAGCACCCTGGCGAAAAGCACCCTGACAAAAAACGGAGAGGCGTTGAATCCTCTCCGTCTCGCAATGCAATCTTTTGATTTGCGGTTTGCGTCTCGATGGCTTATGGCTACGGGTAACCGCAGCTATTTTTGAAGCTTAGTGTTGGAGGTGGCAGGTATTACTCTGCCGTCGCAACCACTTCTTCCGTTACTTCAACGCTATCGTCGACAGCTGATACGGGCTCTTCCTCTGCCATCATTTCTGAAGGCTGATGTGCCTGCATCATCTTCTCGCGATACAGCGCCGCCATTTCCTCTGCCTTGTCGTAGACGATTTCTGGATTCTTCACCATGTCACCTGGTTCAGGTTCCAGTTGCTTTGTGGAGAGGGAGATCCGACCGCGATCGGCATCCAAGTCGATAATCATCACCTTCACTTCGTCGTTCACATTGAAGACGCTGTGGGGTGTATCGATATGGTCGTGGGAGATTTCGGAAATGTGGAGCAAACCGCTGACACCGCCGATATCAATGAAAGCACCATAGGGCTTGAGACCCCGGACTGTGCCCACCACGACTTCGTACAGTTCGAGGCGGTTCATCTTGCGCTCAACCAGGGCACGACGGTGGCTGAGAACCAGACGGTTGCGATCTTCATCCACTTCCAAGAACTTGAGCGGTAGCTCTTCACCGACCAAATCTTCCTTGGGCTTGCGAGTGCTGATGTGAGAACCGGGGATAAAGCCGCGCAGTCCTTCGATCCGCACCAGTGCACCACCACGGTTGGTCGCAAATACACTGGAACGTACCGTTGCATCTTCTGCCTTGAGCTGACGAACCCGTTCCCATGCCCGCATGTATTCAATCCGGCGAATGGAGAGCGTCAACTGCCCTTCTTCATTCTCATCGGAAAGAATGTAAAACTCCCGAGTTTCGTTGGACTGCAATACCTCATCCGGAGTTTCAATCCGATTGATGGACATCTCCTGGATAGGGATATAAGCAGCGGTCTTAGCACCAATGTCAATCAGTGCCCCTCTGGGTTCTAGGCTGAAAACCGTCCCCGCGACAATATCTCCGGGGCTGAAGTGATAATCGTATTTGTCGAGAAGGGCGGCAAAATCCTCGTGAGTAAAACCAATATCTATTGTTTGCTGATTGACCATGCTAATCGTTTCCCGGGGTTTGTCTCCGTAATTACTTCAGGTTCGCCTGTCTATATGCTGGCTAGACAAAGTTTTGTCACTCCACATGAGCCGCCACCCAATTCCGAGCGGCAGCAATCTAGATGCAAACTGACCCTAGAAGATACATCATAACTCAAATGGATCGCTTCTTTGCATCCGGTTTAGGAAGACGGACGGCTTATTGGTTGTTATGTTCCGGAATATTTGGAAGATGAACTCCTCCTTCACCCGATTGATGCCTCTATCAGGAAACTAGCGCAGCTGCTAAGGGCATGAGCCAATGGCTCAATCTTTGAGGTCAAGAAATATTTTGTTCTGTAAAGATAGGTTTCTGCCTTTGGTAAGGCTCTTCACCTTTATCGCGTTGCTGCGGATGAAGGCGACTCGTGATTGCCATCTTCGACTAAGGCGTTAGGGGGGCGAAACATTGGCCGCCGAATGCCGTTCTCTTGGGTATTTTGTAGATGGTTGAGTGCATCTGCAAAGTCCCGAATCCCTTGAAATTGCTGATAGACCGACGCAAAGCGAACATAGGCGACTTCATTGAGCTTCTGCAACCGTTTCAGCACCAATTCGCCAATCTCGTTGCTTTCAACTTCGCGCACCGAGCGCTGCTGGAGTTCAGCTTCGATTTCGTCCACAAGTGCTTCTAGCTGAGTATTAGAAACCCCGGTCTTTTCACAGGCTCGAATGATGCCCCGCAAAACTTTAGTACGGTCAAAGGATTCGCGATCGCCATTGCGCTTGATCACGGAGATAGGCACAAACTCAATCCGCTCATACGTTGTGAAGCGTCGCTTACAACTAAGGCATTCTCTCCGCCGTCTCACACTTTGTCCACCCTCAGCAGACCGCGATTCTAGGACTCGGTTTTCAGGAAATTGGCAGAATGGGCAGCGCATGGGACTCAACCTCTAGAGTGAGCGAAGCAACCTCAATTGTCTGGATAGACCGCTGGAGTGCAGAGTGATGCCTACAAGATCAAAATTAATGTGATCTGAGAGCATAGTGGATGTGAATCGAAAGGGAGTGAGTAAATCCTAGACGATCCAATTAACGTCTGATGGTACCTCTACGCTAGCGAGATGTAGAAGAAACGTCTCGCTCATGTCAGAGCGTTCATGTCAGACAATTGCCCAACTTAAGGCGATCGCACCACATAAACAAAGAGCCAAAGACTTGACCTTTGGCTCTGTCATGGTACTTCACTTTTTTCAAATGGATACCGATTATTTTTCATCGTTCACCCGCCGCTTAGGGTTTTACCCGCAACGCATCATCCGGTATCCGAGACTGTAAATTCTATTCAACCCAAAACGGGTAAAACTATTTCTGAATGCGGGGGGGTTCACGGAAGGCGATCGCGAAGAACAATACGCCCAGCGCTCCCGCCAAGAAGAGCACGTAAATTACACTTTCCATGGAATATCTCCTGTACTGCCAACC
>JBCBSJ010000145.1:0-11570 GCA_039819245.1 Cyanobacteria bacterium J06638_20
CATGGTGGCGAACGGCTTGGATATGGGGTGGACTGTCGATGCGGACAGCGACCGCGCCCCGATCAACAGCGGCTTGGGCGATCGCAGCGATAATATGCGGATCATGCAAGGGAGCTTCTACGGAAAGGTCTGGTCGTGTCTTGCCAAGCTCCCGCAGATTCTCCCTTGCATGATCCGCATATTATCGCTGCGATCGCCCAAGCCGCTGTTGATCGGGGCGCGGTCGCTGTCCGCATCGACAGTCCACCCCATATCCAAGCCGTTCGCCACCATGTGTCGGTGCCAATTATTGGGCTTTGGAAGCGGCAATTTCCAGATTCAGAGGTGTATATTACTCCACAATATCGGCAGGCTCAGGCAGTTGCCCTGGCAGGAGCCGATATTATTGCCATTGATGCAACCTCACGCCCACGGCCTGGTGGCATCACCTTACCTGACTTAATTACTCGCATTCGTACCGATTTACAAAAGCCCGTCATGGCAGACATCGATACAGTAGAGAGTGCGATCGCAGCGGCAGCAGCAGGCGCCGATTTTATTGGCACAACCCTTTATGGCTACACAGCCGCGACCCAAAATCACGATCCTCCTGGTTTCGAGGTATTGCAGGAGCTAGCCCACACCTTCAAACATCCGATTATTTGTGAGGGCGGAATTGCCTCTCCAGCCATGGCGCGGAAAGCTCTTGATTTAGGAGCACACTGTGTCGTTGTAGGGACGGCAATTACTGGAGTGGATGCTCAGACCCATGCATTTTATACCGCAATTAGCAATCCGTCTTCTCACTGAACTCCTACTGTGAGACCCCTTGATTTCCAGGTTGTTGAAGGCGAGTTCTCAGCCTTAGACTAATTAATTTCTAACTTCAGATTACTGTCAAAAAAAGATTATCGTCACGAGTAACGCAAAAGATAGCTTAAATCACGGATTGATCAATAGTCCAGTGGTTAGCCAGTACAACATTTTGATTTACATGTTCCCGTTTTAATGTTCTCGAATAAGGAGACAAATCAGGTGAGTGAGGATCTCCAAGCGAGTAGGAGCCATCAAACCAAGCTTCGAATTTTGGTTGCCGATCGCCCGGATAGCCCTCTTTTTGTGCGTCTCCAAGGACTTACGCACCATCTTCCGATCATCTGCGAAGTCGAGCTAGATGCCAATCGAACCCACATTCGCCAGCATGTCCAGACCCATGATTACGATTTGTATCTGATTGTCCATGACGCCAGTTGGCAGGATGGTCTCAACCTCTTACGGCAGCAGGGATGCGAGAAACCCATAGTGGTACTGCCCTTGGATGATGATGGTGCGTTTGCTCGAACCGCCTTGAACCTAGGTGCGATGGATTGCCTACCTCAAACCCACTTGGATGACCGCCTGCTCACGCATCTTGTATGGTGGGCAGCACAGCGATCGCACCTCCAACAGAAGTTGCACCAGAGTGAACACAATCAAGCCCTGATGGAAACGGCGATCGCCTATCTCCAGACGGGTGTTTTTATCCTGGATCCGAGCCAACCCAACAGCCCAATCATTTTTGCGAATGCGGCTTTTCAGCAATTGAGCGGCTACAACGCCAAAGAGCTGTACGGGCAGCCCCATAGCCTACTCTATGGCGACAAGACGGATCCGGAGACCATTGCTCATTTGGAATGGGCAATGGGGGCTGGGGAAACCACGACCTGTACCCTCCTCAATTACCGCAAACAGGGTGAAACCTTCTGGAGTGATCTGGGTCTCTATCCGATTTACGACCCATCCCACCAACTTAGCCACTTCATTGGTTTACAACGAGACATCACCATTCATCGGCAGGCAAGCCTCACCCTTGAGCAACTCCGCCATCAGAATGAACTGATTCTCAATTCCGCAGGGGAAGGCATTTACGGGTTGGATCTAAATGCCACGATCACCTTCATTAATCCCGCCGCCGCTCGGATGTTGGGCTGGAATGTTACCGAACTGATTGGGCAATCGATCTGGCGCATCCTTTCAGAGGTTTCGCAGCCCTCTGCGATCGATGACGCGTTGTTTACGCCCGATGTTCTCTCCCATAGCCAGACGGATACTTACTCCCGTAAAGATGGCAACACCTTCCCGGTCGAATACACCCGCACTCCCATCTATAAAAACAACAAGATGGTTGGAACGGTCGTTGTCTTTCAGGACATTACCGAGCGTCGGACCAACGAAGCCGCCCTACGGGAAAGCGAAGAACGCTATGCATTGGCAGTGCAGGGCGCCAATGATGGCATTTGGGATTGGAATCTGAGAACGGGAGAGGTTTATTTTTCTCCCCGTTGGAAAGCGATTCTTGGCTATGCGGACTCCGAATTGCCCAATACCCTTGAGATGTGGTTCGATTGCGTTCATGCCAACGACTTGGATGGCTTCAAACGCGCCATCAATCAACACATCAGCGGCGAGACGAAAAACCTTGAACATGAGCATCGGATGCATACAAAAGCGGGGGAGTATCGTTGGGTGCTAACCCGCGGGTTAGCCGTACAGGATGAAAGTGGGCAGGCCAACCGCCTCGCCGGGTCTCAGACCGATATTACAGAACGCAAACAAATTGAAGAGCAGCTACTCCATGATGCGCTGCATGATACGTTGACGGGTCTGCCTAACCGCGCCTTGTTGATGGATCGGCTGATCCACACTATTGAAGTTGCCCGCCGCAGTACCGACTATCTCTATGCGGTTCTGTTCATGGATATCGATCGCTTCAAAGTGATCAACGATAGCCTGGGGCATATGCAGGGCGATAAGCTACTCATGGCGATCGCTCGGCGGCTCACCACCTGCATCCGTCCCGGCGATACTGTTGCACGGTTAGGGGGCGATGAATTTGTGGTGTTGCTTGAAAGTATTCGCGACTCCAGCGCCGCTCTCACTATTGCCGAACGCATCCAAACGACCCTAGAAGAGCCGATTTATCTGGATAATCACGAAGTGTTCATTACCTCCAGCATTGGGTTGGCACTCGGAGGCAAACAGTATCACGCCGCCGAAGACTTATTGCGGGACGCCGACACGGCCATGTATCGCGCCAAAGCCAAAGGGCGGGCGCGATACGAAATCTTTGACCCTGGCATGCACCAGCAGGCTGTCGCATTACTGCAACTGGAAAATGACTTACGCCGCGCCATCAACCGCCAAGAATTCTTTCTGGAATATCAGCCCATTATTTCCCTGCGCGACTTTCGGCTGGTGGGCTTCGAGACGCTCATGCGCTGGCAGCATACGACGAGGGGCCGCATCCCGCCAAAGGATTTCATTCCAGTTGCCGAAGAAACGGAATTGATTGTGCCACTGGAACGGTGGGCTATTCGACAAGCCTGTGAGCAACTGGAGCAATGGCACGCAACCTATGACATGGCCCAACCATTGGTGGTCCATATTAATCTGTCGGGGCAGCACTTTGACGAAGGCTTAGTGGCGGAGATGCGATCGCTCCTCGCCGACATCCCCATCCCACCTGAAGCCATCAACTTGGAGATTACCGAAACCATGCTGATGCAAAATGCCGAGACCGCTGTTTCGCTGCTCCATCAGCTAAAGGAGCTGAACTTACGCCTCTCCATTGATGACTTTGGTACTGGCTATTCGTCTCTTAGCTATCTGCATCGGTTGCCGATCGATACCCTAAAAGTGGATCGATCCTTTGTCAACAAGCTGGATACAGATCCAGAGCAAGTGGCGATCGTCCGCACCATCATGACCCTGGCCTGGAATCTGGGGATTGAGGTGATTGCAGAAGGGGTCGAGACCATCAAGCAGCAGGCTCAGCTCAATGCCCTCCAATGCGACTACGCTCAGGGATTCTACTTCTCGCATCCCCTTGGTGCGGAGCAGGTAGAAACCTTGCTGAAAGAAAGTCTCGCCCATTTTACGCCCCATCCCACTTCTTCCTACACCCCTACATCGCCCCCTAGCGAACGTAAGGAACTGTAACGGTTTTCGTGATTATTCAATCCCTTAGACGACAATGTGGTTTAACGTTCCGCAAAATTTGCAAAGCCGACGTTAGCAACCATCATTGGCCAGTCAGCGTTTGTCAAAGCAAGACGGAATGCCTGATGGTAAGGGGAGTTTAGCTATGCGTACACATCATCGTCCCCCCCAAACCGAGCAAGAAACACGGACGCGCATCCTAAAAGCCGCCCAGCAATTGTTTGCTCATCGGGGGTTTGATGGAACAACAACCCATGATTTGGCAGCAAAAGCTGGAGTTGCAGAGGGTACACTCTTTCGCCATTTTGAAAATAAGAAGGCGATCCTGGTTGAAGTCGTCACTGAAGGCTGGGTCGACCTGCTCACCGACCTGCTCACCGAGCTGAGCGAAATGGGCAGTTACAAGGCGATCGCCCAGGTTATGCGAAAGCGCATGCTCAACCTCCACAAAAATTCTGACATGCTGCGAGTGTGCTTCCTAGAAGCCCAATTTCATCCCGATTTGCGCGATCGCATTCAAACCGAAGTCATTTCTAAAATGACCGATGTCGCCGAAGCTTTCTTCCAAACTGCAATGGATCGGGGCATCTATCGCCCGATGAACCCCCGCACCGTTGCCCAGGTCTTTCTCGGCATGTTCACCATTGCGGGTTTTAGCCAAGACACCATCATGCCTGCCAATGCCTCACCCAAAGACATGCAGCAGATGGCAGAGGATATGGCCGATATTTTCCTCAACGGCGTTCTTGCTGGAGGCGATGAGGCTTAGAAGCAAGTCTCTCGGGCGTTTGGTTTAGCGTTCCTGAATTCCCGCTTTCACAGAAATGACAGCGGAATCAATGGTTACAGACGGGAATGCCTACAGTTACAACCCCAAGATCTCAGTACAGGACAAACCCCTACTGAAACCCAGATATCTAATGCATCGTTGCCAGGTAGGGCGACTGGTGTAGATGGGCTTTGTTTGTGGAGCCAAACAGATCAAACTTGCCCATGATCACCTGCTTCATGGCATCAATCACGTCATCCATGCATTCCAGCAAATCAGAGTCGGGCAGGTTGCACGCTCCCGTCTTGAGAATGTTCATGTAGGCTTGCCGCACTTCGGTGTTGACATTGAACTTACTGACGCCCCGCTCAATGGACTTGCTGATCATGCTGGCGGGTAAGCCCGATGCCCCATGCAGCACGAGGGGAATGTTGACGCGGCGGCGAATCGTTTCCAGGCGAGCGAAGTCAAGCCGGGGTTCGCTTTGGTATTTTCCATGGACATTGCCAATGGTCACGGCTAGAGAATCGACGCCTGTTTCCTGCACAAACTCCACCGCTTGGTCGGGGTCGGTCATCTTGGCTTCCTTCTCGGCGATTGTCAGCCCATCCTCCGTCCCACTGATGCGTCCAATCTCTGCTTCTACCACTGCTCCGTAGTCATGGGCAAGCTCTGTCATGGCGCGGGTGAATTCCAAATTCTTCCCGTAGGGAAACGGCGAGCCATCCGCCATGATCGAGCGTAGTCCGCCTGCCAGCGCCATTTGAATAGCATCGGATGAGGTGCTGTGGTCAAGATGCACCGACATGGGCACCGGGGCTTCGTCTGCTGCTTCCAGGCAAAGCGCCATCAAAGCTGAGCCGCCATACTTCAAGGCACTGGGATGAATCTGAAGCATAGCGGGGCTATTGGCGGTTTCTGCGGCCTGCACAACCGCTTTTACTCCCTCCAGATTGTAGACATTGAAAGCGCCAATCGCATAAATATTGCGGGACGCTGTTTCAAGCAATTCCTGCGTGGAAGTCAGCATAGGACAGTACTGAAGGGTGAAGAACGACAAAGGCACAAAGTGAAGGGTAGGCGATCGCCCAAAAATATCTATCGGCCATGATGCGTTACGCTGCGCTATCCGCATCCTATCGGTGACCGACTGAATTTCGGCAAGTTTATCCGTTGTGCCTTCTTCCTATTCTCCCCTGAGTACAGGATAAAGGCCAGAGAACCCTAGATTTTGGATGGTGCAGGTACCACTGGGTTTAGCAAAAGTCTAATCTCGAAAAGGATATACCCGCTGGCTTCGACTGCGCTCAGCCAGTTCGTCGCTGCGTGTCCTGAGCACAGTCGAAGGACACAGGCTTAGGATCTTGAATTAAATAAAATCCAAAACCTATTTTGGAAAGCGCGGCTGAGCCGCGCTTTCCAAAATAAAATCCTGGTTTTAATTTATTCGTGATCCTTAAAGGGTCAATTCTTTTCCAGAATTCTCCCAAGTTCTCGGCTAGGACTCAGAGGCTTTTGCAACTATGCATTGAGGCGAAGTCGGCGAACCTCGGGAACCGATTGGATAGCATCCCAGGTGGCCTTGTTTTGTTCTTCGAGTGCCTTTAGCTCTTCAACCCGTTCCAGCACATGGCGGGTGAAGTCATCGCCATCAGGGAGGCGATCGGCTAGGGCAGACGCCTCCAGTTCAATATCCAGCATTTGAATCGTCTCGCGATATTCCTCGATCAGCCGTTGGGTATGGTCAATGCGCTGCTTGATCAGGCGAACGGCACTTTCAATGCGGGCAACCCGTGGCCCATAGAGGGTGGGATTATAGGCCATCATTTTGCGGCGTAGTTCCTGGAGGCGCTTGATCAGGTCTTTGTGATCTTGAATTTCCTGACGCAGCGCTTCGATGTGGTGCTCCAAATCCCCCTTTTGCTGCACTAGCTTTAGCTCTGCCAGCAAGCGGGCTTCATGGGGGCGATCGCCTCGCAGCTCCGGCACCGTCAACTCAGCGGCGTGGGTCATGCGTGCCCCCACCGCAAGGGCAGCGGCTCCCAAGGATAACACCCCCGGATTGATACCCCCGAACAATGCTCCTAGCCCAACCGCTGCCGAGACGCCCCCCCGCGTTTTCCAGAGATGGGAACGGCTAGAGATCGGAGAGGTAGGACAATAAGCTTGACCCAGGGAATGGTTGCGAACCGCCAACAACTTTTCCATATTGCCCCGCTGCCCGGTATAGAGGATGGAGAGGCGATCGCCCGTGCGCATCGGCAATTGGTCATCCAGCCCCGGTGAGGAAAATTGCAGTTGCTTTAACTCTCGACCGGGTGTGGTGATGCGGAACTGATAGCGACGGCGAAATAGCTTTGGCAGATTGGGCGAAAGGTAGAACACTGGCTCCCCTTTAGACTGCCAGTGGGTCACTCTCCCCCAAAAGCCCTCCATCCGGAGACGACAGTGCGAGCAAGTAGCGCGGAAATAGCCATTGGCTTCAAAGC
Source organism: Cyanobacteria bacterium J06638_20 (assembly GCA_039819245.1). Classification (GTDB taxonomy): domain Bacteria; phylum Cyanobacteriota; class Cyanobacteriia; order Elainellales; family Elainellaceae; genus Vacuolonema. The sequence goes on from JBCBSJ010000145.1 coordinate 7,216, forward strand.
GACCGAGGGAAGGGGCGCAGGAGGGACAACGGGCGAGAGGATTCATGGGACATTTTTAGATAGGGCTTGCACACTTTTTTGATGGTGTAGGCGCGACGCGCCCACACCATCAACGAATTTAGACAGGCTTATGCAAAATTCACGTGAGCCGGAGAGATCTACCTGATGTTATGCCCATTTTTTTAGGATTTGGGAGGGGGGGTGTAACGGTTCTTAAAGAAGTGGAGGAGAGAATTTTGGGTAAGCGCTCGGGGTAAGTGAGGATTGGAATGATTGAAATGGAACCACAGAGGTGCAGAGGACACGGAAAAGACCACAAATTGGTTGACGGGTTCACGCCGCCGCTATCTAACATCCAAAATCCAAAATCCAAAATCCAAAATCTAAAATCTAAAATCGCTACAGCCAAAAGCCGAGGAGCATACCTGCAAGGAGAATGAAGCCGAGGTAGACGTTTTGGCGAAAGATGCGTCCATATACCGAAGGATGAGGTTTGCGGGGAAGCAGCTGGCGATAGTGGGTGATCCAACCGAGGAAGGCGATCGCCAACGTAATCCAGTAGGGAATGCCCAACCCCATCGCATTCCCTTCGATGCCGAGAAAAACGGTGGTGAGTAGGAAGAAAACGCCGACAGCCTGGGGGGTGCGATCGCCGAAAAATAGGGCGCTGGAATTGACACCAATGCGCCGATCATCCTCCCGATCGGCTATGGCGTAGACGGTATCGAAGCCCAACGTCCATAGCACGGTCGCGGCCCAGAGCCAGAGAGTGGCCCACTCCAACGCACCCGTTACCGCCGTCCAGCTAATCAGTACGGCAAATCCCCAGGCGATCGCTAGCACCAGTTGCGGCACCGGAAACACCCGCTTTGCCAAGGGATATACCACGATGACAGGAACCGCCACCACACATAACCAAAAGCTCAGTGGCGTGAGAAAAAGCGACAAACCATAGGCACAGGCAAAGGCCACTAGCAGCACCACAATTCCCGTTTGCACGGTCAGTGCCTTGGAAGCGAGGGGACGAGTGCGGGTACGTTTCACCTTTGGGTCAATATTGCGATCCCACAGGTCATTAACCACGCATCCGGCCGCACTGGTGGCCAGGGTCCCCAGCACAATCACCCCCACCAGCAACAGCGGCGGTGTTCCCCGTGCTGCCAGCACCACTGCCCACAAGGCCGGGATCATCAAAATCAGCCGTCCGGCAGGCTTATCCCACCGCAAAAGACGGATGACGGTTATCCAAATCGGCTCTTGGCGTGGCGACTGCTGGGTCAGCATAGAAACGAAAAATCAACGGAATGCAACACTTTCTATTGTGCGGGCTGATGGCACAAGCGCAATAAATAAGCCCATTCAGTTAGGTGTTGGTCGCATTCTGCCTTTGCTGCGATCGCCAGCACCCTTGAATTTCCAGGATGGAGAATAGAGCCTCGAAGGTGATTCCCTGCTCGGCATAAAGCTCTGCACCACCCTGGTGGCGATCAACTAGGGCGATGATGTGGGAAACCTGGTATCCAGCCGCTCGGAGGCGATCGACCGCTTTCAACGCCGATTGCCCGGTGGTCACCACATCCTCAAGAACAATGACAGAGCTGTTCGGAGGCAATGTGGGACCTTCGATGTAAGCCTGGGTGCCATGCCCCTTAGCTTCCTTGCGAACAATCAGAGCCGTGAGCGATCGCCCTTCATAGGCCGCCACCACGCTGGTCGCCGTCACCAGTGGATCGGCGCCCAGGGTCAGGCCAGCAACCGCAACCGCATCAGCCGGTACCTTATCCAGCAATAACCGCCCAACGCCTGTGGCTCCTCTGGGATGCAACGTTACCTGTTTGCCATTGATGTAATAGTTGCTCTTTTTGCCAGAGGACAAGGTGAAATCGCCTTCCTTGTAGGCCACCTCAGCAAATAGGTTCAGCACTTCGAGCCTCAGGGTTGGGAGGTCGAGTTGAGTAAAAGGATGAGGAATTGGCATGGGGCTTAAGGGGGGATAGTGGGATCAGGCGATCATGTGAGGGAGTTCTAGGGGTCACGGATGGGAATGGGGGCTGTTTTCCGTACCATTCGATGCATTCGATGGGGATTGCGTGGCAGGGTCAAAGGGCTGAATCATCGCCGCCGGATCGGCATCTGTCTTATCCGTGCTCGATAGGTGTCGGTGAATCCGGATCTGATGCAAGCGCGGCCCATCAACCGACGACACAATTAGCTCCAAATTACGATAATTGAGGCATTCCCCTGGGGCAGGAATTTTTTCCATTTGGTGAATTAGAAACCCACCTAGGGTCTGATAATCTTCGGTCACAGGCAGATTGAGATTCAACGCTTCGTTCACCTCTTCCAGGTTCATCTGCGCCTGCACCAGCACCGTCTGGTCATCGAGTACCTGAATAGTCGACTCTTCCTCTGAATCGGGGACCTCTTCTGGATCCCCAATGATACGCTCGGTCAGATCTTCTAGGGTCACCAAACCAGCGGTTCCCCCAAACTCATCAGCCACCATCATCAGGGTTTGGCGGGCTTGTCGCATATTTTGGAGCAATTCCCCCAGCAACAGGTTTTCTGGGACAAATTGTGGGGGCTGAATCCAGGGGGCGATCGCATCATCCAGCGTAATCGTACCTCTGACTAGCGGCCCCAATACATGCTTGAAATAAATGGTGCCGACCACCTCATCCAGCGATTCTTCGATGACGGGGTAACGAGAAAATCCAGAATCATCCACTTGCAGCAGCAACTCCCGTAGGGTCGCCGTTCGCTCGATCGCCGCAATACTGATGCGAGGAACCATCACATCCCGCACCGTCACATCAGCAAATTCCAGGACATTGCTCAACAGCTCCCGCTCATCTTCCTCTAGCTCGGGGGAGGCGCTAGAAGTTTGAATAATCAGTTGCAACTCTTCAGGGGTGACACGGCTATACCAGAGCTGGCCACTACTGCGGATATTGAAAAGGCCCAACAGCCAGCGGGTGGATTGATTTAAGACCCAAATGAACGGATTGAAGAAGCGAGAAATGGCCAAGCTCGGTGGCCCCAAAAATCTTGCCAGTTGTTCTGCATAGGTCAGCGCAAGAGACTTGGGGCACAGTTCCCCCAACACAATTTGCAGATAGGCGACCAGCAAAAAAGACATGGGAATGGCAACGGAGTGGGATAGGAAGCCTTCCGTTGCCTGAGAAACGAGCACGGCGATTGTCTTTTCTCCAATCCACCCCAAAGCCAGGCTGGATAGGGTTATCCCCAACTGGGCCGTCGATAACATCCGCTCGATACTGCGCTGTAGCCCTTGTACCGTCTGCGCCTGCACATCGCCCGCCGCCGCCAGTTGGTTGATCCGCGACTGGCGGACTGAAACAATGGAAAATTCAGCCGTGACAAAGAAGGCATTGATAGCAATCAGCAGAAGCACGGAAAGGAGTCGGATGGTAATGTCCCCCTGGCTGAGGGCAAGGGCATCCCCCGGAGGTTCTGCTTGAGCAAGGGCAATCATGCGTGGATAGGGTCGAGATAGCTAGGAATAGGAGCCAAGAAACAGCAGAAAAACGCCAATAGTATGGATCAAGCGATCGCTGACCAAGGAGATGACGGTAAGGAAGAGCGATTCATCTGCGTGTTGACATCTTCCAAAATTTGAGACTCCGGAATAATTTCAAATTCTCTAACCTCGGTCGAGTCGGGAACATTCTCGCCAACCGTGGCAGGACGCACATCGGGCTGCTTAACGCCCTTGAGTGCCTCTCGTCCTAGGGAATAACCATAGAAGGCACTGACGACCCCTGCTCCAACCATGAGGACAAGCAAAACCAATGTCAGGGCAACCGTGGAGTTAATTCTCATCCCTTTTTTCTACGCTCCTTGATTCGCATTTTCCTTACGTCCTAGAGTACTGCTGGTTAGAGGGCTAAACCGGGTGCCAGCAAGCGGTGAGATGAGGTGCGATCGCCATCCTACTGCTTGACTATTACACGCGTCTCACAATTGTAATCCGTACGAAATGATGATCAACACGCAGCATATACCCACCCATAATTTAGCGAATAGTCCTCAAAAAGGAATGATTTGTGGGTGCGCGGGCACAGCAACCCTTCTCTCAAAAATAATTCTGAGGCAAACGTAAAGATTATTGACCCTTCCGCAGGAAAAGCAGTTGTCGCATTCCCAATGGCTCAGTATAGAATAACGTCAACGAACTTCGCTTCCAGGGTTGGCCGAGCGGATTAGGCAGCGAACTCATAATTCGCCTCAGGCAGGTTCAACTCCTGCACCCTGGACTTTAAAGGCAAGCATTGCCCAATTCAAATGAACCCAGACACCTTATGTAGCGCTACTCGCTCAGGTAGAACCCAATC
>JBCBSJ010000146.1:0-11272 GCA_039819245.1 Cyanobacteria bacterium J06638_20
GTTTGAAAAAGCCTGCGATATGCTCTCGCTGCTGATCTGGTGCGTTTTTGGCCTATTGCTCTATCCCGCCAAGGATTGGTTGTTTTGGGGCATGACGGTGAGTGTGTCCACGGGCTTGATTTTGGGCTTATTGCTGCTGGGGTCGCCCGGGTTTGCTCAGTTCTTCTTCAAGCGGGCTCACCAGATCGCCCCCAAAAAGCTGAAGCTCAAAATCAACAAGCTCAGCTATTCCTGGAAGGAAATGCATGACTACTTCTGGGGCGATCGCCGTCGCCTCGCTGTCATTGCAGGCACCTCTATCTTCATTTGGTTCCTACATCTACTGCAGATTTGGCTATTTACCCTGGCGCTCAACGCCGATGTTCCCTTTCTCGCCAACCTTGCGCTGTCCCCTCTCGCTATCCTCGCCGGATTGTTGCCCCTGACCTTTGCCGGGGTTGGCACCCGCGATGCGGCACTTATCGCCTTTTACCAACCCTACATGTCCGCAGCCGTCGGAGCAGCCCTGGGAGTGCTTACCACCTCACGCTACTTCCTCCCGGCGATTGGCGGGTTGCCCTTCCTGGGACAATACCTCAAACTGGCACAGGAAGTTCGGATGACCTCGCGCTGACGATTGTCGGTAGGCGATCGCGCTGATTCCCCTTAATAACATGGCGATTTGAACCATTCATCAAGGTTTCTAGATACTGAAGCCATGTTGGCAAGAGTTCGATCAATGCGATAACGACTTAATCTCTCGGCAATCGTTGTCCTGTTGGGTGTTGACATTGCAACCGCGTAATCGTTATCTAAAGTTCAGTTCTCTGGAATCGTACTACCCACTATTATCGTTGTTTTCAAATCACCCCCGCCCAATATTTACTGGCTTTTGAGTCCGCTTCCCCTTATTTAGAACCCTTGTTTGAAGTGACGCAACACCTGTGACTCTCCTTTCACCCGAACGCTCAATTTCTGAATCTATGGCACGCTTTATGGACTTGTCTTATCTCCGCAAGTACATTAGCGGCGAAATTTCGGTTCAGCAACGCTATTTGTGGCTTGGTCTAAGCTTGCTGGTGTCGCTAAGCTACAGCATTCCTGTTCTGTTTCAGTCATTCAGCTATCCATACCTGATGCAGGATGATGCGCGTCAGCATGTCTTTTGGATGCAGCGATTTGTCGACCCAGAACTGTTCCCCAACGACTTGATGGCGGATTATTTCCAGAGCGTTGCACCCTGGGGCTATTCCAACCTTTACTGGCTTGCCAGCCAAATTGGCTTCGACCCAATTGTTTTCAACAAGCTATTGCCTTCGGTCTTGCTGTTGATTACGACGGTCTACACGTTCTTAGGAACGATGCAGTTTCTGCCATCGCCCGTCGCTGCCTTCATCTCTGCCACCTTACTTAATCAGAACCTATGGTTGCGTGATGACGTGGTATCTGGCACCCCGGTTGCTTTTGTGTATCCGCTGTTTACGGCGTTTTTGTATTACATGATGCGGCGATCGCTGCTTCCTTATCTAGGGGCGATCGTGCTGCTGGGTTTGTTTTATCCACAGATGGTGCTGATTGCCAGCGGCATTCTCTTCATGCGGCTGTTTATCATCAAGAATTACCGCTTGGGTTTAACCTCCGCATCAGAACTCCGCTTCTACCTATTGGGTATTGCCGTTTGTGTCGGCATTATGTTGCCCTATGTTCTGGAACCCTCTGTCTATGGGCCTATCCTGACTCGGGCTGAAGCCCAGAACATGGCAATTCTCGGCAACGATGGCTGGTCGCGATTTTTCCGCAATCACTTCACGCGGTTTTGGGTTTGCGGCAAGCGTAGTGGCTTTCTCCCTCCAGAATGGTGTGATATTTCCTTTGCGCTCCCCCAGCTGGGGTTAGGCCTCGCGTTGCCTCTGGTGATTTGGGGACGAAAACGCTTTACCCTGGCGCAACGGGTTAGCCCCGAAGCTTTGGTTGTGCCCCAAGCGTTGATTGTCTCTCTATGTTGGTTCTTTGTTGCCCATGCCCTAGTGTTTCGGCTGCATTTGCCCAATCGTTACGGAGAGCATAGCGTTCGAATTGTGATGGCGTTGTCCGCTGGCGTTGCCTTGGTCATTGTTTGGGATCGGGTCATGCAATGGCTTGTCAATCGGCAACGGTTCTCTCAGTCCTTTCGGGCATTTGTGGGTCTTGCGGGGGGGAGCTGCATCCTGGCGATATTGCTGGTGAATGTTTACCAACTTGAGTTTGACCGGGAGTCTTTTCCGGTCGATCGCTACGCTAAAGGGATCTATCCCCCCATATATGAGTATTTGTTGGAGCAACCCAAAGATACATTGATTGCTTCTATTGGCCCTGAGGTTAACAACCTACCCAGTTTTGCCAAACGCTCCGTTGTGGTGGGTGGTGGTGGCTTCGTTTTGCCCTACCATACCGGATATTTTGAACAGATTTCACAACGTCTGGTGGAAAACATCTCGGCGCAATATTCCCCCCAACTGGATGGGCTTAAGCAGTTTATTGAAAAGTACGGAGTCGATTACCTGCTAATCGATCAAGACTTTACCGATGTGACGTACTTGAGCGAAGATGTTTTCCTCCAATATCCCATCATGCGCCAACGGTTACTAGAACGCCTCGGGGAAGGGCGACTCCCCGCCCTGGCGAGAGTTGCGCCTAACTGTGTCGTCATTGAGGTGGACAACGTCAAGCCTGTGAAGCTGCTGGATGCCTCGTGCATTCTGGAGCAATAGCTACGCCTATCCAATCCGGTTGCAGAGCCCCAAATATTGCAGCGGTTGCAAGCAATATTTGGGGCTCTGTAGGTCAAAGCTGCAAATCCTTAACGGATGGGTTTGGGGTGGAAGTTGCGGAGGCGAAGGGCGTTGGTCACCACTGAGACGGAACTGAAGGCCATCGCCGCGCCTGCAATGATGGGATTGAGCAACCAGCCCAAGATGGGATAGAGAATGCCTGCGGCGATGGGAATGCTGGCAACATTGTAGAAAAAGGCAAAGAAGAGATTCTGGCGGATGTTGCGGAGGGTGGCATGGCTAAGTTGGATGGCGGTGACGATACCCTGGAGGTCGCCAGAAATCAGCGTAATGTCGCTAGCCGCGATCGCCACATCAGTTCCCGTTCCAATCGCAATGCCCACATCTGCCTGTGCTAGCGCCGGAGCGTCGTTGATGCCATCACCCACCATCGCCACTTGCTTGCCTTCCTGCTGCAAGGCTTTGATGGTGTCGGCTTTCTGGTCAGGGCGCACCTCCGCAAAGATGCGAGCAATGCCAACTTCCTGGGCGATCGCCTCGGCGGTGGGGTGATTGTCCCCCGTCAGCATCACCACTTCCAGCCCCATCCGATGCAGGGTTTGTACGACCGCTGCGGAAGAGGGTTTGAGGGCATCGGCAATGCCCACCAGCCCTTCGATCTGCCCATCAACGGCGATCCAGGCGGTGGTTTTGGCTTGGGATTCCCAGGTGGTTTGGTGACTACTCAAGGTCGTGGTGGGAATGTTGAGGGCATCCATCCAACGGCGCGTGCCGATCTGGACGAGATGGTCGGACACCCTGCCCTGCACGCCCTGCCCAGCGATCGCCTCAAATGCTTGCACGGTGGGGAGGTCTTGCAAATCCACCCCTTGCCGCTCGGCATAGGTGGCGATCGCTTCGGCTAGGGGATGCTCGGACTGACGTTCCACCGCAGCGGCCAATCGCAGCAGCTTGATTTCGTTGCGGTTGGCGGTTCCATCCACGGTGACATAGTCGGTCACCGTCGGTTTACCCTGGGTCAGGGTTCCGGTTTTATCCAGTACGATGGCTTGGATATGGTGGGCGCGTTCCAGACTTTCGGCATTGCGAATCAGGATGCCATTTTCTGCCCCCTTGCCCGTGCCCACCATGATGGAGGTGGGGGTGGCCAAGCCGAGGGCACAGGGGCAAGCAATGATCAAGATGCTGACGGTTGTTAGCAAGGCCAGGGTTAGATTCCCCGTCAGCGCCATCCAGAGGATGAAGGTGAGGACAGCGATCGCCATCACGGTAGGCACAAACCAGCTCGTCACTTGGTCAGCCATTCGCTGAATGGGAGCTTTTGATCCCTGCGCCTCTTGCACCAATTTGACGATTTGTGCCAATACTGTGTCCTTGCCTACATGAGTCGCCCGAAAGCGAAAGCTACCCGTCTTGTTGATAGTCGCGCCAATTACTTCGTCCCCTGGGGTCTTCAAAACAGGAACCGATTCCCCTGTCACCATCGACTCATCGACGGGCGATCGCCCCTCCAGCACTACCCCATCTACAGGAATTTTCTCCCCCGGTCGCACCACGACAACATCGTCCACAACCACTGCTTCCAGAGGTAAATCTACGTCCTGACCGTCGCGAACAACTCGTGCCGTCTTGGCCTGTAACCCGACTAGCTTGCGAATGGCGGCTGAGGTTTGGCGGCGCGCCCGACTTTCCAAAAAGCGACCCAGCAAAATCAAGGTGATGATCACCACCGCAGGCTCGTAGTACACCACGGGCTCCAAGCCTTGGGCAACAAATGCCTGGGGCACAAAGGTTGCTACCAGGGAATAGAGATAGGCGGTGCCTGTTCCCATCGCCACCAGGGTATTCATATCGGCAGAGCGGCGGTGCAAGGCTTTCCAGGCGCCGACAAAGAAGCCCTGACCGCACCACACCATCACCGGAGTTGACAGCACAAACTGAGGCCAGGCATTGTGCAGCCACATAGGAAAGCCCGGAATGTTGACGCCCAGCATCATCGGCAGCGACCCAACCACCAGCACAACACTAATAACGCTGCCAAACACAAGCTTGCGGAGTAGGAAGCGTTGCTCAGCGCGATGGGCGGCATCGATGCCATCCTCTACCTCGGTGCTGCCAAACTCGGCGAAGGGGACAGACCCATAGCCTGCATCGGCGATCGCCGTCTGAATGGTCTCCAAATCCGTTGCTCTAGCGTCAAAGGTTACGGTTGCCTGTTCTGCCCCAAAGTTGACGCTGGCGGTCTGTACCCCTGGCACGTGCTGCATGGCTGTTTCAACGTTGCGGGCACAGGCGGCACAACTCATGCCTTGCAGTTGCAGGTGATCGGTGATGGTTGTGGCGTTTGAGACCATTGGCATGGGAGCCTCCGCAGGATTTTGGATTTTAGAATTTTGGATTTTGGATTGGGGCGATCGCACTGAGGAAAATTGCGATCGAGAAATGGGGCGATCGCCAAGGATCGCCAAGTCCTACACAAGAAAATAGTGAGCATGTCGGGCATTCCCGAAGCTGGAATACCCGTTGCTGAGTACAAAGATTCAGAACTGACGCAAACTCTTTTGCGCTGTTCTATCAGGTCTAGATCTCGCAGGGTAGGCACTGTCCACCCTGTCCACAATTTCTAAGTCCACCTGAGTAGACAAATATGGCTAAATCCTATGTGTCAGTCGTGCAGCCTTTTCGAAGGGCTAAGCAATGGAATAGCCTGCGGTTGTGATCGCTTCCTTGACGGATGCTTCGGGAATCGTGGTTTCAATTTCAACCTGCTTCGTTTCAGGGTTAGCCGCCACCTTGGCCGATGGGTCGAGCGCCACCACCGCCTTAGAAATAGTGCTGGCACAGGCAGAGCAGGCCATATCGGGAACCGTCAGTTCATACTTCATTCGTTGTCTCTCCGCAAAACTTGAAGGGGGAAATGAATCAGGTTCGTTGCAGAATTACTGACATAGTAAAGGTTCCAGTGGGATGGAAGGTCAAGTGCCCAGCAGAGATTTCGGAAATTTTCGTAATATTTCCCTATATGCAGGGCACGAAATCAGAACCTTCCTGAAATCCTAGACTTTGTTTTTTGTCTGGTACTTAGAATATTTCCATAAGGTCAAACCTAACTGCTGTTTTTCTTGGGACTTTGAGCAATGAAACTGGAGCAAAGCGATGCAGATCTGTTCTTTGAACTGATGTGGGCGTTGCAGTTTTTTGTCAAGCAGAAAAAGCAACTATTACCAGAAGTCAAAACCCTACAAGATTATGCAACGTTACAAGATCCTGACAAGAAGATACTTGTGCGGGATGCGACCTTCGAGCAGCCTGAACTGATTGATGTGTTTGTGCAGGAAAATCCCCAGAAGTTTTCAGCAGAGCAGTTGGCGATCGTCCAGGGGTGGCAACATTGCGTCATCGACACATTTTTTATCGAGCGCATCTTGAAGCGCTATGCCGTGTTTATTGATGGCGAAGATCGTGTGTATGGGGTTTTGAGTTTATACGACGATTTGACCGATATGATTCCAAAACACGCCCTTCCTTTTCCTGTGAAAGCTATTTTGCTTCCATTCAAAGGAAAGATTGTGTATGACGGACTGTTGCAAGGGTACAACGTGATGATTGGTGGCAATATGTCCGCTGGTTTTAAGGACACTTATTTAGCCGCAAAGCAAAATCAGGAGATTATCGAATCATTGGATGATCTCCTACAAGGCGCCACAACACGCCGCAAATCTGTTGCCATCAAAGATTGGTCAGAGGAGTTAGCACAATTGGCGCAACTCGCAAAGGCGTTGCGGGGTGGATCGGGTCAACCTCCAATCAATAGCGCCGCTTTCAGCCTGATTCGTGCCAGCATTGAACTGGCTCAAGTGGCGACATCGGAAGAGGCATCCTTTAGACAAATTGAGAAGTGTTTTGATAAGGTCGATCGCGCCTTGGAGAAGGCTTACTCAGCTGCCAATCGAACGTATTGATATTTGTATCAAAATTTGTATCAAATCCGATCTTGCCCCTTATTCCTATTCCTCAGCACTTGGCACTGTCTCCACTGCTTCTTCGGGTGTGTCGGTTGTGGCTTCGGCCTCACCTTCAGTCGGTTCAACCGCTTCTTCTTCCTCCGGCAACCAGTCTTCTAGTGGACGATTGATGGCGGTCTCGAAGTCGGCAGGGACGAGCAGCACATCGATTTCTGCCTCCGCTTCAGTCGCTTCGGCTTCGGGATCGACCTGGGCATAGAGGCGGCTTTGGTCGAAGTTGAAGGTGCCGAGAACCAGTTGATGGGTACTGCCATCTTCGAGGGTGATATCAACGGTGGCGAAGGGGCGATCGAGGCCGTAGGTGGAGAGGTCGTCGGGCGTGGCGGCAAGGGTTTGGTCGCTGGAGGAGGTTACCAGCAAGTTGGCGAGGAACGCAACGGTGGCATCATTGGCGATCGCCGTTTCGGGGTCGGTGATGAGCCAGATGCCGTTCTCGTCCTTTTCAAATGCAAAATTGCGGGCGACCGTATCGATGTCTAGCGCCTGGATATCCTGCTCATCGAAGGCAAACAGGTTGGTGGTGGTGTCGGTGGAGGTGGCATTGTTGGGCGATCGCGTCAGGAGCACGGCGCCACCTAGGACAAGGGCTGTTAGGACGAGCAGGATGTTTTGGCGTTTGAGTTGCATCGGTTTGAGGTGAGTTGGAGTGAACCACAAAGGCACAAAGGGCGAGAAGGAAAGAAGCGAGGGTAACCGTTGAGGAAACGACGGACTTTCGCCCACCTATTTGTTCCCTTTTTAACGGCGACGCCACCAGCTTGCGATGGCTAGCCCCAGACCCAGGGCAGGGAGGAGAGCCATGGCGGCGATCGCCAAACCAACTTGTTGGATGGGGGAGAGAAGAATGCGACGGTTGGTAGGTTCAGCGGCACGGATGGCGAGGCTTGCGGTTTCGTCTTGGCTGAGCCAGTTGATAGCGTTGAGGAAGACATCCCGGTTGAGTTGCTGGCTGATGATGCCATCGGTGATAAAGCTGGAGTTGCCAATGACTACCATCCGGGTTTCAGGAGGAAGGGTAACAGCTTCTTCTTCCTCGGTTGTTGCCTCAGCAGCTTCAGGGATTGCCTCGGTACCCTCGGTTGTTGCCTCGGTGTCTTCGGTCGTTGCCTCTGCGTCAGGAGCTTCTTCGGTTTCCTCAGACGCTTCTTCGGCGGCTTCGGGAGCGTCCTCTACTTCAGCAGGACGACTGAGAACGGCACCCAATACAAAGTTGCCCTCGGGGTCATTGTCGCCCGGAGGAAGTAAGGTTCCGTCTTCGCCAATCTCCCGGGCTTGGGTTTGCTCAGAGGTGATTAGTAGTGGGAGTGCCTGGACTTCATCGGTTTCAGTGAGTTGCAGCGGGCGAGAGAGGGGATAGAAGGAAATGCCGTTGAGCAGCTCTTGGGTTATGGGATGCTGTCCGTACTGGGTGATGAAGGTGATGATGCCATCGTTGCCGCTAGCGGGTTCGTAAAGGACGCGATCGCTCACCTCGACGCCCCAATCTGCTAGAAACTCATCCAATTCCGGCTCATTCAAAGGGTCGAGGAGCAGGAGCAGGCCACTTTCCCCTTGCATGTAGGTTTCTAGCGCGGCCAGTTCTTCATCCAGCAACGATCGCTGTGGTCCTGCTAGCACCACAACATCGGCATTCTCGGGGACTTCTGGACTGTTTGCCAGGTTGAGGGGTTCGACGACCAGGTTTTCGTCCTGGAGGCTTTGCAATGCCTGAGACAAGCCGCCTTGACCTAGTTCCAGCAACCGTTCGCCATGCCCCTGCACAAAGTAAATGGTGATCTGGCGATCGCTCGTCAGTTGCACTAGGGCATTGGTCAGCCGAGGTTCCGTCAGTGGCAAGTCCGGCGACACCGTTTGCACCAGTTGTCGCTGTTCCCCTTGCTCCACATAGACTTCCCCGAACTGCCGCACCCCAAATTGCTGCGTCACGCCCGGTTCAGCCTGTGGGTCAATGTAGCGATAGGCAAAGTTGTCGGGGTTCAGTTCTTCGTAGTTGTCGAGCAACGCCTGATCCCGTGGGTTGGGCAGCGGGTCGAACAGGTACACCTCCACGGGGTCCTGCAACCCCTCCACAACTTCCTTGGTTTGAGGCGAAAGGGTGAAGAGCTGATTTTCGGTGAGGTCAAAACTGCCGTTGTATCGGTCAGCCAAAAGGTTAATCAGCACGACGATGATGAGCACGGCAAGGGTGGCGATCAATGCATTGGTGCCATCCTGGGTGGAGCGATCGCTCCACACGTTGCGCAGCTCGTTGCTCTGGATCGCCAGCCACGCCAGCACAATCACGATGCCCCCCAGAATTAGGGCGAAGGGCAAAATGCCCCAGCTTCCCGAAACGCCTCCCACCGTCAGCCCCATGGCCAGCAGAAAGGGGCCAAACCAGAATAGATAATTTGTGTAGCGTTGCCAGGTTTTCATGATTGAGATTTAGGACGAAAGGGCAAGCGACGGTCAATTTGGGATTTTAGATTTTGGGTTTTGGATGCCGTCGTGGGCTTAGCCAAATGACTTTGGATGGGGTGCCTAGCTGTATCAGGAGCGCTGATAGCGGAAGGCTTCGATGGACTGCGCGGTGAGCAAAATGCCGAGGACGATGTAGCTGCAAAACAGGACGATGCTGCTGGTGTTGAACTGGCCTTGAATCAGATCGTTGTAGTGCTGGATTAAGGAGAAGTTGCCGAGGGCATCAGCGATCGGCCCGGCCAGGCTGTTGGCGATTAGATCCGTGACCCATAGCAGCAACATCAGGGCAAAGGTGAGCACCGCTGCCAGAATGGTGCTGTCAGTCAGGGAGGAAATGAACATGCCCAGGGACAAGACGCTGGCGGCCATCAAAATTAACCCTACATGCCCCAGCAGCAACACTTGATAGGACGCAGGTGGATTGGAGGCACTGAACGCCACCACTTCGTACACCAGCAAGGGCAGGGTCATTGTCATAAAGAAGGTGACAACCCCCAGCAACTTGCCCATGGCAACGACCCAGTTTGTTACGGGGGACGTGGCCAGGAGCTCTAAGGTGCCGCGCTTACGCTCTTCGGTGTATAGCCCCATCGATAGCATGGGCAATAGGAAGAGGGACAGGGAGCCAATCAAGTTCAGAAAAATGCCCTGAAATTGGTAGGGCACATCAATGGGCGGCTCCGTGATACCTGCCTGGTCGCGGAGGGAAACCTGGGCAATGACGCCATCGGGGCCGAGCAAAATCACCACGAAGAAGAACCCGCTAAGTAACCAGAAGACGGCGGCGATCGCATAGAAAAACGGTGAAGCAAAATAGCTCTGCAACTCCCGTCGATAGATGGCAATCAAGTTGCTCCAAAGGATTTGCATTAGCTCTCCTCCTGGTTGGATGAATGATGGGTGCCGTTCGTCTCGTTGTCTGCACTGGGCTCGGAGTTGGCTTCAGGAGCCGTTGCCGTTTTATCTGTCGGTTGGCTATCGGTTGGCGGGCTACCTGAATCGTTATCGCCAGCTTCCTGGGTCGTTAGCTCCAGGAACACCTCTTCCAGGCTGAGGCGAATGCGCCGCATTTCATACAGCCCCACCCCAGAGCCGACAATGGTCGCGGCGATCGCTTGCCCTGGGTCGCGATCGCCCTGGGTCATCACCCGCACAAGCGTGTGCCCGTCTGCCAGGTCGCCGCCCGATTCCGACAAGGCTTCGACCGTTCGCACCTCTGGCAACTGCTGTAACATCGGCTCTACCGCCGCCATATCGCCAGCAATTTCGACTTCATAGCCCTGCCCACCCCGAAGCCCAGCCATCAAGTGGTCGGGAGAATCCGTCGCCACAACTCGCCCTTTGTTGATGATGGCGACCCGGCTACAGGTCATGCTCACTTCCGGCAGGATGTGGGTGGAAAGAATGATGGTGTGGTCGCCCGCCAGGCTCTTGATCAGGTTGCGTACATCAATAATCTGTCGGGGATCTAGGCCAACGGTCGGCTCATCCAAAATGATGACCGGGGGATCATGCACCAACGCTTGCGCAATGCCCACCCGCTGCCGAAATCCCTTCGATAGCTTGCGAATCAGCACATGCTGCTTTTCTTCCAGGTTGCAGCGCTCAATCGCTGCCGCCACCCGAGACGCGCGATCGCCTGCTGCCACGCCCTTCAACCGCGCCACGAACCAAAGAAACCCGTCTACCGTCATATCTGGATAAAGGGGAGGCGATTCGGGCAAATAGCCAATGTTCTGGCGCACCGCCATCGAGTTTTCATGCACATCAAACCCAGCAATCCGCGCCGTACCTCGACTGGCGGGCAGGTATCCCGACAAAATCCGCATCGTCGTCGTCTTCCCCGCCCCATTCGGTCCCAGGAAGCCCAAAATTTCCCCGGCTTCCACCGAAAATGTGACATCTTCGACAGCCAGCGTTGAGCCGTAGGTTTTGCTGAGATGGTCGGCTTCAATCATAGGAAGACAGGATAAAAGGACAAATTACAGGGAAATCAGCGAAAAATGCAGAGGACGCCAGCGAGTATTGTAGCCAAAC
>JBCBSJ010000147.1:0-11217 GCA_039819245.1 Cyanobacteria bacterium J06638_20
AGTTACTCAAGATTGAATTGGCTCCCCAACCCATCTTCCGGATGCAGGGAACAGAATTGTACTGACATCTCCCGAGTACGCCCTGTGAAGCGCTGATAGGCGGGGCGATCGAGGAGCCGACGCTGCATGGCATGGTGAAGATGATGGTGCCTGCGGGGGTGCGCAGTGGGCAAAAGCTGCGGATGGCCGGGAAAGGCTACCCCATCAATGGCCAGCGAGGCGATCAGATTGTTGAGGTATTGGTTCTCGTTCCCCGCGACGTTAGCGAACCGGAACGTGAGCTTTACGAGAAGCTGCGTCAGGTGGAAACGTTTAATCCCCGAGCCGATTTGTTGGTGTGAATGGAACCTGTCTTTGAGCTTGCGTCGGTTTCAGCCATCGAAACGCTCATGTCGTTGATGGGTGAGTTCTATGCATATGAGGCGTTGCCGTTTGATGAACAGGCCGCCCGCTCAGCCTTGCAACTCATCTTGACCAATGACTCCTATGGCTGTGTCTATATAATTCGGATTGATGAGGCGATCGCTGGCTATCTTGCCATAACCTTCGGGTTTAGCCTGGAGTATGGCGGGCGGGATGCATTTTTGGATGAAATCTACCTTCGAGCTGCGTATCGCGGGCGGGGGATTGGTACACAAAGCTTGCAGTTTGCTGAAACGATATGCCGAGAGCAGGGTATCCAAGCCCTACATCTGGAGGCAGAACGGAAAAACATCCCGGCTCAAGCCTTCTACCGAAACGCTGGATTTGTTGACCACAATCGGGTTCTCTTTACAAAATGGTTGTGAGCTTCCTGACCCTAGCGATTGAATGCTCGTGTTGACACACTCGTTGGCGTTGGCTCCTGCTAATGTCACTACTGGGTCGTGATTATTGCTTGGAGTGCGTCGCTCATGACGACTGTGGAACGAACCTTGGGTGTGGTTTCTCTCACAACGCTGCTGGTTTCCTCGCACTATGGCTTGGGGTTCTTGCTGGGTACCGCTGAACAGGTCGTGACGGGTGGTGCCAGCGGTAGCCTCTACGGGGTTGCCGTTGGTCTAGGAATGATCGGGCTGGCGTTGCTGGCTCAGTTTTATTGGCAGCAGGTGGAACCGCTCTGGACATTGCTGGGCGATCGCTTCGGATGGCCATTGAAAGTGGGCAGTGGGCTGATGTCCTGGATTTCGCTTATCGGCATCGAAGCGGTGCAAATCATTGCCGTTGCAGCGATTTTGAGCATCGTCGGATATCCTCCGGTGCCCACGATGATCGCGGTGACGGTTAGCTTTTGCGCTTTGTCGCTATTGCCTGTGGAGCGCGCGAGTTGGGTTGTTCGCGGGCTGCTCCTGGTCAATATCTTGGTTTTGGCGGCGGCGCTTTGGCGTTTGGATCACGGCATGGCCTACAGCACAGCTGTGCTGACGTTTGTCCCGAGTCTGGAACAAGTCCCGCCGACAGCCTCTGTGGGTGTTTTGCTATCGACGGTGTTGTTGGTGCTGGTCGATATGAAGTGCCAGCAGTTTGTGGTGCGATCGCACGCGGCTAAAATTGCGGTCTGGAGTTGCCTATTTGCTGGCCTAATTCTGATCGCTCTTGCCTTTTTGCCCAGCGCCCTCGTGCTAGCCGCTCAAACTGTAGGGGTTTTACCGGAATCCGTTACGGGTAAAACGGTGATTCCCTTTATCCTCGGGTGGTTTGGGGGCGGATCTGAGAAACCGTGGGGCATTCTGGCGATCGCTAGCCTAACGCTCCCTGCTCTGGGCTTGGGCAGCAATATCCTGCGCATTCAAACTAAGGCGCTGTTAGATTTGGCTGGATTGGAGTCGAGCGCTTACAGACGGGTGGGTTTCAACGTTCTCAACGGAGCCTTTGCCCTAGGGATTGCCCTCAAGGGTGGCGAAATCGTTGGGCTGATTGTGTGCTTTTATGCCGCTTATCTAGCCGCCGTGGGGACGCCGTTTATTGCCTACCTGATGGAACGGAACCAGCGCGTTTCATTCTCTGCCGCGAGTGTTCAACTCTCGTTGGTCACTGGAGGGGTTGCGGCCATTTCCACTTTGGGAATCAGTATCTTCTATCCGGATGCGCTCTGGTTTGACAGCCCAGAACTAACCATTTTGAGTTTCAGCTTTGGGGTGAGTAGCTTCGCTCTCGTGAGTGCCTATACCGTGGAGAAACTCCCAGTGTGGCTAAAGCCAACCCCAGAGGATATCAGCTAGCCTGGATTGTTCACGAAACCCTGTCTCAAGGTATCGGGCACTTTTCATGGGGAACAGTCAAGCGATTTCACCATATTGCACTAGCCCTTGAAACCGAGGATCGTCGCGAATGGGGGCAAAATCTGTATCCGTCTTTGCCATCTCTCGGTATTCCTTAGGGCTGAGGTGAATCGCCTGTTCCAAGTTTTCTATGGCAAGCTCAACTTGACTTTGCAACCCATAGCAACAGGCTTTGTTGTAGAGCGCTATGTGATAGTCGGGCTTGATGCCTAAGGCGGTGCAAAGGCGGCGATCGCCTCGTCCCATCGGTCTAATTCAGCTAAGACAACACCTTTGTTGTAGAGCGCTACGTGATAGTCGGGCTTGATGCCTAAGGCGGCGTCATAGGCGGCGATCGCCTCCTCCCTTCGGCCTAATTCAGCTAAGGCAATGCCTTTGCCAGTAAGCGCTTCGTGTTTGTTGGGCTTGATGGCTAAGGCGGCGTCATAGGCGACCTTAGCCGCTTCAAACAGATCTGCATAGAAAAATGAGCTGCCCAGCTTGTAGACATAGAGACCTGCCATAAACTCGATTGTCTCGTGCTCTTTCAGGGATTCTGCATAGGCTTGCGCTGTGCGTAGGTGCTCTTTTTTCTGAGCGGCTGGACATCGCCGAGCTTGGTAGTAGGCTGCAACGAACTGTGCTAGTCCGGGCAATGCTTCTGACCGTTGCAGACAGGTGACGATTGCTGTATCGGTGGCTGTTTTAGATAAACCCAATCGGGTTTCATTGAACGCGTAATCAATAGGCTCCTTTTCCAAAACAGCCCAACCATATTCAATAGCCGGACGAGCCGAGGTTAAGAACTTTCGGACTGGATCGCGCAGGTGAGGGTGCTGATCTAAGACGGACTCCGCCATCACGGCTTGCAAAGGAGCTTGCACCACAGATACCTGACGCAAATAGGTGGCTTCTAGGACATGGCTCACCCAGGTTGTCTGCCAAGTTTTCTGTGGCGCAAACAGCAGGTGATACAGATACTCCGATCGCAAGGCACGCCAGTCAGAGTTTTCATAGTTCTCAGATGTGGGTGTATTTGCGGACGACATTGCCTGATCCGATTTGGCTTTGAAATAGCGTGCCAGTAGGTCGTGGGTGTGCGCAAAGATAGGCTGATTTTCCTGCCACAGGGATGCCCGAAACATGTCGCGAGCCACATCATCTAGGCGTAAGCGCCCGCTGGCGATGGGTTCTACAAAGGTTTGCTCCCTGAGCCAGTTGAAACAAGGCGATGGGGAAGCACTGGTGCGGTTTCTCAAGGTCGGTGGGACGATCTTGAGTTGTTGGGTGAGCCATTCTATGAGTGACGGATCAAACCACCGACAGCAGGCAGCAATTTGGGTTAATGCTTTGGCCTTTGACTGTTCCTCGTGGGGGACATGATTGACCAAAAATGTGGCTAAATCTTGCGTCAGGGGATCCGGTGTCAGCGGTTGCTCAGCTTTCCGAATTTCGTTGAGGTAGTAAGGCCACCCTTTCGTCATCTGATAAACCTGCTGTATCGTAGCTGGGTCTAAGCGGTTGATGTTCGCCAGATAGTCTTGGGTTTGGTTAGGGGTAAATTTCTCCGGCCCATAGGACTTAACAATGTCTCGGCCCTGTTGAATGGTTGCCCATTCTTGACGCTTGAGCAGGTTATATCGCCCAGCAATCACGACGCGGATGGGCAAGTCCTGAATATTCGTGTTGCTGAGCAAACTTTGCCACAGCCAGGTATCGATGGTGGCGAGTTCTGCTTTCTCATAGGTATCCAGCATCAGGATAATGGGCTTTTGCTGAGACCATTGGCTTAAGCGTTCCACAAACGCCGCTGTCAGTTTGGGCAAAGGTTCTAGCAAAAGCGCCTGCAAGTCCCGCTTGCCATGCGTG
The DNA here is from genome assembly GCA_039819245.1 of Cyanobacteria bacterium J06638_20. Taxonomy (GTDB): domain Bacteria; phylum Cyanobacteriota; class Cyanobacteriia; order Elainellales; family Elainellaceae; genus Vacuolonema. Next base: position 4,110 of record JBCBSJ010000147.1, read on the forward strand.
GCCCGGTGCGCTTGCAACAAACTCTGCATTCGGTCTTTTTCCGAGAGCGCAAGGCTAGCCCCATCCACAACGGCATCAGCTCCCTGACTCGCCGTGGCGAGCGCTCCTCCGACAATTGGGTTTCCGGTTACGGTCGCCGCCGCTCCCCCAACCTGCAGCAACCCCTTGAAGAGCTGCTTCACAATACCTAACTGATCGGCACTGACGTTGCTTTGCCCCTCCGGTGTTTCCCGTTCGAGTTGATGAATCGCATCAAAAAATTGGGTATGGCGTTCTATGAAAGGATCGCGCTGATGGGTAACTCTCTGGCCAAAAAACCATGTATTAAGAAATTGGGGTTCCAGCAAGCTATGAAGTTTCTGCATCAAGTCCACCGGGGTCGCAATGCCTTCCGTGAGTCCAAAGGAAATCGGAAGGTTGTTGACCAGCGGCATCGCAACGGTCGATGAAAAATCTTTAATGATTTTTCTTAGCAAGGTGGATTTGCCCACACCGCCACTGCCCCACAGATGGAACACCACTGGGTTCTTGGCTGGGGTTTGTAAGGCTTCTTGCAGGGCTGCGAAAAAAGCTTCCGCTTCTGGGCGAGAGATGTAGGGTGGTTGAGGCATGACGGTTGCAGGGGGAATCCCTACAATTCTAGCCGTGGCATCCTTTGGCGCAAGAAAAAGCGATCGCGATCTTGTTTGGTGAGTTTGCCGTACCTGAGTACGACAAAGCAGAATAGATAATTGAATTTCTGAAACCCGTCATTTTAGGAAGGCGATCGCCTTCAAATCAAGTAATGAACAACCCATACTTTCAAAGATTGCGAGGGGCGATCGCCCGTTTTGCTGCGTTTCAGCAGGGTGGTTTGTGGCACGTTGGGCGAATCTTTGGGCAAAGCGCTGGGCGGAGGGCTGGGTGGCGACGATTTAGCAGCCTATTGCTGGGGCTGGGGCTAGCGCTAGGGCTGGGGCAGTCGTCTTGCATGCCGATGTCGGAAGCCCAGGTGGAAACGGTGGCGAATATGGCTCCCCGCACAGTGTTTGTGCACCTGTTTGAGTGGCCGTGGGAGGATGTGGGAGCGGAATGCGAAGCGGTGCTGGGGCCACAGGGCTATGCAGCGGTGCAGATCTCGCCGCCTCAGGAGCATGTGGTGTTGCCGGAAGCGGGGTTTCCCTGGTGGCAGCGCTACCAGCCCGTGAGCTATCAGCTAGAGAGCCGGAGTGGCGATCGCGCCCAGTTGCAGAAGATGATTCGCCGCTGCCATGATGCGGGGGTGGAGGTCTACGCCGATGCCGTGATCAACCACATGGCGGGTGTGGAGCGGGGGGTCGGGAGTGCGGGGTCACCCTTCACCAAATATGACTATCCGGGGTTGTATAGCGATCGCGACTTCAACACCTGTCGCCGCAATATTGACACCTACCAGGATCGCGACACCATCACGCAATGCGAACTAGTGGGGTTGGCGGATCTGAATACGGACTCGCCCCAGGTGCAAGAGCGAATTGTGAATTACCTAAGTGATCTAGTGGCGTTGGGGATTGATGGGTTCCGTATCGATGCAGCGAAGCACATGCGGGCAGAGGAACTGGGCGAAATCTTGACGCAACTCCGTTCTCGGTTTGAGGATGATCCCTACATTTATCAGGAAGTGATCGATCCAGGGAACGAAGCCATCACCAAAGCCGAGTTCTATGACACGGGGGATGTGCATGAGTTTGAGTATGGTCGTATCGTCAGCGAAAGCTTTTTGGGGATCAATGGACAGGCGATCGCCCAACTAGAGACGCTAGGGGAATCTTGGGGACTGATGCCCGCCGACAAAGCGGTGGTGTTTATCGACAACCACGACAAGCAGCGGGGTCATGGCGGAGGCGGCAACTATCTCACTCACAAAGACCAAGCGCTTTATGAACTGGCCAATGTGTTCATGCTGGCCTATCCCTACGGCTATCCCCAGGTGATGTCGAGCTATCCTTTTACGGATACTGAGGCGGGGCCACCCGCAACACCAGCGGGCAAAACGCTACCTGTGTTTGAAGAGGGAACAGCTACTTGTGGCGATCGCTGGGTCTGTGAGCATCGCTGGAACACCATTGTCCCGATGGTGGCCTTTCGCAATGATGCCGATGGCACACCGCTGAATCACTGGTGGAGTAACGGGTCGGATCAAATTGCCTTTGGGCGGGGCGATCGCGGCTTTGTCATCATCAACCGCAATGACCAGCCGCTGACGCAAACCTTTCAAACATCGCTTCCTCCCGGTTCCTATTGCAATCTGCTGACTGAAGAGCGCTGCACCGATGGGCTGACGGTGGATAATGAGGGCTCTCTAACAGCGACGGTTGAGGGGATGCGGGCGATCGCCCTGTCCCAAGGCTCAGCTTTGTAAGAAAATTTAAGTCAAATTTCCGCCGCATCTTCCGGTAAAGCCATCCTGGATTCGGCAAAAAGCCATAGTATAAGTAGGAATTCAGCGATTCTACGGAGAGTTGGGAGGGGTTCCTTTTCGCAAGGGGCGATCGCTCCCAGAGCTTCTCTATTTGCTGCTGTTGCATGGAATAGTAGGCAATACGCATCTGCCATTGGTGTGTAGCGAGGGTTAGGCAGACCCATGACAAAGGAAAATACGTTCGCCTTTGGTGCGGCTGGAACAGGTGATACGCTTGCACTAGAAGATGCTTCGACCGTTTCCCTTAAAAGGACGGGAGGTACCCCTTGGAAGCTTTGGCTGGTCGGTCTGAATGCCTCTGCATTGCTGAGTGGTGTGGCAGCAGCAGCATTTATCTGGCTCCTGACTTTACCGCCTGCACCGGAATGCGAGGAGCTTACGGCTTTTTCATCGGATCGCGTGCGGTTGCATTGCATTGAGACGGCAGCGGAATCGGGTGAGCTGCGCGATTTGCTGGTGGGGCTGGATACGTTGGAAACCTGGACGCCCGATCGCCCCCTCTACAGCGTGGCTCAGACATTGATTGATGACTGGTCTGAGCAGGTTTTCTACGCCGCGCAGCAGCGAGTTCAGGCCAGTGATGTGGATGGGGCGTTGCGGATGATCGCCGAAATCCCCAAAACCAGCTCGGTCTATGTGGAAGCCCAGGATTTTGCGTCCCAGTGGACGGGGATTGCCCACCAAGGTGCGATGATTGTGCAGCAGGCCGAAGCTGCGATCCAGGCACAGGACTGGCTTACCGCGTCGGAAAAGATTCAAGAATTGGAGCGAATGCCGCAGGATTACTGGCGCACCGACCAGGTGAGAGTTTTATCGCGGCGGGTGTGGCAAGAGCGTCAGGCACGGAAGGTGCAGCAAGATGCATTGCGCCAAGCGCAATCTGGGGCGTTGGCAGATGTCGTCAAGGCGGTAGAGCTGGCGAACACGATGGGGGCCACAACCTTTGCCTATCAAGATTTACAGCCGATTCTCACCCAGTGGGGAGAGATGTTGCTAGATGCCGGACATGCGCACTGGCAAGCGGGTGAGTTTGACGCGGCGATCGCCCTGGTGGAGAAAACCAAAGCGATTCCAGCCCTAGCGAGTGAGGCAACCCATTTGCAACATTTGGTCGAAGCACGGCAAATGGCTATCTTGACCAATGGCAACTGGCAAACCTCGCCCCAAGATGTGCTGCGGTTGATGGAAGCGATCGCCGCTGTGGAAACGATTCCGACGGATAGCCGTTTCTTTCCCCAGGCGGAAGATAGCCGCCTCAGTTGGTCGCAACAGCTCGAAGATCTACAGCGCCTCCAGGTGGCGCAAGCGCTCGCCAATTTGGGGGTCGAAGAAACCTATCGGGTGGCGATCGCCCAGGCGCAGCAGGTGGCTCCCAACCGCTTCCGGCGGCAACAGGCGCAAACCTTGATTGCCCACTGGCGCAGCGAGATGGAGCGGTTGGAAGATGCGCCGCTGTTGTTGCAGGCACGACGGGTAGCTGAGGGGGGCGATATTCCTCAACTTCGACAGGCGATCGCCCAGGCGCAGCAAATTCCTCTGGGTCGAGCGCTGCGAGGGGAAGCCCAAGCAGCCATCTACGAATGGGGCGCGCAGATCCAGCGGATCGAGGATGGGCCGTTACTAAACCTGGCACGCACCCAAGCACAACAGGGCAACTTGCAACAAGCTATCCAAACGGCATCAGCCATCCAATCAGGGCGGGCATTGCATATCGAGGCCCAGGCGTCGGTGCAGCAATGGCGTAATCGCATTCGACAGGCCGAACAGGCTCGCCAGCGGCGACTCCAGGAAGAACAACGACGGCAGGCCGCTGCCGCTGCCGAGGCCACTGCTGCCACAAAACCCGAACCTACTACCGTTGTAGACCAAGCCCCTGCAGTTCGTCGTTCGGCTCCTGCCCAGCGCCCCGCCGCTTCGGTCGCTCCCGCGCCAACAGCACCTCCCCCGGCTGAAGCGCCACAACCTGAGACGACAGCGGCTCCGCTCCAGGAATCGGTGCAGCCGCGCTATGCTCCGGTACAGCCTGCCCCCGCTCCTCGACAGGAGGTTCCGGCTCCGGTTGCACCGCCTGCCCCCGTTCAGGCAGAACCCGTAAGCCCCGTTGCGCCAACTACGTCTCAGCCAGATCTCGTAGATGAAGCGCTGCTGTAGATAAGAGCACGAGGTGTTTGGCAACACGCTTCGGTAAAACCCAATCATTCTCAAACGCTTGGTGATGCAAAGCGTTTAAGAATGATTGGCTCTAAACTCATGCGTAAGGCTATACCTCGCAATACAGAACCGAGGCTCTAGAATAGAACGCGGAAAGCTTGTTCGCGAACCTACTGAACGGATTGTTTATGAATTCCACTTTGAGAAATGCGTCTGGAACCATTCTGGGGGCGATCGCCCTGGCGTTGCTTGTGATAGGCCTCAACGCCTTTGTGGTGATCAACCCTGGTCAAGCAGGCGTATTGAGCATCCTTGGAAAAGCCCAGGATGAGCCCTTGTTTGAAGGCATTCACCTGAAGCCACCCCTGATTTCGCGCCTTGATTTATACGATGTAACGGTGCAAAAGTTTGAGGTGCCTGCCCAAAGTTCGACCAATGACCTGCAATATCTCTCTGGACGCTTTGCGATCAACTTTCGGCTTGACCCGAGCCGAGTGGTGAGCATCCGACGCGAACAGGGCACGCTGGAAAATGTCGTGACCAAAATCGTGGCTCCTCAAACCCAGGAAGCCTTCAAAATTGCGGCGGCGCTCCGCACCGCTGAAGAATCGATCACTCAGCGGGACTTGCTAAAGCGCGACTTTGACATTGCCCTGCAAAAACGTCTGGAAAAATATGGCATCACCATCCTGGATACCAGTGTGGTTGACCTCCAGTTCTCAACGGAGTTTGCCCGCGCGGTCGAAGAGAAGCAGATTGCCGAACAGCGCGCTCGTCGGGCGGTGTTTGTAGCCCAGGAAGCCCAACAGGAAGCCCAAGCTGAGATTAACCGGGCACAGGGTAAAGCCGAAGCCCAGCGGTTGCTGGCCGAAACACTAAAGGCTGCTGGAGGTGAGCTGGTTCTCCAGAAAGAAGCGATCGAGGCTTGGCGAGAAGGAGGTGCGCAAATGCCCAAGGTTCTGGTAATGGGTCAGGACGGCGGCAGCGTGCCGTTCCTGTTCAACCTCGAAAGCATGGGCGATTCCTAATGCCTTTTGCGGGATAAATCCCCATAAATCTGATAGTGGTGCGATCGCCCCTCACGAGCGATCGCACTATTTTTTGTCCTGTACTCCGCAACGATTCACACAATCCTTTCTATATCCGTCCGGGTAAGGAACTTCTGCGTTAGTGTATTGCTGATGTTGCTGTTTTTGGATGGGGATCAATCAGCTCATGGCGCAGGTAGGGCGAAAGCAATGGATTTTGGTCGGAGCAGCGGGGGCGTCTGTATTGGCGCTGGGGGCGATCGCCACTTTGGGAGGTGGATTTCGCGGCTTTTCCCCTGCGACCAATGTCAACCCTGTCGTGACCGAAGAACTGGCTTTAGAAACAACAGATGAAGAGTCTCGGGTCGTGCCTCTCGTCAACTTGGAACCAGCGGAGCGGTTCGAGGCGTTGGAGGCGATCGCATCAGAGCGCCGTTCTCTGGAACAGGCACAGGCCCGATACCTACTGGCTGCAGACCTAATCAGCCAAGGGCGAGGTGGCTCGGCGCTGCCCTATCTTGACGGGTTGGAAGAAGATTACCCCGTGTTAGCTCCGGCGATTCTAGCGCGACGTGCGCAGGCGCAGGCGGCAGCGGGGGACGCGGAAGCAGCAACGGCGACCTGGCAGCGATTGCTAGATGAGTTTCCTGAAAGCCCCATGACGGTTGAGGCTAAAGAAGCGCTGGGGGCAGAGAATGAGGCATTGTTGCAGGAGGCGATCGATCGCTTCCCGGCCCATCCCCGCACCTTGCAAATTGTGCTGAACAAGTTGGTAGAGAATCCTGACCAGCCAGAGTTACTGCTATTGCTGGCGCGGCATGGGGTGGATTTGCCCGATGTCACAGGTGTGTTGGATCGGTTGGTGGCGGAGCATGCTGACCAGTTGACGCCGGAAGATTGGGACGCGATCGCCTTTGCCTATTGGGAAAATTTGCGCTATGACGATGCGGGCAAAGCCTATGCCAACGCGACGCCGACAGCGGTGAATCTGTATCGTGCGGGACGGGGGGCGCATATTGGCGATCGCCGCGAGGATGCCCTGACCTACTACCAGCAGACGATTGAAGCGTTTCCCGACGCGCCCGAAACGGCAACGGCGATGCTGCGAATGGCGGATTTGGCACGCCCTCCAGAATCAGGATTACTCTATCTGGATCAAGTCATCCAACGCTTTCCTGATCGTGCAGGCGAGGCGTTGTTGAAGAAGTCGGAATTGCTCGACCAATTGAGTAGCCCTGATGCGGCATCCCAGGCACGGCAGACCTTGCTAACGGACTATAGCGACTCCGCCGCCGCTGCTGAGCTGCGTTGGGGGTTGGCAGAACGCAGCATGGAGCAGGGGGAGCTAGCAGCGGCGCAAACCTGGGCGACGGATGTCATCGAGCAAAACCCCACGAGCGAAGAAGCCCCCGAAGCCATGTACTGGTTAGGGAAGTGGGCTTTGGAGCAGGGGGATGAAGCTGCTGCAAGAGCCCGTTTTGAGGCGGTA
>JBCBSJ010000148.1:0-10752 GCA_039819245.1 Cyanobacteria bacterium J06638_20
CCTGGCCAAGGATATTCCGGTTGAAGACCTGGTGCCGCTATTGAAAACCCCCGAAGAGCGCGAGCTGGTGCTGAAGCTGAGCTACGAGGTGCTGGTTGATTTGGTTGGAACTCAGCACCTCGTAGCTCAGCTTCAGCACCAGCTCGCGCTCTTCGGGGGTTTTCAATAGCGGCACCAGGTCTTCAACCGGAATATCCTTGGCCAGGTAGTCTTTCAGTTCATCTTGCAATGTGGCTTGCTCCGACTCGTCTTGGGCAAACTGTCGGCTCAGGCGCGCCAGGATAATCTCCTGCTGCTCATCGGTGAAGTTTCCATCCGACCAAGCCATTGATGCCGCCACGCGCAGCATCGTCATTTCTTCCGCCGAAATCGAGGGTTCCGAACCCAGATACACCTCAATCACTCGGGGATTCGTTTGCACCTCGTTCATGCTGCCTTCAAACAGTACACTGCCCTCGTGCAGCACCGTCACTTGCCGTGCAATCTGGCGCACAAACTCCATATCATGCTCAATCACAATGATGGAATGGCTTTCTGCCAACGCCATCAGCAGCTCTCCGGTATGCTCGGTTTCTTCATCTGTCAGCCCAGCCACCGGTTCATCCACCAACAACAAGTCGGGTGACTGCGCCACCAACATGCCAATTTCCAGCCATTGCTTTTGCCCGTGGGATAGCAACCCGGCGGGCACATCCGCCTGGGCTGAAAGGCCAATCGTTTCGAGCAACCCGCTCACCGTTTGGCGCTCGGGCTTCGGTGTTTTACTGAACAAGGTATTGAAAACCGTTTTGGTACGGTTACAGGAAATTTCTAAGTTTTCGCGGGGCGTCAGGTTCAGGTAAACGCGAGGCGTTTGGAACTTGCGTCCAATCCCCAATCGTGCAATTTCATACTCTTTCAAATGGGTCAGGTCTTTCCCCTTGAACCGAGCCGTCCCTTCCGTTGGCCGCACCTTTCCGGTAATCACATCCAGAAACGTCGTTTTCCCGGCACCGTTGGGGCCAATAATGACGCGCAGCTCACCCGGTTCCATGTTGAAGGTCAGGTTATTCAGTGCCTTGAAACCATCAAAGCTGACCGTCACGTTTTCAATATCGAGAATTTTTGCAGACATTGGGCGTTAAGGGGTGGACGTTTGGTTTTGGGACGAGCGACTCATATCAATTTGTAGGGATTTGTGGTGATCGCAGGGCTGTTCACTGAAGAAGTAGTGATCCTGATCTTCTCGACTATTTCTCCACCGTTTCTCGCTCCTTTTGTAAGGACTCGTCGAGGTCAACGGCAGGGAACGTGGAGAGGGTGCGGGAGTTACCCGTGAGACGACGGAACCACTCGATGCCATCAGTACGCAGCCAGCCCACAATGCCAGCCGGAAGTACCAGTACGACGATCAGGAAGAGAGCCCCTTGGAAGAAGAGCCAAACTTCGGGAAATTGTTCGCTTAGCAAGCTACGGGCATAGTTGACAGCAACGGCACCAAGGATGGCTCCCACCAGGGTCGCGCGACCACCAACCGCCACCCAGATCACCATTTCGATGGAAAAGGCAATGTCCATGTATTGGGGAGATACGATGCCGGACTGGACGGTGTAGAGTGCTCCAGCAATGCCTGCAATGCCCCCAGAAATGGCAAAGACGAGCACTTTGAAGGAGGTGGGATCATAGCCCGAAAAGCGCACCCGGTTTTCATCGTCCCGAATGGCCACCAGCAAACGACCGAAGCGGCCGCTCGTCAACCAGCGGCAAAAGGCATAGGTTAATGCCAGCAGGAGAATGGTAATGAGGTAAAACGCGAACTGCATGGACGGAGAACCCACCTGATTCCCAAATAGCGTCGTGGTGGAGGTTTTGAGGCCATTCGTTCCGTTGATCAGCTTCTGCTGGCCGTTGAAGAAGTTGAAGAAAACGACTAGAGCCGCTTGAGTCAGGATGGAGAAGTATACTCCCCGAATTCGGTTACGGAAAACGAGGTAGCCCAGCAATCCAGCCACAATCATGGGGATGACGACGATCGCCAACAGGGTAAAGGGAAAGGAGTGGAAGGGTTCCCAAAACCAGGGCAGTTCGGTGACGCCGTACAGCGGGAAAAAATCGGGGAGTTGGCCTTCTGGGATTTGCAGTTGCAAGTACATGGCAAAGGCATAGCCGCCCAGGGCGAAGAAAATACCATGCCCCAAGCTCAGCAACCCGGTAAAGCCCCAAATCAGGTCAATGCCAAGGGCGACGATCGCCAAGGACATGAAGCGCCCCAGCAGGATCAAGCGAAAATCGGATAGGACGAGGGGAACGATGAGCGCCAGGATGAGGGCGACCACCACCACAATCCCCCCTTCGATCAGGAGCTTGTTTTTGCGCGATCGCTGCGATCGCTGTCGCCCAAGAGCTGTATCTACCGCCATGCCAAAACCCTAAATGAAACACACCGTCCAACCAAACGCTATCCCAACCATGAATGGGGCAAGGATTACGCCTCAACCGATCGTCCCTTCTGCGGAAATAACCCTGCCGGACGCACCTGCAAAAAGGCAATGATGAGGACGAATACCATTACTTTTGCCATGCTGGTGGTCGCAAAGAATGTAAAGAAGTCTACCAATGGCTGAAGAAATTCGGCACCGCTGCCAGCGAGGAGCAGCGCAATGGTTCCTGAACCAATGAGATAGTTCAGCGTTCCAATGACCAGTGCGGCGACAATACTGCCGACGAGCTTCCCAACCCCGCCGACCACAACCACCATAAATGAGTCCACGATGTAGTTTGCACCCAGGTTAGGCCCCACAGAACCCAGCAGGCTGACCGCACAACCCGCCACACCCGCCAAGCCCGAGCCGAGGGCAAAGGTCAACGCATCCACCTTCGCGGTCGGGATACCCAGACAGGCACTCATATCCCGGTTTTGGGTGACCGAACGAATACGCAATCCCCAGGCGGAGCGGTTGAGGAACCAATAGATGCCAATCAGGCAGATCACCGTAAGCGCAATGATGAACAGACGCGTGTACGGCAGTTGAGAGACACCCACCGGAATCCCGCCCCGCAGCCAAGCGGGTGCGGTGACATCCACGTTCCGGGTACTAAACCACAGCCGCGCCAGGACAGGAACCTGGTTCAGCAAAAAGCCAGCCCCAAGCGCAAGCGCCACGGATAGGGGAAGGAGGATGGCGATCGCCTTTTTCTGGATCACCTCCCAATCGGTTCGCTTTTGTAAAAACCAGAGCGCCCCAAAGAACAGCCCGCAAAAAATAAGGATGCCGAGAGCCATTGCCCCGCTGACGCTGCGGACAAACTGCCGCAAAATCAAACTCACCCCCCAAGTCGCCAGCAGGGTTTCGAGCGGTCGCCCGTAGAGGTATCGAATCACCCCGCGTTCGAGCGCGAGCCCCACCAGCGCGGCCACAATAAAAGCTGCCACCACCGCCACAAAAATATAAAGGCTAAATAATGGTTCTCCCAAAGGGCGGAAGGCCAGTTGCACCACGTAGGTCGTGTATGCTCCCAACATCATCAACTCACCATGAGCCAGGTTGATGACGCCCATCAGGCCAAACACAATCGCCAGCCCCAACGCTGCAATCAGCAGCACCGCACCAATACTAATGCCATTAAAAATTCCGTCGAATAACCCAAACAACGCTTGCAGCACAACCCTCTGCCCTCAACTAGCAGCTCATCAACACTATATGGCTCACGACATGGCGCACGGAGTTCAATCGTGACCCATTCAGCTCACACCTATGCGGCACACACACATGCAAAAATACGAAGCGTGGCGACGTTACCGCCGCCACGTCGTGAAAAAGGAGGAAACTAGGCGCCTTCCATCTGGAACTGTTCGCCCTTCTCGGGATCGGTCCAGTCGCAGGCAAGACCCTTGGTCTCGGGCACATACTGGTTCCAGGGCAAGGGATCAACAGGACCATCTGTCGAGGAAACGATATCGAACAAACCATCTTCCCGCACCTGTCCAATCCGAACCGTCTTGGAGATGTGGTGGTTTGCATTCATGGTCACAGGCCCTTCAGGCGCCGCAAATTCTTGCCCAACCGCTGCGGCACGCACCGCTTCTAGCTCAGTTGTACCCGCCGCTTCAACCGCTTGCTTCCACAAGTAGACCATGATGTAAGCCGCTTCCATCGGGTCGTTGGTCACACGATCGTCACCATATTCGGCCTTGAAGTCAGCCACCCACTTTTCGTTTTCGGGAGATTCGACGGTTTGGAAGTAGTTCCACGCTGCATAGTGACCGACGAGAAACTCAGTACCAATCTGCCGAACTTCTTCTTCAGCCACACTCACAGACATTACTGGGTACTTGTCTGGCGTCAGACCCGCCCCTTGCAACTGCTTGAAGAAGGCCACGTTGCTATCCCCATTCAAGCTATTGAAGATAACACCGCCATCGGGCAGCGCTGTACGGATCTTGGTGATGATGGGCGTAACCTCAGTACTTCCGAGAGGTAAGTAGTCTTCCCCAACGGTCTCGCCACCATTCGCTGCCAATTGTTCTTTGATGATGGTGTTTGCTGTCCGGGGGAATACATAGTCGGAGCCCACCAGGAAGAATTGCGTGCCCTTGTTCTCTAGCAACCAGTCCACTGCAGGCTCAATCTGTTGGTTGGGCGCTGCCCCAGTGTAGAAGATGTTTCTGGAACATTCCTGACCTTCGTACTGTACGGGATACCACAGCATGTGATCCTTCGACTCGAAGACCGGGAGAACCGCTTTACGACTTGCCGAGGTCCAGCAGCCAAAGACTGTTGCCACCTGATCCTGATCGATTAGCTTGGTCGCTTTTTCTGCAAACGTTGGCCAGTCGGAGGCTCCATCCTCAACGACCGCCTCAATTTGCATCCCTAGAACGCCACCCGCTTCGTTAATTTCTTTAATCGCCAACTTCTCAGCGTCGACAACCGTTGTTTCACTAATGGCCATCGTGCCGCTCAAGGAGTGGAGAATCCCAACTTTAATCGTCTCACCATCCGCTGCCGGAGCCGCGTCTTCTGCACCTGCATCTGCTGCTGCCGTATCATCCGCAGCGGTATCTGCCGTGTCCGTCCCACTGGCACAGGATTTGAGCAAAATACTGCTACCCAAAGCCGCCGAGCCGTAAACCAAAAATTTGCGCCGATTGAATTGCATGGACATGAACGTTAACTCTCCTTAAGAAAATCTGGGAACCGCAATCGTGATGAGGAGGGCTCAGAAATTGCGAACTTGCGCTACAAAATTGTGAATCAGAGCAAATACTAGAGCGGTCAGGAGGGGTGTTTTGTAGCCTAGGATACATTCGCTATTTTAAGGGGCACTTCTGATAGATTCTTCTCAAGGAGAATCATTGTAGAATCCGCTGTTTTGCCTGATTTTTGTTGCTTAGGTGTAATCCCGCTCTGAAATGGACGGTGCTGAGAAAGTCCCCAAGAACAGTGCCAAGGCATCCAACCCACATTTCTGAGAAGATCCGTCATGATAGGAAGCAGAATCCTCTCCTCGTATTCTCGCTCCAAATCTTCCACCCTATGGACTTCAGCATTCAAGCGCCCTTTGCCCCTACTGGCGACCAACCCAAAGCCATTACTGGCCTTGTGCATTCCCTCGAATCCGGTACTCGCTACCAAACCTTGCTAGGCGCAACGGGAACAGGCAAAACCCACACCATGGCGCGAGTGATCGAGCAGGTCGGCAAGCCGGCACTGGTATTGGCTCACAATAAAACCTTGGCCGCACAGTTGTGCAATGAGCTGCGGGAATTTTTTCCCGAAAATGCGGTCGAATACTTCATCAGTTATTACGACTATTACCAGCCAGAAGCCTATATCCCTGTTACCGACACCTACATTGCCAAAACAGCGTCGATTAATGATGAGATTGACATGCTGCGGCACTCGGCCACACGATCGCTGTTCGAGCGACGGGACGTCGTGGTGGTCGCCTCCATTAGTTGCATCTATGGTTTGGGGATTCCATCAGAGTATCTGAAAGCCTCGATCCCCCTACGGTTGGGCGAGGAGAAAAATCAGCGCCAGGTATTGCGGGATCTAGCCTCAATTCAGTACGACCGCAATGATCTGGAGCCGGGACGCGGACGGTTTCGGGTGAAAGGGGATGTGCTGGAGATTGGCCCCGCCTACGAAGATCGCATCATTCGGGTGGAATTTTTTGGGGATGAAATCGACGCCATCCGCTATGTGGATCCGCTGACGGGGGAGACCCTGCAAACCATGGAAGCGGTGAACATTTACCCAGCCAAGCACTTTGTGACTCCAGAGGAGCGGCTAGAAACCGCACTGGTAGACATTGAGTCGGAACTGCAGGAGCAGTTGGCAGCCCTCGAAGGTGAAAACAAGCTCTTGGAAGCACAACGGCTGGAGCAACGCACCCGCTATGACCTGGAGATGATCCGCGAGATTGGTTATTGCAACGGGGTGGAAAACTATGCCCGCCATCTCGCCGGACGAAAAGCCGGGTCGCCCCCCGAGTGTTTGATCGACTACTTTCCAAAGGATTGGCTGTTGGTCATCGACGAGTCCCACGTCACAATTCCTCAGTTGCGAGGCATGTATAACGGCGATCGCTCCCGCAAGATGACGCTGATCGAGCATGGCTTCCGGCTCCCCAGCGCGGCCGACAACCGCCCTTTGAAAGCCGAGGAATTTTGGGAGAAAGTGAGCCAATGCGTTTTCGTATCCGCCACACCAGGCGCATGGGAACTGGAAGCCAGCGGCGGCGAATTCGAGGAAAACGCTGAGGGCGATCGCCTCTACAAAACAGGCACGGGTAGCGTGGTGGAGCAAGTGATTCGTCCTACAGGCGTGCTCGACCCAGAGATCTTCGTGCGCCCAACCGAGGGACAAATTGACGACCTGCTGGGCGAAATTCAGGAACGAGTGCAGCGCCAGGAGCGCACCCTGGTCACGACCCTCACTAAACGCATGGCCGAGGACTTGACAGAATATTTGCAAGATCGAGCCATTCGCGTCCGCTACCTGCACTCCGAAATCGGCTCCATCGAGCGGATCGAGATTTTGCAGGATTTGCGCAACGGCGAATTTGATGCGCTGATTGGGGTGAACCTGTTGCGGGAAGGGTTGGACTTACCCGAGGTGTCCCTCGTCGCTATTCTGGATGCGGACAAGGAAGGTTATCTGCGAGCCGAGCGATCGCTCATCCAGACCATCGGGCGAGCCGCGCGCCACATCAACGGTCAGGCGATCCTCTACGCCGACACCCTAACCAAGAGCATGGATCGCGCCATCTTCGAAACAGAACGTCGTCGTGCTATCCAGATAGAATACAACGAGACGCACGGCATTACGCCAAAGCCAATCATCAAGAAGCCCAAAAACTCCATCCTGCAATTCCTGGAAGTGTCCCGTCGGGTCAATGCCCAGCAGCTCGAAGAAATCTACGAGCAATCCGATGATCTGTCCCTAGAAGACATTCCCAATCTCATCACTCAACTTGAAAGCCAGATGAAGGAGTCGGCCAAGAACCTGGAGTTCGAGGAAGCCGCCAAATATCGCGATCGCATCAAACAACTGCGCGATCGCCTCCTGGGCAAACATTAGATTCCTCTATAGGTGACCAGAGAAGTATAGTCGTAGCGAATAAGAAGCCCACGATCGAGTTGTAGGCGTCACGATTCTTTACATCGCTATGGAGCGGGTGTACTGGAATGGGTTAAAGCCTTTTCTATCAATGGGTTCAGTGGAAGTGCTCGAGGGACTCCGCTGAATTGGTAGGGAACGTTTCACCCGACACCAACGATGTGATCGCCCATCCTTTCGCCCAAAGCGACAGATTTTAGCCGAGAATAGTAGTGGCTCAAACCATTCCAAATGACCGGACAGACGCCCTCGATGCCTATCTCCTCCTCAGTATTGGAAGAGTTGTTAGAGCGATCGCCCCATTTGCGGCCTCAACTGTATTTCAAGTCCTCCCTCACTGCCCTCTCTCACGCGATGGAGGATCAAGTGCTGGCGGTAGGGGGAGATCCTATTGTCATTGCCAGTTTCCAGAAAGAGCGCTTTTATCGGCAGGAAGCCAATCGCTATCGACGCATTTCTGCCCTTACCTCCCAGGTTTATGTGCTGGCGGCTCCCGAAACCAGCTTTATGAACGGGGCAGACGACTACGAAATCATTGCCTTTGATGCCGCCGATCAATTGAGCCAGGAATGGCATCTGGTGGTCATCGGCCCGAACTACTCCACCTGTTTGATCTGTCGTGAGCGATCGCTCCTCTCGCATGAAGTCGGCGCGATGGATCAGAGCCGTCGGTTTGAGGGAATTTGGACCTTTGACCGAGATATTTGCTGCGAGGCGGCGGATATTCTGCTCACCCGCATTGGTCGCTATCGTTCTGACTTGCAATCCAAGCTCACCGACGCGAAGGAGCAAATCAACGCACCGACCATCGACAGTGCGGCCGTTGCGCCCGATCCCTTTGCCCAACGGTTGGTCACGCACTTGCAAGCGGGGCAGTATAAGCTGCTCAAAGCCTATCGTTCCATCTCAGCCCAGGAACGGCGCGAACGCTTGGTCAATTCCATCACCTCAGCCATTCGCCAATCCCTCGACCCGGCCGAAATCTTTCAGGTGGCCGTCAAAGAATTGCAGTACGCAACCGATGTTTGTCGTTGCATCATCTACCGCTGCAAAGCCAGCGATGCCGCGGCCGAGATCCTCTACGAAGCGCGGCGGGATAAACAGATTTTGTCCATGCTGAGGGAAACCTGGCGGTTGCAAAACAACCCTTTATTTCAGCAAATTATCGAGACCCACGAGACGATCGCCATTGCCGATACAACAGCCAAGCAAACCGTCGACCTCGAACCAATCGGTGCAATTCTAGAGCAGTGGCATATTCGCTCCTGGCTCATGGTTCCAGTGATCTACCAAGGACGGTTGCTGGGGATGATGGAGCTACACCACTGCATGCCGTCATCTCACAACTGGAGTGAGTCAGAATCGATGCTGGTAGAGGCGATCGCCCATCAGCTGGGTGTGGCCATTATCCAGTCCGAAGCCTATGCCAACCTGGAAGACCTGAACGAGCAACTGGCAGCACTGGAACGAACCCGTAGTAATCTGATTGCCATCACAGGACATGAACTACGGACACCTCTTTCAACCATCCAAGTTTGCTTGGAGAGTCTGGCGAGTGAGCCTGATATGCCCCTGGAGCTACGCCAGGTCATGCTCAACACCGCCCTAGACGATGCCGACCGGATGCGAAAACTGGTGCAGGACTTCATTACCCTCTCGCGCCTGGAAAGCGGACGCGTGGAATGGCACCTGGAACCGTTGGATATCGAAGAATGTGTCTATCTAGCTCTCAGCAGCCTCAACACACGCCCGGATATGCATCTGCCAGACATCAAAACCGAGGTAGCCGAACTCCCCCTGGTGCGTGCCGATGGAGAATGGCTCGTGGAAGTGCTATCAAAGCTATTGGACAATGCTTGCAAGTTCACTGAAGCGGAAGGCACCGTGGTCATTGAGGCACACCCAAATGGCGATCACATGTTAGAGATCACCATCAGCGATACGGGGCGGGGCATCGAACCGACCCAGCTGGAGGCAGTGTTCGATCGCTTTTACCAGGAGGAAGAATCCCTGCGGCGCACCGCCAGCGGTACAGGATTGGGGCTAGCCATCTGTCGGCAAATCATCCTGGCTCTAGGCGGGCAAATCTGGGCCGAATCCGGCGGACGCGATCAAGGCAGCCAGTTTCACTTCACCGTTCCTATCGCGAAAGAACGCGGGAAGCCATTATTGCCTGTGGCCAGTGTGCCCGTTGCCGATCCACCCAAGCGCAAACGCCGCCAGAAAAAGTCATCCTAGCCTAGGGTGGGGATAACGTTCTTAGAACCATTGGTTACTTGCGGATACACCTTCCATGTTTGCCCTAGTTTCACCCAATGAAATTCAGCTTCCTCCTGGCACTGTCATGCGGGTGCCTGCGACTTGGGATGAGTATCAAGCCCTCAATCAGCAGCGGGGAGACAACTCCATTCCACGCCTTAAATATCGAGATGGAGAAGTGCTTCTCATGGCCCCACTCCCTCAGCATGGAAAAGATGCCCATGTCATCGCTAGCCTCATTACGACGTTACTCGACCATCTCGAGCGCGAATATGATGCCTTCACACCAGTGACGATGGAGCTACCAGAAGAAAGTGGCATTGAACCCGACTACTGTTTCTACATTGATCACTGGGAAGCTGTGTCAGGAAAAAAACGAATTGATTGGCGTCATGATCCACCACCTGACCTTGTCTTAGAAGTCGACATCACCAGTTATTCCGATGTGCAGGATTATTTGCCCTATCGCGTTCCAGAGGTGTGGCTTTTTAGAAGAAATCGGCTCCGCATTTATCAATTGCAAGAACTTACCTATCAGGAAACGTCCCAAAGCCTCTATTTCCCGGGGTTCAATCTTCAAAACATAAGCGATCGCGCGCTCCAAATCGCCTATGAGCGCAACACCAGTGCCGCAACCCGTGATTTGAGACAGCGCCTCCGTTCAGAATAGGGATAACGCGGTGAATCCCTGCTGGTTTGGTATTCATAGCGTTAAGAGGGCGATCGCCTCTACCAAGGGTCGGTAGGGATATAGCTATAGTCTCTTTAGTTAGGACGCTGCTTCTTTAAGAACAGTCTCGATGGCTTGGCGCAAGGTCTCAGACTTTGGTAGTTGCTTGCGCACACGGCTTTTCAGCCATCCCCAACAGGGTTCAATCCGATTCAGGTC
>JBCBSJ010000149.1:0-10566 GCA_039819245.1 Cyanobacteria bacterium J06638_20
TCTATCGGGTTCAGCCAGTGATTACACGCTGTCTCAAGTAACGTTGGATGGCATTACTGCAGCGGGTATCTTTTTACAAGATGGTTCTGCTTCGGGCGAGTTGATTGGTTTTGTTCGGAACCTTTCGGCTAATCAGCTCAATTTGAACAGCGCCAATCAATTCCAGTATGTGTAATTCGCGCTCTTAAAACTTGCGTGGCGTCTTTACGGTGATATCTAGATCATTCCCAATGCACCGTAAAGATGCCATGGGTTTTAGGAATCCTGAAAACAGATTTTCAAATGGAGTTTAAGAAATTGGATTTTCGAACCAAATGCTATTTGTAAGTTATTGAGGATATCTGTGCCATTGAAGATATTCATGATGAAGCGCTAATCTTTTCTGGTTAGGTCAACTTTCAGGTTGCTTGGCCAGCTCAATACACCCTGAGATTTATCTCAAAAAGGCATCCCTAGAAATGCTCTATAGAGCTTTCTGGAGATGTAAGGTGATTACTTTTTATCTATGAATTTTCGTTTTCATTTCAGTATGAATGACAAGTGTGTATAATCTATTTCACGCACAGGCGTGCCTTTAATGCCCCCTGAGAAAACAAAATACTTCGCCGCGATCGCCTTTCTATAGCCAAACAATACTGCGATCAAAAGTGAGTCTACTTTTCTGTCCCACTCCTTCTACCAACTGTCTTGAGGCATTCCCAAAATGGCTACCGTAACCGTCAATAATTTCAACGAACTTAGCAACGCAATTAACACTTTCAATGCGAATGGTTCCGTCGATGTCATCGAATTGGGAAGTGATATTACCCTCACAGCAGCATTGCCAGTCATTAATGATGCCGATGGTCTAACCATTAATGGCAACGGGTTCACGATCAGTGGTGATGTCAACAACAATGACGTTAGTGATGCAGGGGACGTCCGGATCTTCACAGTAGGCGGGGGGACTGTCACTTTTAATAATCTCGTTCTAGTTGAAGGTCGGGCTGAAGGTAGCAGCCCAGGCGGTGGCGGTGGTGCTGGCATGGGGGGTGCCATCTTCATTAACGATGGTGATGTTACCGTTGCTAACACGACCTTCCGTGACAACACGGCAATTGGCGGTGATGGTGCTAGCACCTTTAATGCTGGCGGTGACATCGGGTTACCCACCGCTCTCGACGGCACCCCCATCGTGGATGGTGTCGCGGGTGGCGATGGCGGTGCCGGGGGTGCCGGGGGTGTCGGTGCCGATGGTGGTGAAGGCGGGACAGGTGGCTCGGGCGGTTTTGGCGGCAATAGTTCCGCCGGGGATGCGGGAGATGGGGGTGCCGGTGGCTCGGGCGGCTTTGGCGGTGCCGGTGGTGCCGGTGGCATTGGGGGGAACGGAGCGCTCTCCGGTGGCGACGGTGGCGCAGGTGGCGGCGGCGGCTTTGGCGGTGGTGGTGGCGATGGCGGCATCGGTGGCAACAGCTCCAACCTTAGCGGGAGCGGTGGCGCAGGTGGCGATGGCGGTTATGGCGGCGGCGGCGGTCAAGCTGGTAGTGGTGGTCTGAGCGGAACGCCGGGTAGCAATGGCAGTGGTGGTGCCGGTGGCTTTGGCGCAGGTGATGGTGATACGACTGGCAGTGGTGGTGGTGCTGGGATGGGGGGGGCTGTTTTTGTCCGCTCAGGTAACCTCACACTGACGAATGTTGGCTTCGAAGACAACACCACAACTGGAGGAACTGGAGCCAACAACGGTGAAGGTATTGGTGGCGCTCTATTTGTTGTTAATGAAACGACGGGCTCTCCAGGCTTGCCCACAACGATTCCTTCGGTTCTTTTGAATCGCGTTACGTTCTCAGGAAGTGATGCTAGCGATCGCGACGGCACCATTGACGATGGCGAAATCAGTGGCGCTGGTGAGTTTTTTGACAATGACGATATCTATGGTTTTGTTGATGGGGTCATTGGCGAGCCGATCATTGTCAGTCTGGCAGTAACCAGTGCCGTAGAAGGAAGCACTGGCTCCTTTGTCATTACCCGGAGTGATACCTTCGGTACGCTAGACGTGAATTTAGCCTTTACGGAAGGTACAACCACAGCCGATGTTGCCGGAGCTGACCCGGACTACTCTTTTGGCAGCAATGCTGTTGTCACTCCCGATGGAACAAACCCTGACACCGAAGGCACCATCGTCGTTAGCTTCCTCGATGGGCAAGATTCGGTCACGGTTGATATCACAGCTATTGACGATATCAAACCAGACACCACAGAAGGCGACGAGGCTTTTGAGCTCGCGCTGGTAGAGGATACTGCTTACGCGATCGACACTGCGAATGCCGATGGTACGGTCACGATTTTCAATAATGATTTTGAAGTTTCCGAAGCTAGCTTAATTGGTGCCACCATCGGAACGGCTCCAACGGCTCTGACAGGTTCCTCCCTAACTTATGCACTCGTTACGAACGTCGCCAATGCATTTGAAATCGACTCTGATACGGGTGCCATTACCCTGGCACAGCAACTAGATTTTGAAAATTTCGCCTCAAATGCAGAGCTGGCGACTGGCACAACAACCATTGATTTGTCTATTCAAATTGATGATGGTAGCGATACCGCAACCGAGACCGTCAGCGTCATCTTGCAAGATGTTGATGAACTGCCGGAAATCACCAATGCGGCCAGCCTCAGCTTCAGCTTGGATGAAAATAGCGCCGACAATACC
Organism: Cyanobacteria bacterium J06638_20; assembly: GCA_039819245.1. Lineage (GTDB taxonomy): Bacteria > Cyanobacteriota > Cyanobacteriia > Elainellales > Elainellaceae > Vacuolonema. Next base: position 2,690 of record JBCBSJ010000149.1, read on the forward strand.
TTCATTGGTCAAGTGCTAGCAACCGACGATGAAGACGATCGCGCCGGTACTCCGCTAACCTACAGCATTGTCGAGGCAGTACCCTTTGCAATTAGTGGCACAGGCGAGATTTCGCTGGATCTTGCGACTGCTCCGGGGGGGGTGCTGAGCTTTGAGGATCAGACGCTTTACACCTTCACCGTTCAAGTGCAAGACAGCGATGGTTTAACCGATCAGGCGCAGGTCACGGTCAACATCAATGACTTGAATGAAGCCCCGGAGATTAATGGTGGCGTCGGCCTCACCTTCACCGTTGCAGAAAGTGAAGGCGCAGGCTTCTTTGTCGGCAATGTTCCAGCAGCCGATGAAGATTTTGGGCAAGCATTAACTTATGCCATTGTTGGGGGCAACGTTGGTGATGCCTTTGAAATTTCCTCCACAGGTGACATCCGCGTTAGGGAGAATGGACTCCTCGACGCTGAACAAAAAGGCACCTTCAACCTGCAAGTCCAGGTGACGGACAACGGTACGCCCGATTCGCTGAGCGATATCGAGACCGTCACCATCACCATTACCGACGTTGATGAAGCGCCAACTTTTACCCCGACCAACCTAAATTTCACCGTCGATGAGAACTCGATCGCTGATACCTTCGTCGGTTTTGTGAATGCCACTGACCCAGAAGGCGCTGCAATCACCTACGACATCACCGGTGGCAATACAGGCAATGCTTTCGCGATCGACCCAGCTAATGGTCAGATTACCGTGAACACAGGAGCCAACCTTGATGCTGAAGGTCTAGACTTCTATCAGCTAACGATTGAAGCCAGGGATCCGGGCAACAACACGGACGAAGTGACGGCTACTGTCACCATCAACGATGTGAACGAAGCTCCGGTTGTCACCAGTCCTAATACAGCTTCTATTAATGAGAATAGCCCTGATGACGCACTCGTAATCGCACTCCAGGCAAACGACCCTGATGCGGGGCAGACCCTCAGTTACAGCATCATTGCTGGCAACGAAAACGGGGCTTTTGACATCGACGATAATGGCTTCATCACCGTCGCTGATAGCGCCCAACTTGATGCCGAGACGCCCAGTTTAGCGACCTACAGCTTGTTGATTAACGTCACGGATGACGGTAGCCCTTCCGAGACGACCTTCTTTACCCTGACCGTTACCGTTGATGATGCTAACGAAGCCCCAGAGTTTGGCGGCCCGTTCAACTTCACCATTGCTGAAGATGCTGCCAATACAACCCCCGTCGGCACCCCTCTAACGGCGGTTGATCCCGATGGCGATGCTCTAACTTACAGCATTACCGCTGGTGATATTGACAATATTTTTGACATCAATGCTAGTGGCCAAATCGTTATTGATGACAACACAAACTTAGATTTTGAAGTTCGGTCAACCTATGTGCTCACTGTGCAGGCTCAGGATGGTGGACTGGCCGCTGATGAAACTCAGGTCACAATTGATGTCACGAATGTCAATGAAGCACCCGTCGTCACGCCCATTACCAACTTCTCAATTAGCGAAGACATTGCTGATGACGCAACTGTTACGACTGTATTAGCAACTGATGACGATGGGGATGATCTGAGCTACGACATTATCGACGGCAACGTAGGGGGTGCCTTTGACATTGATGATAATGGCGTCATTACGGTTGCCAGTACTGATGCCATCAACTTTGAGCCATCTGGGCCGGGTGAAGCCAATACGTTCCCACTAATCGTTAGAGTTACGGATGGAGCCGGTGGACAAAGCGACGTCAGCTTCACCATCTCAGTCGATAATGCTAACGAGGCACCTATCATCCTGGATCCGTTAGGCAACGAAGTTCCAGATGGCAGCAATTTGACAGTTGACATTGATGAGACAGCAACCAATGGTACGGTTCTGATTGACTTAGGCATTGAGGATGAGGATGTCGGTGACACGATCGCTTTCAACATCCTCACCGGTAATACTGGCAATGCCTTCACGGTCAATAACAACGGTGAAATCACCGTCAATGATGAGACTCAATTAGACTTTGACACTCTCGACCAGTACACCCTCACAGTGCAAGCTACAGATGCAGGTGGGCTTACTGACACTGTTGATGTCATTGTCGATATCAATGACGTCAACCAAGTTCCAGTACTGGATCCCATTGCTGACTTCAACCTTCCGGAAGATACAGCCAATGGCACTTTTGTTAGGGCTGTGTCGGCCACGGATGATGATAGTGGCGATACGCTGACCTATAGCATCGTGAGTGGCAATGTAGCTGGGGCCTTCGCAATTGACTCCGATACAGGTGTCATCACAGTTGCGAATACCGATGCCATTAACTTTGAAGCCTCGGGCGCAGGTGAAGCCAATTCCTTCCCGCTGATTGTTAGAGTCACCGATGGCAATGGAGGGCAGGATGAAATCACTTTTACGGCCACCGTCACGGACGTTAACGAAGCACCAATTCTTCTGGATCCCCTCGGCAACCAAATTGCTGATGGAGCCAGTCTAACAGCGTCATTAAATGAGACGGCCACCAACGGCACTTCTGTTATTGATTTAGGGTTTGAAGATGAAGATGCTGGTGACACGATTACCTTCAGTTTCAATAGTGGCAACGATGGGAATGCCTTCTTTATTGATCCCACGACTGGCGAAATTACAGTTAATGATGAGACTCAACTGAACTTTGACATTACTCCCCAGTACACCTTGACCGTACAAGCAAGTGACGGCGCAGCGGTGGATACGGTAGATGTCGTTGTTGACCTGGTTGACCAGAATCAGACCCCTGACGTTGACCTCATTGCCGACTTCAACATTCCTGAAAACACTGCTAATGACACCTTTGTCAGAGCCGTATCGGCTATAGACCCGGATGGGGATACCCTGACCTACAGCATTGTTAGCGGCAACATCGGTGGAGCCTTTGCGATTGACTCCGATACGGGTGTGATTACCGTAGCCAACACCGATGCTATTAACTTTGAAGCCTCGGGTGCAGGGGAAGCAAACTCCTTCGACCTCATTGTTAGAACCACTGATGGGAATGGCGGGCAAGCCGATATCAGCTTTACTGTAACGGTCGACAACTTCAACGAAGCTCCCGTCATTTTGAACGCGATTGGTAACGAACTCCCTGACGGTGAGACGTTAACCGCTACGGTCTCGGAAATTGCTACGAATACAACCCCCGTTATTGACCTGGACGCCACTGATCCAGAAGCTGATGCCGTTGAGTTCAGTATTGTGAGTGGTAATGACGGTAATGCCTTTGGTATCGACAGTGTTTCTGGACAAATTACTGTCGCTAATGAAACTCAAATTGACTTTGACTTTTTACAGCAGTACACCCTCACGGTGCAAGCCAGGGATCCTGGCGGTGCAATAGACACCGTTGACGTCATTGTCACGGTTGAAGACGAGAACCGAGACCCCGTCTTAGCTGCCTTTGCCCCGGTCACCATTGCCGAAGATTTGGCGAATGACACCGTTGTATCTACGGCATCGGCAACCGATGAAGATAACGACGACACCCTTACTTACAGCATTGTCAGTACTACCTTGCCAGGTGCGTTTGCTATTGATAGCGACACTGGGCAAATCACCGTCGCCGACAGCACAATTCTGGATTTCGAGTCTGCTCCTACGTTTAGCCTCGACGTTCAAGCATCGGATGGGACTGCCCTGTCAACCATTCAAACCCTGACGGTAAACGTTACTAACGTAAATGAGCCACCTCGCATTACGGGTGGTCTCGACGCTGGTGCGACTCCTGTACCTATTGCCGACGATGCACTAACAGTCACGATATCTGAAGGATCTGCGGTTGACGATGTCGTAATTGATGTGGAAGCCACCGATGATGATATGGATCCCGTCACGTTCAGCATCCTTAGTGGCAACGAAGATGGAGTCTTCGAAATTGATTCGGCCACAGGCCTGATTGACATTGCCGACATTACCAATCTGGACTTTGACGATACCGAGACATATACCCTGACGGTGCAAGCCAGCGACAACAACGCCCAGGTAGATACTATCGATGTCGTTATTAATATCGATGACGTTAACGTTGCTCCAGTTGTCGAACCTGCACTGGTCAACGTTGATGAAAGTACAGCAGAAAATCCGGCAGACGGTGAATCTGTGACAACAGTCGTTGCGACAGACGTTGATGACGGTGACACCTTGACCTACGCCATTACTGGAGGCGACCCCACGGGTGTTTTTGCAATCAACTCGGGTACTGGCGAAATTACTGTGGCTAATGCCAGTGGTCTGGACTTTGAAACTACACCCACCTTCACGTTGACGGTGACGGCTACGGATAATGGCATTGGGCGACTTGTGAGTGCACCAGCCAATATTGTTATCAGCTTGAATGATGTCAACGAGCGCCCCATGATTACGGGGGCGACTGGCGGCGTACTAACCGCACCCAACCTGTCTGAGAACGCGACTGCTGGAACCTCCGTGATTACGATCGCGGCGACGGATGAGGATACTGGGCCTCCTGCTGATGTTCTGGGCTACAGCATCACAAGTGGTAACGAGGATGGAGTCTTTGCCATTGACTTATTCACTGGCGAGATCACTGTAGCTAATGCGTCGCTTCTCGACTTTGACACGACCGACAGTTACACCCTGACCGTCCAAGTTGAAGATGACAACGGTGCAGACTCCCTGTCAGATACGGTTGATGTCGTCATTGACGTCATTGATGAAAATGAGGCTCCGGTCTTTGTTGGCGCTCCTTTTAACTTCAGCATTGAAGAAAATTTGGCTGTGGGTGAAGAAGTTGGAACAGTAGTTGCAACGGATGTGGATGATGCCAACATCCTTACCTACAGTCTGACAACACCCAGCAGCACGTTTGCGATCGATGCGAGTACTGGGGTTATCAGGGTCACCGACAGTACTCTGCTCGACTTCGAGACGCTGGGCGCTACGCCGATCAACTTGGGTGTACAGGTAAGCGATGGCGTCGGTGGTGTTGTCACTTCCACTGTTGACGTTACTGTGACGGATGTTAATGAAGCACCTGTTTTAACGGGGAATCCTCCCGCTCCAGCCACACCTAACATTATTGAAACAGCCATCAACGGCACCACCGTTGTCGATGTTGCAAGTGTGTTTGATGACCCCGATGGTGACACACTCACGTACAGCATCCTCTCTGGAAATGAGACAGGTGTCTTCCAAGTTACGGCTGCTGGCGTTGTTCAGGTTGCCGATGCCACCCTTCTCGATTTTGAGACAATACCTAGCTACAACTTGGTGGTTCAAGTCAGTGATGGCGAATTCACGGCCGATTCAGCTCCCATCAATGTCACCGTTAATGATGGCAATGAAGCTCCATTCCTTACAGGGGCATCGCCGCTTGAAGTTTCTATTGATGAAGATGCCCTCAACAACGACTTAGTTGTCGATGTTTCCCCAGAGTTTGATGATCCCGATGCTGGTGACAGCCTTACCTTCACCGTTCTCTCCGGTGATCCGGGTGGGGTCTTTGATTTGGATCTAAACACAGGGCAATTGCGAGTTGATGACGCCCTTGGCTTGGACTTTGAAGTCACGCCCAGCTTTAGCTTAGTCGTACAGGCTAGCGATGGTGCTCTGGCTGTTGAGCAAACCCTCAACATCACAGTCAATAATGTGAATGAGCCTCCGGTCATTTTGAATACTGCCTTCACGGTCGCCGAGGATGCTGACAACAGCGATGTTGTGGGCAGCTTGGGCGTTATTCCCGATGGCGATACGGTTACCTACGAAATTATCAGTGGGAATCCTGACAATATCTTTAGCATCGCGGCTGATGCCAGCGGCGATGGCGTTATCACCGTAGCTAATAGCGATTTCCTCGATGCCGAAACTGTCGGTAGCTATATCCTGACGGTGCGAGCTACGGATGATGACTCGGTTGCACCTCTTAGCGATACCCAACAGGTCGTTATTACAGTTAGCGAAGTCAATGAACCACCGATCGTCAGTGATTTCACTTTCGACTTGGCAGAGAACTCAGCGATAGGAGCTTTTGTCGGTAGAGCGATCGTTGATGATCCAGAGTCGGGTGCCTTGACGTTCACCATCGACGATGTGGTTGCTGATGGCATTTTTGATATTGACAATGATGGCAACATTACCGTTGCCGACAATACGGTTCTGGACTTTGAAGTCAATCCCGCATCCTTTGTCTTGCCGATTATTGTCGATGACGGTACCAACACAGTTAATTTTGATGTGACCGTCAATATCACTGATGTCAACGAAGCACCAATCTTCACACCTCCAGCGGGTCCCTTCACTGTGCCCGAAAGTGCCATAACGGGTACCCCAGTAGGGGCAGCAATTGTCGCGACTGATAATGACGCTGGCCAGACGTTGACCTACAGCATCGTTACAGGCAACGTTGATAATGTCTTCGCCATTGACGCTAATGGTCAGATCAGCATTGCCAACGCGGCTGCATTGGATGCAGAGGAAAGAGACTCATACACCCTAACCTTACAGGTGACGGACGATGCCGATGTCCCCCTCAGCGATACATTGCAAGTCATTGTCAATGTCGGTGAGGAAAATGAGGCACCGATTATTCAAAACCAGAATGCTGAGTTTACCGTTGGCGAGCAACCAGCCGATGGCCTTTCAGTGGGTTCGGTCATGGCGATCGATCCGGATGGCGATGCTCTGACCTACAACATTATTAGCGGCGATATCAACGACGTCTTCGACATCAGCCCCACAGGCGAAATCACGGTTCCTGTCGGTGCTGACTTAGATTTTGCTGATGCCTCTGTTTACTTCCTCACTGTTGAAGTCAGTGACGGCACGCTCACAACGGATGCTGAGGTCACGATCAACGTGACCGACATCAACGTGGCTCCTGAATTTACAACGGATGCTACAGGCAATACGCCGACTGATACCTACACCTTCGGCCCAATAGCTGAGACCGTTTCAGTCGGAGGGGCCGTTGGTCAAGTCTTTGCTGACGATTTTGATGGTGATACCCTCACCTACAGCATCACAGGTGGCAACACGGACGATGCTTTTGCGATCAACGAAACCACTGGCGAAATTACAATTGCGGCTGCTTTAGACGCCGAGACATTGAGTAGTTATTCATTAACCGTCCAAGTCGGAGATGGTGGGCTGTTTGACCTAGCAACTGTTGATGTCACTATTAACGATGTGCCAGAAGCTCCGGTTATTAGCACGACCAGCATTATCTTTCCAACAGCGGGTGTTCCCTTAGTAAATGGCTTGGATGTCGGGACTGTAACTGCAACTGATGGTGATGGTGATTCGCCTTTGACCTTTGAGGTCGTCGGTGGCACGGGTGATGGCATCATCGAATTTGAGACGGGCACCAACATTCTGGAGATTGCGGATGAAACTGCTATCGATCCAGTGCTCTCATCCCAATTCACACTCGATATTGAAGTGTCAGATGGTACGGGTCAGACTGGCACAGCGACGATTCCCATTACGATTACTCCAGTCGTTGTAACCAACACCTTCCCTGGCACTCCCGGCGACGATGTAATCAACGGAAGCTCTAGTTCTGATTTGATTACTGGCATTGAGGGTAACGATACCCTCAATGGCTTAGATGGCGACGATTTCATTACGGGTGGCGATGGTGACGATACTATCGACGGTGGCAACAACAATGACCAACTTTTTGGCGATGCAGGCGATGATCTCATCGTTGGCGGTAACGGCAATGACATTGTCAATGGTGGCGATGGCAACGATACCTTAGGCGGGCTCAATGGCAACGACACCGTCAATGGCGATGCCGGAGACGATGCCATTTATGGCAATGCTGGCAGTGACACCCTTAATGGCGATACTGGCAACGATAGCCTCTTTGGAGGTAGTCAAAA
>JBCBSJ010000150.1:0-10544 GCA_039819245.1 Cyanobacteria bacterium J06638_20
ATCGAAGCGGGTGGCTCCGTCCTTCTCGGCGAGGAAGTCGGCGATGCAGAGGCGGCGCAGGGATTTTTGCCGGGGAAATTCGAAGGTGGCTGCTGGGTCGGGCAGGTTGCTGGCGTCAAAGGTGGCGCTGGGGTCGTACAGGTGTAGGCTGTTGCCTTCGGCCAGGGCGGGGAAATAGCCGTAGATCAGTTGGGGATGCAGCAGATTTTCTTCGACGATGCGCTGCTTCCAGCCTTCCAGGATGGGATAGACCTTCTCTTGCAAGAAGGCATCGTACTCTTCGCGGCTCTGACCCTTGGGTTTGCGGAACTGCCACTGTCCAGCGATCAGGGCTTGCAGGTCGAGGTGCCAAAAGATTTCGTCCCAGGGGATGTCGTCGCCTGCCAGAATTTTGGTGCCCCAGAAGGGCGGGGTTGGGCGATCGATATCCAGCGCTACGGCTTCGGAGCGGCGAGTGTCGATTTCTACTGGGACAGCGGGCGTGGCGTCGGCGATCGCCGACGTATCAGCCACTTCCGTTGATGGCGTTGCACTCTTGCTGTTGGTGCTGGGTTCCTCATCCAAAAAGCCCTTTAGGTTGTCCCAGTTATCGGCGGTTTTGGCGGGCATCAGCTTATCCATGAAGTGCAAGTCAGCGAAGGCATCCTTGCCGTAGATCACCCGCCCGTTGTAGGTATTCTGGCAATCTTCGTAGACGAATTTGGGTGTCAGCGCGGCACCGCCGAGGATGACGGGAACGGTGATTCCCCGCTCATTGAACACCGCCAGGTTTTCTTTCATGAAGGCGGTGGACTTCACCAGCAGACCGCTCATAGCGATGCAGTCGGCGTTGTGTTCGTAGTAGGCGTCGATGATGTTGTCTACGGGCTGCTTGATGCCCAGGTTGATTACCTTATAGCCGTTATTGGTGAGGATGATGTCCACCAGGTTTTTGCCGATGTCATGGACATCCCCTTTAACGGTGGCAATCAGGAAAATGCCTTTGGCGCTTTGGCTGTCTTCCTTGTCCATGAACGGTTCTAGGAATGCCACGGCGGCTTTCATGGTTTCAGCGGATTGCAGCACGAAGGGCAGTTGCATCTGCCCCGAGCCGAAGAGTTCACCGACGACCTTCATGCCATCCAAAAGGTAGGTGTTGATGATGCTGAGGGGCGGATACTGCTCTAGGGCGATGTTGAGGGCATCCTCTAGCCCAATGCGTTCGCCATCGATGATGTGGCGCTTCAGCCGCTCCTCAATGGGCAGGTCAGCGATGGAATCCTTCTGGCGGGCGTCCTTGGTGGAGACCCCTTCAAACAGGCGAGTGATTTCGCCGAGGGGGTCGTAGGTGCAGACATCGCCATCAAATTCGCGCTGGTCGTAGATCAGCTTGCGGCAGATTTCCTGGTGCTCGGGCTCGATTTTGGCAAGGGGCAAAATCTTGGCGGCACTGACGATCGCCCCATCTAACCCCACGGCCATCGCTTCGTGCAAGAACATCGAGTTCAGCACAATTCGCGCGGCGGGGTTCAGACCAAAGGAAATGTTCGACACCCCCAGCAGGATGTGGACGCCGGGGAGGTTGTCGCGAATCATCCGAATCGAGTCAATGGTGGCTTTGCCGTTTTCCCGGTCTTCCTCAATCCCGGTGGAAATGGGTAGCGCTAGCGGGTCGTAGAACAGCTCATGGGCGGGGATGCCATATTCCAGCGCATCGCGGTAGGCGCGTTGGGCGATCGCAAATTTCCGTTCTGCCGTCCGTGCCATACCATCTTCGTCGATGGTGCCGACAACGATCCCAGCACCGTACTGCTTTGCCAGTTCCAGCACCTTAAAAAAGCGCTCGTCCCCATCTTCGTAGTTGGTGGAGTTGAGAATGCACTTGCCACCCGCCACCTTCAGCCCCGCCTCCATCTTTTGCCATTCGGTGGAGTCGAGCATCAGGGGCAAGTTGACGTTGGTGACCAGGCGCGACACCAGCTCCTTCATGTCGTGCTCGCCATCGCGTCCCACGTAATCCACGTTAACGTCGAGGACATGGGCACCTTCTTTGACCTGCGATCGCGCCACCGCAACCAAGCCATCCCAATCCTCAGCATTCAACAGCTCCCGCACTTTTTTGGAACCACTGGCATTCAGCCGTTCGCCCACAATCAGGAAAGAGTTGTCCTGGTCATAGGGCTGTGCCCCGTAGATAGAGGCGGCAGAGGGAACGTAGTGCAGCAGCGGGCGAGGTTGCTCGGGGTCAGCTTGTCCATTTAGCTCCCAGCGGGGAACGCGAGTATCCCGCGATTTAGGCTGCAACTGACTCGCCACATCTGCCAATTGCTCGATGTGGTCGAAGCGGGTACCACAACAACCGCCAATCACCTGCACACCCAGATCTTCCACAAAATGGTGCAACGCCATCCGCAGCTCCATCGGCGTCAGCTTGTAGTGGGCATGGCCGCCCACGTTCTCGGGGATTCCGGCATTCGGGATGCAGGAAATAACGAAGGGGGAATGTTCTGATAGGTAGCGGATATGGTCGGCCATGCGGTCTGGCCCCGTGGCACAGTTGAGCCCCAGAATATCGATGGGATAAGGTTCCAGGATGGCCAGCATCGCGGCCACATCCGAGCCCACCAGCATCGTGCCCTGAATTTCCATGGTCACCGATACCATCAGCGGCAACCGTTCACCCTTTTTCTCAAAAACTTCCTCAATGCCATTCAATGCCGCCTTAATTTGCAGCACATCCTGACAGGTTTCCACCAGCATTAAATCTACGCCGCCGTCGTACAGTCCTTCCGCTTGCTCTGCAAAGGAGGCCTTCATGGTGTCGAAGTCGATATGCCCCAGGGTCGGTAGTTTAGTGGTAGGGCCGATGGAACCTGCTACGAAGCGGGGCTTGTCCGGAGTGGAAAATGCAGCAGTGCATTCCTTCGCCAATTTTGCTGCTTTCACATTCAGCTCGTATGCCTGATCGGCCAGATCGTATTCCGCCAACACAATGGAGGTCGCGCCAAAGGTATCGGTTTCGATCACATCGGCTCCCGCCGCCAAAAATCCGTTGTGGACATTGGCTACCGCCTCGGGCTTGGTTTCCACCAAATACTCGTTGCAGCCTTCGTACTCGGCACCCCCAAAATCTGCGGCGGTGAGGTCTTGGGTTTGCAGATTGGTTCCCATTCCGCCATCAAAGACGAGCACGGGTCGGCTGGGATTATGGATACGATCGAGAAACAGACTTTGCATGGCAGGTTTGTCGTTTTTCAAAGAAACGGCGGGACGAGCAAGAAACGGAAGGGCGAATAACGGGATAAATAGCGCTCAAAACTGTCGCTTAAAACTACATTATCAACTTCACTTCCCGTCTTCGGAAGAGAAAGCGACAGGAAATCGAGCCAGAAAGTTGTCAAATTTGAGAGAATTTGCGGAACTTTGTGGGAATCTTTTTAAGAAGGCGATCGCCAAATCGGTTACTTTCTAGTAATGAAAGGGTGTTTCTCGACTTAAGTGCCAGATCTTTCGGAGCGATCGCGCCATGGCGGGTCAAAAGATTTTAATTGTTGACGACAGTAAAACTATTCGGATGCAGGTTCGCGACTTCCTACCCAAGGGTAACTTTGAGGTGATCGAAGCGCGAGATGGGGTCGAAGGGTTAGATGTCATTGGTCGGGAGCATCCCAGCTTGGTTCTGCTTGATTTCTTCATGCCGCGAATGAATGGCTGGGAAGTGGTGCAGCGTATCCAGGCGGATCCTAAGCTGAAGGCCATTCCCGTGGTCATGATGTCGGGACGACGGGAAGATGTCGAAAAAATTGTGCCCGAGCTCTTCGACTATTTCGAGTTTGTAGGCAAACCCTTCGAGCCATCCCACCTATTCCGGGCCATTAAGTCGGCCACGGTCAAAGCCAAAGAACGCCGTCAGGGTAAGGTCGTCGTGCAGGCAATACCCACCGAGCCTCGCCGCTCAGCAGCTGTCATTCGTGCGGAAGTGCAGCCTCTGCAATCTGTTTCCGTTGGGGTTCAGGAAGAGGTGCGATCGCTCCAGGCTGATGTGCAGCAGCTCCGTATCCAGAACGTCAAGCTTCAGCAAGAAGTCGAAGCCCTACGAAAACAGTTGGTACAGCTTGTCACCTACGTCCGCCAAAAGATTTGACCGCCGCAAAGCCCTACTGGAGATGCGGTTTAACCTGCAACGACGGGTTTTGCTAATATAACAGCGGTTTCAACCGCCACAACTCAACATAGAGGAAGCGACGCCTGAGCTTTCGCATGGTTATGGGGATCACTCAACAAACCAATGGTGGTGTGAGAGGATAACCACGACCGATTAACGCTGGCTGATGATATCTTGTGCAGATTGTCAAAGCCGACTCTTCGTACTCGGCAAGTGAATCGGCACCATCGGCATCATTGCAAATGCTCACCGCTCGTCTAAGCCAGACGTTTTTGCAAATAAGGCGCTTCTGCCTCCGACGGGTGCTTTGCTATAGGTTCAAGTTTCTATGACACGCTTAAATATTTCGTCTCAACCACTGACCCATCCGCTGTCTTTGGTGGATCGATATGGTCAAGTCCGCCAATTGAGTGAAGCTTTGGCTGCACCGTTGGCCATTGAAGACTACGGCATTCAAAGTATGCCCGATGTCAGCCCAACAAAATGGCATCTGGCCCATGTGACCTGGTTCTTTGAGACCTTTCTGCTGCTTCCCTATCTGAAGGGCTACAGGGTCTTTCATCCCAAATTTGGCTACCTCTTCAACTCGTACTACGAAGCCATTGGACAGCGCCATCCACGACCAGAGAGGGGGTTGCTATCGCGCCCGACTGTGGAAGAGGTCTACCGCTATCGTGCCTATGTTGATGATGCGATGCGATCGCTCCTCTCCGCCCAAGCCGACCATCCCGATGTGCAGGAACGAACCATCCTCGGCTTACATCACGAGCAACAACACCAAGAACTCTTGCTCACCGACATCAAACATGTCCTGGCGATCAATCCCCTCCGTCCAGCCTATCGAGAGGATTTGCCCCGGTTTGACGCGGCACCAACGCCTCGACAGGAAACATGGCTCGATTATCCCGAAAACCGCTACATTATCGGCTTTGAGGGCACAGACTTTGCCTTCGACAACGAGAGTCCGAAACATCCCGTCTATTTGCAGGACTTTTGGTTGGCCTCGCGCTTGGTAACCAATGGCGAATACCTGGAGTTCATCGAAGCGGGCGGCTACGGGAAGCCCGAATACTGGTTGGCCGAAGGCTGGGCGATGGTGCAGGCCGAGGGTTGGACTGCGCCGCTGTACTGGGAGAAGGTCGATGGCGATTGGCAACTGATGACCTTGGGTGGAATGCGATCGCTCAACCTCGATGAACCCGTGTGCCATGTCAGCTACTTCGAGGCGGATGCCTACGCCACCTGGGCCGAAAAGCGCCTGCCCACGGAAGCAGAATGGGAAGTGGCCGCAGAATCGGTCAATCCAGCGGGTAATTTGCTGGAGCAAGGCTATCTCCATCCTGCGCCTGCCACTGATGTTAGCCGTCCCGACCAACTGTTTGGTGATGTGTGGGAATGGACCCAGAGCGCCTATTTGCCATATCCCGGTTTCAAGGCGGCCAGTGGGGCGATCGGGGAGTACAACGGCAAGTTTATGTGCAACCAGATGGTGCTGCGGGGTGGATCCTGTGTCACCCCTCCCGGTCATATTCGCGCCACCTATCGCAATTTCTTTCCTGCCTCTGCCCGCTGGCAATTTTCGGGCATCCGGCTAGCACACTAAACTGCGTCCGGCTGCCTCAACTATCGATACCGCTCAAACCAGCGATCAAACGCCATATCAAACAAACGACATGCCCCCAGTTCCCTGACTCGTATTACTCACAGGGACTTTCATGCCGTGCCCATTCAACTTTTTTTGGGAGATTGATTACCATGCCTCACGTTTCAACATCCGCAACCCCGATCGTTCCGCTATACGACCTGCATCCCCCCCTGGCTGACTTTCGGGCGGATGTCTTGCAGGGCTTGAGCTTGCCCCAAAAGGTCATTCCAGCCAAGTACCTTTACGACAAACGGGGTGCAGAACTGTTCGATGCCATCTGCGAGTTGGACGAGTATTATCTCACCCGCACAGAGGTGGGAATTTTGCAGGACTATGCAACGGAAATTGCCGATTTGATTGGCGATCGCGCCCTCATCGAGTTTGGCAGCGGCAGCAGCCAGAAAATCCGCACCCTGCTCGATGCCATGCCACCCGCTGCCGTCTACGTTGCCCTGGATATTTCCAAGCAGCATTTGTATGAATCATGCTGCGAATTGGCAGCGGCCTATCCCGATTTGCAGGCGATCGCCGTCTGCACCGACTACACCCAACCCTTCCGCCTGCCGGATCATCCGGCGTTGGGCGATCGTCAGAAAATCGGCTTCTTCCCCGGCTCAACAATCGGTAACCTGGAACCTGCCGAAGCCTTGCAATTTCTCAAAACCGCTGCCGAAATCCTAGAACCCCAAGGAGAATTCCTGATTGGGGTCGATTTGAAAAAAGATAAGACCATCCTTGAACCTGCTTATGATGATGCTAAAGGCATATCTGCGGACTTTGCCCTAAACCTACTCACTCGCATCAACCGCGAACTCGGAGCCGATTTCGATCGGGATAAATTCTCTTACCGCGCCATCTACAATCCCATCGGGCGGATCGAGATGAGCATTGTCAGCCTGACCGCACAATCCGTTCACCTGGACAGACAAACTATTCCCTTTGCGGCTGGAGAAACCCTGCGCACAGAGTATTCCTACAAGTACAGCATTGAGGAATTTCAAGACCTGGCTATCCAGGCAGGATTCCAGCCTAAGCGAGTATGGGCTGATTCACAAAATCTCTTCAGTCTGCATTATCTGCATGCAAACCATTAAGTGTTCGGGTCTACATATTCTGTCAATTTTGTGGCTATGATACGGCCACAAAATTGACGAATTCACTTAGGATGGCGCAAGTTTTATGTACGGCTTGAGTGTTTGAATTATCTACGGGTTCCCTGCAAAATCTATATTTTTTCCACAACAGGTGGCAACATCTCCTTAACGTCAACCTGAACATCCGAGAAGGCTAACGGTGAAATGTAAGCGTTTTCATCTATAGCAAAATAGTGCTGATAGGTTCCCTGATTAGGGTCTCTAAAAACATGTAGCTGTCGATTTTTAGCATCAAGCACCCAATAGTCATCGATCCCCGCTTGAGCATACAGTTTTGCTTTGGTATCACAATCGTAATCAAGGCTAGAATCGGATACTTCAATGAGCAAGTAAACCTGATCAGGGCTTGGATGACCATCTGCATAGCGATACGGGTGAACATGCACGACTGCAATATCGGGCTGAGGTTCTGAGCGATCGCTAATTTGCAGAGGTTTTTCGACTCTTACAAGCGCTTTGTCCGCTAAAGATTCCCTGAGCAAGTCAGCCGCATAGTCCGTCGTTGCAGCGTGAAGCGGGCCTTGAGGCGTCATTTGCATGATTTGTCCTTCCAACAATTCCACCTGTTCACCAGGTTTGATAAGGCCAGTCTTAGCCATCTGGTAATACTCATCAACTGTCCACAAGCGAGTGCGGCTTAGAACCATCTCAACCTCAAAAATTTGCCGTATAGCAATTGTAAATTACTCAAAGATATCGCTTGACACACTGACGTAAACCCAATGGCGATATATCAAATACTAGGTTTGCTGAATTCAGGAGAAGTCGAAAATTCTCATATTTCTTACTTTCTGTAATCAAACTCTCGAGTCAGATATCTGCATTAGGTAAGGGCTTTGAAAGTGTTGTGTTGGTCAAAACACAGCCACATCGGCAAGGGTGACCCTCCGATGATGCTTTCGTCGGCATACCATTACCTGGTATGCTATTTGAAAAGATTCATCAAATTAATAAGAAAACCTGCGAAACTTAACGGGATCTATATAATTAAGCCTGAGAAGCTAATCGACTAGTATCTCATCCCGCCCAGTCGCCATGCTCCCTAATGCAGGAGGATGTGAAGTTCATCAGCAGTGGTAGAGATGTGCCTGTCGAGGAGGTAAATCATCATGTTAGAGTCCACGGGATTATATATCCTACTTGTTAGCGTTCACGGGTTGACCCGAGGCGAGAATCTGGAACTGGGTCGCGACGCAGATACGGGTGGACAAATTAAGTACGTGGTTGAACTGGCACGCGCCCTCGCCGAAAATCCAAAAGTTGCCCGGGTTGACCTAGTGACGCGCATGGTCAGCGATCCCAAGGTTAGCCGCGACTACGCTCAGCCCATTGAACCCCTATCCGACAAAGCGCGAATCATCCGTTTGGCCTGTGGTCCCCGCCGCTATCTCCGGAAGGAAGTTCTTTGGCCCCACCTCGATAGTTTTGCCGACGAGTTGATTCGCCATGTTCGTCAGGTAGGGCAAGTACCGGATTTGATTCACTCCCACTATGCTGATGCGGGTTATGTCGGATGTCGGGTCGCTGGCTGGTTGGGCATTCCCCTGGTGCATACGGGGCATTCCCTGGGGCGTGTGAAGCGCGATCGCCTGCTAGAGCAAGGCACAAAACCCGAAACCATCGAAGATCACTTCCATATCAGCACCCGGATTGAAGCCGAAGAAAAAACCCTGGCTAGTGCTTCACTGATCATCGCTAGCACTCGCCAGGAAGTGACGGATCAGTACGGCATTTATGACCAATACCAGCCCGATCGCATGGTGGTGATTCCTCCTGGTGTGACCCTGGAAAAGTTCTATCCGGCTGGAGACGATTGGCAATTTCCCCCCATCTACAATGACCTACAGCGCTTTCTGCAAGACCCCGAAAAGCCCATCATCATGGCGCTTTCTCGTCCAGCAGTGCGAAAGAACGTCAGTGCGCTGGTTAAAGCCTATGGGGAAGATCCAGAACTGCAAAAGTTGGCTAACTTAGTCTTGGTGCTGGGTAACCGGGACAACATTGGCACGATGGAGTCTGGTCCCCGCCGGGTCATGAACGAGCTTTTGCAACTGATTGATCGCTATGATCTCTATGGCAAGGTCGCCTATCCCAAGCACCATCAATCGGACGAAGTGCCCGATCTCTATCGCCTGGTAGCAAAGAGCCGGGGCGTGTTCATTAATCCAGCCCTCACGGAACCGTTTGGCTTAACGCTGATTGAAGCCACCGCCTGTGGTGCGCCCATTGTCGCCACTGCCGATGGGGGGCCACGGGATATCCTGGCCGCTTGCCACAACGGGCAGTTGATTGATCCCCTCGATATTTCCGATATTCAGGCGGCGCTACGGAAGGCGCTGACGGAGGATGATCAATGGCAAGAGTGGTCGCAAAACGGGTTGGATAATGTGCGCCATCACTTTTCCTGGTCGAGCCATGTCGATCGCTATCTAGAGCAAGTTCACCAGTTGCCCAAGCGTCGGGTACAGTCGTCCCTCAGCTATCTACCGATGGCACCCATTGCTCGCCTGCAAGAGGAATGGAACCTGCCTGCCTCCAACCGCCTAATGACCGCCGATCGCTATCTGGTTTGCGAAATCGATGATACGTTGCTGGGCGATCGCGATGCCTTGCATGAACTGATCGCGCGGCTAAACCAGCAGGGACAAAGCACGGGGATCGGCATTGCCACAGGGCGATCGCTTCAGAGTGCGCTGGCCATGCTGGAAGAATGGCGCTTCCCCATGCCCGATGCGCTGATCACCTCCAACGGCAGCGAAATCTACTATGGTCCCCAGGTTGTCCTCGACCCCAACTGGGAGCGCCACATTCACCATCGCTGGCAAGCCGGAGCTATCCGCGCCGCGATGCAGGAGCTACCGGGCATTGAGCTGCAACCCCCCGAAGCCCAGGGCAAGTTCAAAATTTCTTACTTCGTTGATGAAGAGAAGGCTCCAAGTTTTGACGAAATCATGCGCCAACTGCGCCGCAAACGCCTGCATGTGAATGCCAGCTACAGCCACAATATGTACCTGGATTTGCTCCCCATCCGCGCCTCCAAGGGCAATGCCATTCGCTACTGCGCTTGGAAATGGAATCTGCCCATCGATCGCTTCCTGGTGGCCGGAGCATCGGGCAATGATGAGTCGATGCTAAGCGGTAACACCATGGCGGTGGTCGTTGGCAACTATAGCCCTGAGGTCGAAAAGCTACATGGCTATCCCCAGGTCTACTTCGCTGAAGGGGAATATTCCTGGGGTATCCTCGAAGCGCTCGATCACTACGACTTCTTCGGCAGCCTCAAGCCCTCTATGCAACTCGAACCTGTGGCGGTTTAGTCCGCATCGGCTTCACGGATTCTCGCCGCAAAGATCTGATTGGCCTCCAAGTCGAACTGTGGAAATTTGGGCGATCGCAGTTTGTCGGTTCCCCGAAAGCATTGCGGTTAAGGAGTTTCTGCCTGAGCGCGTAGCGCTACATTATATAGCTATAGTCTCTTTAGTTAGGACGCTGCTTCTTTAAGAACAGTCTCGATGGCTTGGCGCAAGGTCTCAGACTTTGGTAGTTGCTTGCGCACACGGCTTTTCAGCCATCCCCAACAGGGTTCAATCCGATTCAGGTC
>JBCBSJ010000151.1:0-10511 GCA_039819245.1 Cyanobacteria bacterium J06638_20
GACCTGCAAGGCGGATTGGTAGGCGTCGATCGCCCGTTCCAGATTGTCGGCGCGCTCCCCTCGAATGCGATTTTTGTAGGCAGTGCCTAGATTGTTTTGGGTCATCGCCCACTGTTGGGGGAAGGCCTCGCGGGTGTAGACCTGCAAGGCGGATTGGTAGGCGTCGATCGCCCGTTCCAGATTGTCGGCGCGCTCCCCCCGGATGCGATTGCCGTAGGCATTGCCCAGGTTGTTTTGGGTCATCGCCCAATCTTGGGGGAAGGCCTCGCGGGTTCTGACCTGCAAGGCGGCTTGGTAAGCGTCGATCGCCCGTTCCAGATTGTCGGCGCGCTCCCCTCGAATGCGATTTTTGTAGGCATTGCCCAGGTTGTTTTGGGTCATCGCCCAATTTTGGGGGAAGGCCTCGCGGGTTCTGACCTGCAAGGCGGCTTGGTAAGCAGCTATGCTGAGTTCTTGATTTAGAGCACGATTCCCCAGAGGAAACTCATTAAAATAAATGCCTAGGCTGTTGAAATCTGCTGCAATATCCTGCCTAGATTTCTTAAACATCCTCCTAAACAAGTTCAGGAGTATCAAAAATCCAGCAGCTCGCTGAGTAGATTCTTTAGCAGTTAGTTCGGCAAATATAAAGGGAATGGCTGAGAGCAGAGCTTCATCGTCGAGCCGCTCCAGATTGGCTTTGAAGAACTCAAAGAGCTTTTGCTGATTGCCTTCTGTTCTGTCGATTCGCTGCAAAACTTCTCGCAGGAAGTTGGTAGCTTCTGCGATCGCTTCAGGATTTGGTGGGGTGTCGTTGGGCATGGGGCAGTTAGCTGAGTTCCCACAGCTTCATGATACGGCCACTGTCGGGAAATGAGCCGTTGCCCCTTGCCCTGGTGCTACTTGAGAGACACTTGGAGGGGAACATCCATCTTCCACTGCTTGCCTTTGTAGAACAGCAGTTGATAGACATGCAGGCCGCCGTAGCGGAAGGAGGCTTCAAAGGATTGCAGGTAGAGGTACCACATGCGGTAGAAGCGATCGCCATACATATCGCCCAACTGCTGAATCTCGTCCCAATTGGCGCTGAAGTTTTCGGCCCAGCGCTTTAGGGTTTCGGCGTAGTGGGGTTTGAGGTTTTCGCAATGGGCGATGGGCATCCTGACTTCCCAGAGTTCCTGAGTAAGTTCGTGCAGTTGGGGGGCATAGCCACCGGGGAAGATATATTTATCGACCCAAGCGCCGTTGCGTTCGTTGCTTTGGGTGACGATGGTGTGCAACATCCCTGCGCCATCGGGTTTGAGCAGTTCCTTGGCCTTTTCCATGAAGGTGGCGAAGCTGCCTTTGCCCACATGCTCAAACATGCCGATGCTGACGAACTTGTCGAACTGGCCAGTGAACTCGCGATAGTCAGAAATGCGAATTTGGATGCGATCGCTCAAGCCTCGTTCAGCAATTCGTTCCTCGGCTAGCTTGGCCTGTTCGGTGCTGAGGGTGATGCCTGTCCCCGACACACCGTAGTTCTCGGCAGCGTAAATCAGCATGCCGCCCCAACCGCAGCCAATATCCACGAGGGTTTCGCCCGGTTTGAGCGCCAGTTTGCGGCAGATGAGTTCATACTTCTGGCGCTGCATTTGCTCCAGGGAATCCGTTTCCTGCAACTGGTAACCGCAGGAATAGGTCATTGTTGGGTCAAGGAAGCGTTGGTAGAAATCATTGCCCAGATCGTAGTGATGCTGGACATTTTTGTAGCTGTTCTGGATTCGGGTGGGAACGGTTTTGAGCCGTTGGGTGATGACCTTGAGAAATAGCCCTAGGGTGAAGCGATCGCGCGCCGCAGAATACACCTTGGTGCGATAGAACAGGCCGATGAGTTCCACCAGATTGTTGTTTTTCTCATCCCACCAACCATCCATGTAGGCTTCGCAGAACCCCAGCGTCCCGAAGGCAAAGATGCGATCGTAGATGCCGGGGTGATGGATTTGCAGACACAGCGGTACGGATGTGCCGGGGGTACCAAATTGGAAAACATCGCCAGCGGGGTTGATGACCGTCAGGTCGCCATTTTCGATACGGCTGAACAACTGGAAGAGGTAGCGTTCGCTGCTGGGCAATTGGCGAATGCGATCGCGCAATGCATCCCCAGTCAGCTTGGGCTGCGTGTCTCCATTCTCCTGAGAAGCAACGGTAGAAGCAGTCATGGGAGCATCCGGGGTTTGGGTCTCGGGGGTCGTCATGGCGATGGTTTCCCTTGTCAAATGGATTTAATGCGTTACGTGGCGATAACGGCATCCTACAGGACATTGCGACGGAGACATCATCGCATGTCCCAACCGTTCGACGTTACGCGTCGGCTTTGGCAACTTTGGTTACCTTATCTGCTTTGAAGGTGCGCACGTGGGTGGCCAGACCTAGCGATCGCAGCAATCGAATCACGTGCCAGGTGAGATCCACTTCCCACCAGCGCGTACCCATTTGAGCTGATGCTTGATAGGCATGGTGGTTGTTGTGCCAACCTTCGCCAAAGGTGAGAAATGCCACCCACCAGCAGTTGGTGGAATGGTCGGGGGTCTCGTGGTTGCGGTAGCCAATCATGTGGCAGCAGCTATTAACGAAGCTAGTGCTATGGAAGCCGACAAACAATCGCACAAAAATACCCCACACGACAAAGGGCATCCCACCCAATGCGTAGAGGATCAGTGCCAGCGCCAGTTGTAGGGCAATGTAGTGTTTGTGGCAAAACCGATAGAAGGGGTCGTTGGCAATATCGCGAATGACGGGATCGAGGTCCTTGAGTCGGGGGACGTCATGCATTAGCCAACTGATATGGCTCCACCAGAAGCCTCGGGTTGAGTCGTGGGGATCTTGGGGTTGGTCGGTGTGACGATGGTGCAGGCGGTGAAAGCCAACCCATCCTAGCACTCCGCCCTGAGACGCCAGGGTTCCACAGAAAATTAAAAAGTATTCTAGCCATTTGGGAACGCGCAGACTGCGATGGCTGGCAAGGCGATGAAAGCCAAAGGAAATACCAAGGCCAATTGTGACGCAATGCAGGAAAACGGCAACGCCGACAGCGCTCCAACTAAAGTTACTCGGCAAGAACGCAAATAAGGCTCCCAAGTGAAGACCGATGGTGGGTACGAAGACATGCCAGCGGAGGCGACGGGGAGAAGGAATCGAACCAGTGGTCATACAGTAAGGAGTCCTGGAGGTTTACTGAAAATCATAGGAGGAGTTAACACGGTTAAATGAATGCTCGACTGAGCAGTGCAGTCGGCTCGATCGCATGAGCCAAACCTAAACCTGTTTGGCAGCATTGCAGCACGACAACCCCGCTCACCGCTGGCCAATCAAGGAGTATACAGTCGATGGAGGCGATCGCCAGAGTCCGTAAGAGCGTACCGTATATTTGTCTATTGCTGTTACGGACTAGGACAATTTTTGGATTGAGCAGATAAAGGCAAGGACAGTCCAGCGCAAAACTTGTTCCGCACGTGGCTTAGTTTTTGCCTCGGTTGGATTTTGCAGACGCTTGATCTAATGCAGAACTCTATTCCCGCAAAGCCGTAGCCAGGGCGGTTGTATCCAAGGATTTGCCAATGAATACCAGTTGCGTGCGGCGGGGTTCATCCACCTGCCAGGGACGATCGAAGAAAGTATCGAAGCGTTTGCCGACCCCTTGTACCACCATCCGCATGGGCTTATTGGGTACAGCGGCAAATCCTTTAATGCGATAGATTTCATGGGTTTGGGCGATCGCCTCCAAGCGTTCCAACAACTGTTTTGGCTCTACTACTTCATCTATTACTACATGCACCGAGTTGATGTCGTCATCATGCTCATGGTCATCTTCATGGTCATGATGGCTGGGGCGGTTATCCAGGTCATCCTCCACGGCGGCGTTGAAGCCCAGCAGAACCTCTGGGGAAATCTGTCCCTGCTGGCAAGGCACAATCCGCACGCCCTCGGGTAGTTCCTTTGTGAGCCATTGGTGAATCTGGTGTTGACGATCGGAATCGAGGCGATCGCCCTTGGTGAGCAGCACCAGATCGGCGCAAGCGAGCTGGTCTTCAAACAATTCCTCAATGGGGGTTTCATGCTCCAGGCTGTCGTCGGCCTGCCGTTGCTGTTCCAGTGCCTCTAGATCGCCGACCAGATGGCCTTGAGCCAAGGCTTCCCCATCCACTACGGTGATCACGCCGTCCACGGTTGCACCTGTGCGGATCTCGGGCCAGCGAAAGGCTTGCACGAGGGGTTTGGGTAAGGCCAAGCCACTGGTTTCAATCAAAATGCAGTCAATGTCATCCTTGCGCTTCAGGAGTTCTTGCATAGTGGGCAAGAATTCTTCTTGCACGGTGCAGCACAAACAGCCGTTTGCTAGTTCCAGGATGCTGGCGCTGGTTGTGGCGGTATCGGTTTCTTCGTCGCACACTTGGCAAGATTTGAGGAGTTCGCCATCAATGCCGACTTCGCCAAATTCGTTGACTAATACAGCAATTCGGCGACCTTGGTTGTTTTGCAGGAGGTGACGAATGAGGGTGGTTTTTCCGGCTCCCAAGAAGCCTGTGACCACGGTAACTGGGATTTTATGCATCGTTTTTTCTTTGAGGGGTTGTGATTAATGAGCGGAATTTGGATTGGGGGTGCGTCGCCCCCCAAACCCCCTGACTGGGGGAACGAAGCTCGTTCCCCCAGACCCCCTTCCGCAAGGGGCTTTGCATGAGAGGCATTAGGCCGCTTCGCATCGGTGGGGGGCATCCGGTTAAAGGGATTTCTTATTTCCTTGTTACGCGTTGGATGTTGGGGCAGTTGTATCTATGCCCTATCGGTATCCATTGGTAGTTTGTGCCCATCAACTGATGGCTAATCTTGCTTTGCTATGGGTATCCCTTGGTAGAGAGGGCTTAAAAAGAGGAGTGAATTGTCCGACGATTTGTTAGCGATCGCCACAGCAAAATGGAGTGTCCGAGGGCGATCGCGCCGCCCCAGACGAGTTGCTTCAGCAGCAGTTTGCTGATCACGTCCCAGCCCATCCGGTGGCCATCTGCTAGGAGTGGATAGGCCATCGCAATGAGTCCCTGGTAAAGGACGAAGCCGCCTAGGAGGGCGATCGCCATCCATAGGAAATGTCCGGCCCAGCTAACTTGACTGAAACGGGGTCGCCAACTGGCAAACCCAGCGACGAGTAGGGTGCCGATGCCCATCAATGCGCCCCAGGTGAAGGCAGTGGCTGTCAGGGGATAGCCGCGTAGCCCGAAGCCAATGATTTGGTTCACGAGCCAAATCAGCAGTGGAATGGCGATCGCCCGACGGCGGCTCAAGGTCACGCCACTTAGGGCCGCAAAGGCCACGAGCGGGCTGTGCGCGTACACGGCATTGCTCACCGTGCCGAGAGCCAACAGTGTGAACGGAAGAAACCGACTATGGGCAAGCGATCGCCATGCGGCTTCAAACCCTGGTGTCTCGGAGCGTAACTCTGGAACTGATGTCATTGATCTATCCCCCGACTCCGAAACGTAGCGCTGGACAGGGGAACTGGGCGCGAAACAATACTATGGAAACAGACATTCTGCTGAATGCCTAACCTAACATTGTGAACCATCATCCGTACCTCGCAGATGGATTTGTCTGTTACGTTGCCATCGGCGGGCATTCTGACTTGCACAATTTTGGATGGGTAGTTCTAGATTTGTGATTGTAAGCACAACCCCATCTAAAATCCGAAATCTAAAATCCAAAATTGACTCACAGCTGCGGGACAGCGGCAGATTTTCACTGCTCTTTCCCCGTTACCTCTGGTGGCTGCTCCCCACCAGAACCGACATCACCAGCACACTAACACAAAGGGAATAACTCTGTATGACGTCAATTCTTTGATCATCGGCTAACGCCTCAATTAATTTAATTTGGGCACCCTTTCCCAAACTCAACTGATAAAGATGCTGAGACCTCCGGAATTGCACGCTCAGATTTGTTGACAAAGGGGGAAAGAAGCTTTGATGATGTTGTCGCGTTTCTTTTGGGTGCATCGGGTTCAGGTTTAAACTTTTCCCATCGCTTCAATCATCAGCATCCAAATGAAACCCCACCGATAGTATTAGGTCACAAACCATGGTTCAGACTCCTGTATGGTTTTCTGCTCAATGCCTTGTGCAGTATGGGCGATCGCTCATTGGTACCAGCCTTCTATTATTGGCCGCAGGTTGTACCAGAAACATCGGTTCACAGCCATCTCCTACTCCGGTACCCATTGCCCCGGAAGTGGAGGAAACGACCCAATCCGATGATGACGATGTTGTGCTTTCTATTTCGAAGGAGAACGCAGTCGGTTGGATAACGGCAGAGTTTACCGCGGCTGGGTTTCTCGATGGGCATAGCCACCCCGTCCGGCAGTTGATTGCTAGCTCTGATGGAGCCTATCTGTTGGGGATTACTGACCAGGAAATGGTGTTGTGGGATGTTCCCTCTCGGCAGTTGCTCCGCTTCTTCTCAGGGCATCCGGTTGAGCTTGGTGCAGAGCCGGTTGGGTTGCCTCCGGTGGATGCGGCGTTCAGTCCCAATGGCGATCGCATTGCCACGGTGTTTTACTCCCAAGGCATCGGTGTAACAGAAACCTTGATGATTTGGGACACCACAACAGGGGAAACGGTTGCAACGTTGGGTGAGTACGAAGGATGCCGCTCGGTGGCGTTCGTCAACCAGACAACATTGATTTCTGCTTGTGATGTGGGGGTTCAGATTTGGGATCTGCAAACCTTGCAAAAAACACAGGAATTCTATGGTTCTGAGCAATCGGGTCGCCCGGTAGAAGCGCTGGCCGTTGCCCCCGATGCGAGTGTAGTGGCCACCGCCGATTTGAATACCTATGGCGGAGAAGCGGGCGAAGATAGCCGCCTGATTCGGCTGTGGCGTTTGACTGATGCAGGAGTGGAAGCGATCGCCGAGTTACCGGGGCAGACCAGCGATATCTTGCAACTCGAATTTTCCCCGGATGAAACGCTCCTGGTGAGCCAGGGTGCGGGCGGAGAAGCTCAGGTGTGGGATTGGGAAGCGACCCAACAAATCACCCAATTGGCAACGGGGTTCAGCATCAGCGATCCGTTGATCGAGGTGGCGATCGCTCCCGACAACCAGACCCTCGCTGGTGACTTTCAGGTGGGTGAAATCATCCGCTTGCCGGATGGAACGGTTTTGCAAGATGTCTTGGTGCCCCGTCAGGGTCCCGCTTCGGCCTACGAATTTTGGGGGGTAGATTGGCTGGCTCAAGCAGGCGGATTAGCCCTCTACCCTAATCCCGTGGTGCGGTTGTGGATAGCCCAAGCCCAAGGAGAAAGAAGCGATCCCCAAAATGATCTGCTGGGCAGCCCCGACTATCTCCCAATCGCCCTAGTGGACAACTGGAACTACCCCATGGATGGGCCTCACAATCGCATTTTCGGGGATGATCCTGAGATGGTAGCCATGATAGGAGTTGTTCCACTGGAAGCGCTGGGCGAGGCACCAGAAAACCCAGAGGTAACCACGGAAGTTTTGGAATCCCAGGGCGATCGCCGTATCGTGCAGGTCACCCAAAGTGGGCTGGCCGACGATTCCGTACAAGGGATTCGGCATTGGGTCGAGTTAGCTCCCTACGGCATCGACCAATGGAAAGTGATTTGGGCTGGAGAGCAATACCTCTGCCGCCCCGGGCGCGGCCATGAAGATTGGGGCGTTGAACCTTGCTCGTAGTGTAGGAGACTTGCACAAAAACGATCCTTAAAAACCCTCTGCACCAGGGATAACGCGCAACCTTCCCCTGACGGCGAACTCGATCTACAATCATTAGAGCAGAGGTTAAAAAATATTAAGGATCCCCTTCGATGCTCGTGTACTACGCCCTCGGACTTGTGGTTGTGCTGTCAGGTGTTGGCATCATCGTATACCTGGCAACCCCGCGGAAATTCAAGTCCTCCAATACCGTTGCCAACTCCTACGATCAGTGGACGCAGGATGGAATTTTGGAATTTTACTGGGGCGAACACATCCACTTGGGGCACTACGGCTCCCCACCCCGCTCCAAGGATTTCCTCAAAGCAAAGGCAGACTTTGTGCATGAAATGGCACGGTGGGGCGGTTTAGACGCACTACCTCCTGGCACAACGCTATTGGATGTCGGTTGCGGGATTGGTGGCAGCAGCCGCATCTTGGCACGGGATTATGGATTTTCCACTACGGGCATTACCATTAGCCCTCAGCAGGTGAACCGGGCGCGTCAACTCACCCCCGATTCCTTAGATGCAAAGTTTCAGGTGGACGATGCTCTGGCCCTGTCGTTCCCCGACAATAGCTTTGATGTGGTGTGGTCGATTGAGGCGGGGCCCCACATGGCCGACAAAGCCCTCTACGCCCAGGAGATGATGCGTGTTCTGAAGCCCGGTGGCATCCTGGTGGTGGCCGATTGGAACCAGCGCGACGATCGCCAGAAGCCCCTCAATGCCTGGGAAAAGCCCGTTATGCGTCAGTTGCTGGACCAATGGTCTCATCCTTCCTTCTCCAGCATCGAAGGATTTTCGGAGCAAATCGCTGAAACTGGGTTGGTCGATGGCGAGGTTGCAACTGCCGACTGGACAAAGGAAACCCTTCCGTCCTGGCTGGATTCCATCTGGCAAGGCATTGTTCGCCCCAAAGGACTAGTCAAGTTTGGTTTCTCTGGGTTCATCAAGTCCCTGCGGGAAGTTCCCACCATGCTTCTGATGCGCTTGGCTTTCGGAGCCGGACTCTGCCGCTTCGGTATGTTCCGCGCCCGCAAGACGACCCAACTGCCCCAAGCAGCGACGAGCCAGAGCAACGAAGTCGTCCAGGCTTAATGTTCTAGATGTGGGATGCGTTAGTGCAGTGCAACGCATCGAGTTCATGCTCAAGGCGCATGCTTCTCTACACGCATCCTGCATCGGCACACAGGCAAGGGATTCAGCAACCAAGCGATTCAATTGATGCGTTACGCTTTCGTTAGCGCTCCCTACGTAAAAAACTTTTTCAAAACTCTTTTATTACCTGCCCATCAATGATGCAAGATTTGCATTTTGATACGCACCATTCATCCACTCAAACCGCTGACCTGGATTGCGATGTGGTTGTTATTGGGGGTGGCATCGTTGGTGCAACACTGGCCGCAGCGCTAAAGGATTCTGGCCTGCGTATCATCATTCTCGAAGCCAGCTCTCTGCAAGGGGCGATCGCCCGAGAGCGTGGCTATGCCCTTTCCCCTCTCTCCGGCCAAATCTTTGAAGGCATCGGTGTATGGGATCAAATCTTTCCCTACATCGGCAAGTATCGCCATATCTACCTGTCGGATGCCGATGCTCCTCGTATTGTCAAGTTTGAAACCAAGGACTTGGGAACGCCCTATCTTGGCTATGTGGGTGAGCATACGATTATGCTGTCGGCGTTGCAGCAGTTTATTGCCGAGGAATGTTCGACGGTTCGTTTACTCTGCTCTGCACAAGTAGCCGAAATTACCTACCAACCCGATGGTGCTGTTGTAGATGTAACGGTAGAGGGACAGCCATATCAGGTGCGATCGCGCCTCGTTGTTGGAGCCGACGGTGCCAATTCTCAAACCCGGCAAAACGCAGGTATCGAAACCAATGGCTGGAAATACTGGCAGTCCTGCCTCACCTTCATGATTACCCATGAGGCACCCCGCAACGACATTGCCTTCGAGCGCTTCTGGCCCGATGGTCCTATGGGCGTGTTGCCTTTAACAGGGAACCGCTACCACATCGTTTGGACTGCGCCCCACAGCACTGCCAAAGCCCTTCAAACGCTTGATGAGGATGAGTTTCTGAAAAAGCTGGAATATTTCACCGGCGGTTATCTGGGCAAGCTGGCACTGACGAGCGATCGCTTCGTCTTTCCCGTCCAACTGTTCCAGAGCCAGGAGTATGTGCGATCGCGCCTCGCCCTAGTCGGCGATGCGGCTCACCGCTGCCATCCCGTCGCCGGACAAGGACTCAACCTCGGCATTCGTGATGCCGCTGCCTTGGCCCAGATCCTCTCAGAAGCCCACCAACGCGGCGAAGACATCGGCAACCTGCGCATTCTCAAACGCTACGAGCGCTGGCGCAAGTTCGAGAACCTCACCATCCTCGGCTTCACCGATTTCCTCGACCGCATGTTCTCCAACAACTGGTGGCTGATTGTTATGCTGCGCCGATTTGGATTGTGGATGCTGCGATCGCTCCCTCCGCTAAAGGTATTTGCCCTTAAGCTAATGACCGGATTCGTCGGTCGGCTTCCATCCCTCAGCAAGCGCTAAGGAATAGGGCGATCGCCATTCCTAATATTGAATGCAGTAAGAACACCGTCCATGAACGAGCTGTACAAGCTTAATACTGTAGCGATTCGACAACGAGTGCATCTCAGTTATGCAGTGAGCAAAAGTACTCAGTGAACGGTCGAAAAGAGACGCGCTAAGGTTGATTCATTCAACCAGCCCGAAGGAGTCTGTCGATGGATAGTGCCAAAGAAGCCCAAATTGCCGCTCACGTTCA
>JBCBSJ010000152.1:0-10429 GCA_039819245.1 Cyanobacteria bacterium J06638_20
GTATTTCCGCGAAGAATATGACGAGCTGTTGGTGCAACCCGCCTATTTGAACGGCACCTCGAATGGCACCTCAAACGGAACAGCATCTGCTCCTGAGGCAGCCACCCTGTAAGCATCCTGGGAGAACATGTCATGGCAGTCAAAACCCTCAAAATTGATGATAAAGACGTCGCGGTCGAAGCGGGAGCTACCCTCCTAGAAGCAGCAGAGGAAGCTGGGGTGTCGATTCCCAAGCTCTGCCACATGGAGGGCATCTCATCGATTGGCGCCTGTCGCCTCTGCATCGTAGAGGTCGAAGGCATTAACAAACTCCTTCCGGCTTGTGTCACCGAAGTGGCCGAAGGCATGGTGGTGCATACACAAACCCCCAAGCTGCAAGAGTATCGCCGGATGGCGGTCGAGCTAATTTTTTCCGAAGGCAATCATGTCTGTTCCATCTGCGTCGCCAATGGCAACTGTGAGTTGCAGGATGTCGCCATCGACGTAGGTATGGATCATTCCCGCTTTACCTATCGCTTCCCCGAGCGGGGGGTGGATCTATCCCATCCCATGTTTGGGATTGACCACAACCGCTGCATCCTCTGCACCCGCTGTGTCCGGGTTTGCGCCGAAGTGGAAGGGGCGCATGTTTGGGATGTGGGCAATCGGGGCGCGGCCTGTTATGTCGTATCAGGTCTCGACCAGCCCTGGGGTGAAGTGGACGCTTGCACGTCCTGTGGCAAATGTGTCGATGCCTGCCCCACTGGCGCCATCTTCCATAAAGGCGAGACCACGGGCGAGAAACAGCGCGATCGCGAGAAGTTTGCCTTCCTATCCACCGCACGGGAGAAGCAAGAATGGACAAGATAAAGTTTGCAACGGTTTGGCTAGCGGGCTGCTCGGGCTGCCACATGTCGTTTTTAGACATGGACGAATTTTTAATTGACCTAGCCGACCTCGTAGAGGTGGTCTATAGCCCTGTTGGATGCGACCTCAAAGAGTATCCCGAAGGCGTGGATGTCTGCTTGGTCGAGGGAGCCGTCGCCAATGAAGACAACCTCGAACTGATTTACCAAGTGCGCCGCCGCACCCAAACCCTCATCTCCTTTGGCGATTGTGCGGTGACCGCCAACGTCCCGGCCATGCGCAACCTACTACGGGAAGGCGCGAAGCCGGTGCTAGAGCGGGGCTACCTCGAACTGGCCGATGAAAATCCCCACTTCCCCCATGCGCCGGGTATCGTGCCCGAGCTGCTGGATCGGGTGCTGCCCGTCCATGAGGTGGTTCCCATCGATATCTTCATGCCGGGATGTCCCCCCTCTGCCGATCGCATCCGCGCGACCCTCGAGCCGCTGTTGCAGGGCAAATCGCCTGCCATGGTTGGCAGAGAGATGATCAAATTTGGCTGACCCGCTGGTCGCAGCACCTCCCATGGCGCTGCGACATTACTTCTATCCGAGGACGAGACGCCTGAATCCAAGAGGTCCGAACCTATGCCCAAAACTGTTGTTATTGATCCGATTACGCGCATTGAGGGTCATGCCAAAATCTCCGTTTTTCTCAACGATGCTGGAGATGTAGACAAAGCCCAGTTCCATGTTGTGGAATATCGGGGCTTCGAGAAATTTTGCGAAGGCCGCCCCTTTACCGAAATGGCGGGCATCACGGCTCGCATCTGTGGCATTTGCCCCGTGAGCCACTTAATTTGCTCCGCCAAAACTGGCGACAAAATCCTGGCAGTTAACATTCCCGTGGCCGCAGACAAGTTGCGGCGGCTGATGAACCTGGGACAAATTACCCAGTCCCATGCCCTCTCCTTCTTCCATCTGAGCAGCCCCGACTTTCTCTTGGGGTGGGATAGCGACCCAGCTAAGCGCAATGTTTTCGGGTTGATTGCCGCTGACCCCGACTTGGCTAGGGCGGGAATTCGCCTGCGCCAGTTTGGTCAGAAGATTATCGAAATTCTGGGCGGACGCAAAATCCATGCCGCCTGGACCGTACCGGGTGGGGTGCGAGCCCCACTCAGCGAAGAAGGCCGCGCCTGGATTGTGGAGCGTCTACCCGAATCCTTTGCCACGGTTCGCAAGGCACTGGATATCTTCAAGGGGCTGATCAACGGCCCAATGAAGGAAGAGGTGAATGTATTCGGTGAATTTCCTTCCCTGTTCATGAGCCTGGTGGGTAAGAACGGCGAGTGGGAGCATTACGATGGCTTCCTGCGGTTTACCGACAGCGAGGGAAACACCGTCGCCGATCACCTCAGCGAGGATGACTATCAAGACTTTCTCGGAGAGGCTGTCGAAGATTGGTCCTACCTGAAGTTTCCTTACTACAAGCCCCTGGGCTATCCCGATGGCATCTATCGCGTCGGCCCCCTGGCACGACTCAACACCTGCGATCGCATTGGCACCCCCGATGCCGATCAGGAACTTCAGGAGTTCCGCGATTACGCGGGAGGTGTTCCAACCTCCTCCTTCCTCTACCATTACGCTCGCCTGGTCGAAATCCTGGCCTGTCTTGAGAAGATTCAAATCTTGATGGACGACCCAGACATCGTCTCCACCCGTGTCCGGGCAGAGGCGGGGGTCAATTCCCTAACGGGTGTTGGCGTCAGTGAAGCGCCCCGTGGCACCCTGTTCCACCACTATCAGGTGGATGAAGATGGGTTGATTCAAAAAGTCAATCTGATCATCGCCACTGGGCACAACAACCTGGCGATGAACAAAACCGTGACTCAGATTGCCCAGCATTACATCCACGGCGAAGAAATTCCCGAGGGCTTTTTGAATCGGGTGGAAGCGGGCATCCGTTGCTATGACCCATGCCTCTCCTGTTCTACCCACGCCATTGGGCAAATGCCCCTACATATC
This sequence comes from Cyanobacteria bacterium J06638_20, assembly GCA_039819245.1. Classification (GTDB taxonomy): domain Bacteria; phylum Cyanobacteriota; class Cyanobacteriia; order Elainellales; family Elainellaceae; genus Vacuolonema. Next base: position 2,850 of record JBCBSJ010000152.1, read on the forward strand.
CAACTGAGGAAACCCGATGGCACCCTAGCTAGGGAGGTGTATCGCCACTAGGGCAAGTTGGGACGGTTGAGGGTTCGTGTGATGCGCGCGAACCCTTTACGCTTTCTTCGGTATCACGGGTCTATCGCCCCATCGTCATTGTCCTATCATCTACGGTGAGGGCGATCGCCCCTCCTCCGCCTGTTCTGACTATCCCTGTTTCTGATTGTCCCTGTTTCTGTGTCCCTATTTCTGACTACCTGTTGACGATTCCGATTCCCTCTGTTCCGACTCCTTCGTGACCTCTAACGAGAACATTTCCAATGGCGAAAGAAAATCTATTTCTCTGCATGGGATCGGCCTGTCACCAACTCGGTGTTTACGACGTATTACCGCAACTGCAAGCCTTAATCAAAAAATATGGCCTGGAAGACGACATCGAACTCAAAGGCTCCTTCTGCTTAGAAACCTGTAGCCAGGGCATTGTCATGAAGTTTCATGGCGTTTGTTTTACGAATATTAGTCCTCAAGATGTTGAGGCTAAATTTGAAGCCAACATTCTGCCTGCCATTCAAGCCAGCCTGTCGGCGGCTCAGCCCCTAACCTAACCCAAGCACTTGTTTGAACCGTTGATTATGATGAAAATCAACACCTCCCAAGACTCTTTGACCCATTTCTGAGTGTCTCTGGGTGTGGCAGATGTTGTCTTCTCCAAACACCCTCCAGAACGGTTCCTATTATGTTGACCCAAACCGTCGGCACCAATATCCCCGATCACCTCTGGCAATTGCTGTGGGAATACGATCCCAATGGTCTCATTGTGGTCGATGCCGATCTCTACATCAAGCTGGTGAATCCGGCCTTTTGCCAGATGTTTCACATCCAACCCGATGCGGCGATCGCCCAACCCGCCGCAACGATCTTGGATGATGTCAGCGCCTTTCAGCAGGCGTGGGATACGGGCACGGTCATTCGGCATCACTTGAAGGAATATTCAGAATTGGGGCTGCTGCTCAATCAGGTCATCTTCCCCATTGAGGACGAAGGCATCATCGCTTGCATCATGACAGACTTTAGCCATCAGCTCACGCAAAAGCGCGAACTAGCAAAGCTGCGGCACGAAACCATCAAACAAGTGAATGAGGTGGTGCATCACCAAATGAAAGTGGTGCAAGAAATTGCAGGCTTATTGGGCGAAACCACCGCTGAAACGAAAGTGAGCCTGCTGAAGATTATTCAAATGCTGCAACCCGAGGGGATCGAATCTCTCGCGTTGCTGAATACAGATGACAACACGTAATTGCGTTGCCCACTCATCGCCAAAGGGTTTGCCTATGGATACCTCAGTCAGTCTGCCATCATCCCCCCAGCTGTCCCTCACCGAAGTCATGCAGGCTGACAATTTTTTGGATATTACCGCCAGCAGTTTAAACAAGCGGGGTGAAGAGCTGTGTGGCGATAAAATCAAATATCTCAAAACCGACGACAAGGTGATTGTGGTGCTGTCCGATGGGTTGGGCAGCGGGGTCAAGGCGAATATCTTGGCCACGCTGACGACCGAAATTCTCATCACCATGTTGAATGCGGCCGTTCCCCTGGAGCAAGTCCTGGAAACGATCATTGACACCTTGCCCATCTGCCAGGTTCGCAAGATTGCCTACTCTACCTTCACGATCCTGCAAATCAACCCGGCTGACAATTACTTCCGCGTCATCAACTTCGACAATCCCCAACCGTTTTACTGCCACCATGGCAAAGTCGTTCCGCTGGTGATGAAGACCCAGGAAATCCTGGGGCGGAAGATCCAAATTGGCGATGGCTACCTGGAGCGGGACGACTTTTTAGGCGTGATTAGCGATGGCGTGCTCTATGCAGGGATGGGCATGACCATGAATTTTGGCTGGGGTTGGGACAACATTGCCAAATACATCGAGCAGGTTTTAATCAACAAATCCCATACCGCTCGCACCATTATCAAAGATGTCATCACCCACACCAACACTCTGTATCAAGGGATGACGGGGGATGATGCCAGCTTCGTTGGGGTGTATGTGCGCAAACGCAATCCCTTGATGGTGTTTACCGGCCCACCTCTAGATGCCGAGAAAGATGAGATGTATGCCGATCGCCTCCTCGGTTTTGATGGCCGCAAAGTGATTTGTGGTGGAACGACGGGCAACATCGTCGCCGGTTTTCTGGGGGAAATCATTGACATGGATCTCTCAACCATGCGCCGAGAACTCCCTCCCATCGGCATGTTGAGCTGTGTGGATCTGGTGACGGAAGGCATTTTGACCCTATCGAAGGCCACAGAATATATTCGCAACTGCAATTGTGATATCGGTCTGTTGCCGTTTGACAACAACGGTGCGTATTTACTGGCGCGGGAAATTTTGCAAGCCGATTCCATTCACTTCTTAGTGGGGCAAAGCATTAACGAGTTTTACCAAAATCCATTGCTGCCAAAGAATATCTCGATTCGTCGCAGTTTGATTGAGGCCTTAATCGATGTCCTGCGCGTTGGGCAGAAAGAAGTCACGGCGGAGTATTGCTAAGGCATGATCACGCACGATCCCCATCCAAAACCCACATCGCCCCAGACGGCCAGCGATCCCATGTCAATCGCGACATTGGTAATTGGCTATGGCAATACCCTGCGTGGGGATGATGGGGTCGGCTACCAGATCGCCGAGGCGGTTCTGGATTGGCACATTGCCGGGGTTCACAGTCTGCCCTGCCATCAACTTACTCCAGAGTTGGCCGCCGACATTGCCCAAGCGCAACAGGTCGTGTTCGTGGATGCGGCGATCGCCCCCACAACCCCTCCACCTGAGATCACTCTAGAATCCCTGCACCCCGATAAAGACCTCGCCTTCACCACCCATACCGCAACACCCTCAGCGCTCCTCGCCTTGACCCAATGGCTCTATGGCACAACCCCCACGGCGTATCAACTCACGATTCCGGCGATCGCCTTTGATATGGGTGAAACCCTGTCTCCGATGACGGCAAAAGGGAAAGCATTAGCTTTAGAACGATTGCGCCAACTCTGCACCGACGCCGAACCCTAATCTCTGAACGTCCAACTATCGATCCGTCCAATATCTAGAGTTTTGATGAACCGCTTTCTAATGAAATGCTTGCTGTAGTCAGCATTTCATCAACAGGATCCACACAAAAATCACGTAATCTTGACTGAGCTTGTTGATATTTTGGGTATAACAGCGGAACTTACAAGAGATGCTGGGAACTTGCCTGAGTATGCAGCGATCCACTTACATATTTTCTTAACAAGATTTACCATTTCCTTAAGCGTTCGAGGGAACGCTTTTGCAGATCCACGAGTAGTATCCCTTCAAGCTAAAGATAAACCCTCTTTATGGCACGGGAATTTTAACCAAGATGGGTGAAGACGTTGCTTACCTCCGTCTTCATATCTTATTTTTCATATCCCATTTCCTGAGGTATGTCTAATCGCTATAAAACACCTCGACAAAATAGATTTAACTGAGCTTGGACTAAGTAGGGAAATCTTTTAAGAAACCTAGAGTCGAATGTAGTGTAGATGACCGAAAGTCATTGATAGTAAAGAACTCTGCATATCGTCGCGAACTAATTCTACTCGGTTTAGGATGGGTTGTGCGATCGCTAACACTGTTAAAAAAATATATCCAAAAAAACATTAAGATAACTCACCCATTCTCATAAATATTAAGTTACCTAGATGGGTTTACCGCCCCTTTCAAGGTGAGATATATTAAGAACAGGAAAGATATGCGCCTCATATCTATTGCCAACCGCCAATCCTCTTCAAATCTCTGTCAAAACGTCCTGACAAACACTACAAAAGCCAAACTCCCATTACCGTCATAAAGGGGGTATGGAATTAAGGATTTTCAGGTTATTTCTGACAACTACAGTATTAACAAAATGGTTTGAGTATAGGGCTCTGACTATTGCCGTTGCTGTTAATACATCTGTTACTCAATTACTCAATATCTGTTGAATTCGTCGGTTTATCGTCGAGTTTCCTTGGAGGAGTTACCAATGCTATCCCCAACTTTTGCCATCCTAGATGGGAACGAAGCCGCCGCGCGCGTTGCCTATCGGTTAAGTGAAGTCGTTGCGATCTATCCAATCACGCCATCCTCCCCAATGGGCGAATGGGCAGACGCTTGGGCTTCATCCGATCAGCCCAACCTGTGGGGAACGGTTCCGTCGGTCATTGAAATGCAAAGTGAAGGTGGGGCAGCGGGAACCGTGCATGGTGCGTTGCAAGCCGGAAGTTTGACCACCACCTTCACCGCCTCCCAGGGATTGTTGCTGATGATCCCGAACCTTTACAAAATCGCTGGGGAGCTGACGGCGGCAGTGCTGCATGTGGCAGCGCGATCGATCGCCGCCCAGGCGCTTTCCATCTTTGGTGACCACAGTGATGTCATGGCGACCCGCGCGACCGGGTGTGCCATGCTCTGCTCGGCCTCAGTGCAAGAGGCCCACGACTTAGCCGCGATCGCCACCCGCGCCACCCTCCAATCGCGGGTGCCCTTCCTGCATTTCTTCGACGGCTTCCGCACCTCCCACGAAGTGCAAAAGATTGCGCTGATTCCCGATGAGGCGTTGGAGCAGTTGGTGCCCCTGGAGATGGTGCTACAGCATCGGCAACGCGCCCTAACCCCTGATCGCCCCATGATTCGTGGCACCGCCCAAAACCCCGATGTCTATTTCCAGGCACGGGAAACGGTGAATCCCTACTACGATGACTGTGCCGCGGCGGTGCAGCAGGCAATGGATGAGTTTGCTGACCTCACCGGACGGCGGTACCAACCCTACGAGTACCACGGTGCTCCTAATGCGGAACAGGTCATCATCCTGATGGGTTCCGGCTGTGAAACTGCCCATGAAGCCGTGGATTACCTAACCGCCCAGGGTGAAAAAGTTGGGGTGCTGAAGATTCGGATGTATCGCCCCTTTGCCACAGAAACCTTCCTCAATGCGCTGCCCGATACCGTGAAGGCGATCGCCGTACTCGATCGCACCAAAGAACCGGGCGCAGCGGGCGAACCCCTCTATCTTGATGTGATCCATGCCATCCAAACCCTGCAACGCGATGAGGTACCCACCGTCATCGGTGGACGCTACGGCCTCTCTTCGAAAGAATTCACGCCAGCTATGGTGAAGGCGGTATTCGATAACCTCAGCCAGCCCGAGCCGAAAGATCACTTCACGGTCGGCATCCATGACGATGTAACCAACACATCAATCACCTGGGATCCCAGCTTTACCATCGAACCCGACACGGTGGTTCGTGCCATGTTCTACGGCTTGGGTTCCGACGGTACCGTGGGTGCCAACAAGAACTCCATCAAGATTATTGGCGGCGATACGGACAACTATGCCCAGGGCTACTTCGTCTACGATTCGAAGAAATCGGGATCGGTGACGGTCTCGCACTTGCGCTTTGGCCCCGAGCCAATTCGCTCGACCTACTTAATCGACAGCGCCAACTTTGTGGCCTGCCACCAGTGGGAGTTCCTACAAAAGTTCGACCTTCTTCTCGATACGGCGAAACCGGGGGCAACCGTCCTCTTGAACACGCCCTTTGATAATCCGGAAGAAACCTGGTTGCGCCTGCCCCAAGCATTGCAGCAAGTCATCATCGACAAGCAGCTCAAGGTCTACGCTATCAATGCGTATAAAGTGGCGCAGGAAGCCGGGATGCGGAACCGCATCAACACCGTGATGCAGACTTGCTTCTTTGCCCTGTCGGGTGTGCTGCCTCGGGAAGATGCGATCGCCGCCATTAAGCAAGCCATTCGCAAGACCTATGGCAAGAAGGGCGACGATGTCGTGGCCATGAATATCAAAGCGGTAGATAGCACTTTGGGCAATCTGTTTGATGTGCCCGTGGGAACGCCAGCAGCGGAAGGCGCACCCTACACCTGGGTGCCCGACACCGCGCCTCCGTTTGTGCGGGATGTGCTGAGTCAACTGATGGCACGAAAAGGGGATGATGTTCCGGTGAGCGCCCTGCCGATCGATGGCACCTACCCCAGCGGCACTGCTCAGTATGAAAAGCGCAATGTGGCACAGGAAATTCCCACCTGGGATCCGGATGTATGTGTGCAATGTGGCAAGTGCGTCATGATGTGCCCCCACGCGGTCATTCGTTCCAAGGTATATGAACCTGGCGAATTGACCAACGCGCCCGACAGCTTCAAGCACAAGGCCGCACGGGATAAAGCCTGGTCCGACATGCAGTTTACGATTCAGGTGGCGGCAGAGGATTGCACGGGCTGTGCGCTGTGCGTGGAAGTCTGTCCCGCGAAGAACAAGGCCGAACCCCGCAAGAAAGCACTCAACATGGAGCCGCAAATCCCCCTGCGCGACCAAGAGCGCACTAATTGGGAGTTCTTCTTAAATCTGCCGAACCCCAATCGCAGCGACCTGAACGTAAACAAGATCTCCCACCAGCAAATGCAAGAGCCGCTGTTTGAGTTCTCGGGTGCTTGCGCCGGATGCGGGGAAACGCCCTACATCAAGCTGGCGACGCAGTTGTTTGGCGATCGCATGTTGATTGCTAATGCCACTGGGTGTTCCTCCATCTACGGCGGCAACTTGCCGACGACTCCCTACACTCACAACGCCGCCGGGCGTGGCCCCGCTTGGTCGAACTCTTTGTTTGAAGACAACGCGGAATTTGGCATGGGCTTCCGGGTCTCCACCGACAAGCTCAGCGCCCAGGCGTTTGAACTGCTGCAACGGCTGGCGTTTGAGGAGAGTGAAGGCAGCCAGATTCCCCAAGACCTGGCAACCAATCTGCTCAACAACACCCAAACCGGTGAAGCTGATATCGCCGAGCAACGAGGATGGGTAGACAGCCTAAAAGGGATTCTGGATCAACGGTTAGCTGACCTGGAGAACAATGGGGATAGTCCGATCGGCCTCCGCAATTGGTTGACCAACCTGAAATCCCTAGCCGACTATCTGGTACGCAAGAGCGTTTGGATCGTCGGAGGTGATGGTTGGGCCTATGACATTGGCTATGGCGGTCTGGATCATGTCATGGCGAGTGGGCGCAACGTCAACATCCTGGTGATGGATACTGAGGTCTACTCCAACACGGGTGGGCAAATGTCGAAGGCCACGCCTCGTGCAGCGGTTGCCAAGTTCGCTGCAGGCGGTAAGCCCGCTCCTAAGAAAGACCTGGGTTTGATGGCGATGACCTATGGCAATGTCTATGTGGCTAGCGTGGCTATGGGTGCCCGGGATGAGCACACTCTACGGGCTTTCCTGGAAGCGGAGTCCTATGACGGGCCTTCCCTCATCATGGCCTACTCCCACTGCATCGCCCATGGCATCAACATGGCCAAGGGCATGGATCAGCAGAAGCTGGCAGTGGAATCGGGACGGTGGTTGCTCTATCGTTACGACCCCCGCAAGGCCGAGCAGGGTCAAAACCCGCTGATGCTGGATAGCCGCTCACCGAAGCGATCGCTCGAAGATGCTATGTACAGCGAAAACCGCTTCAAGATGCTGCTACGCAGCAAACCCGACGAGGCCAAAGACCTGCTCCAAAAAGCGCGGGAAGATGTCTCAAC
>JBCBSJ010000153.1:0-10391 GCA_039819245.1 Cyanobacteria bacterium J06638_20
GAGGTAGCACAAGCGGAACCGGCTGTTTTGCGGACAGGCATGTTTGTGGATGGCGAACATCCGACCCAGGGTAGCGTCCAAATCGTGGAACAGGATGGTGAGCGTGTCCTGGAATTTGGTGACGATTTCCAAACCGATGCAGGGCCTGATCTGGTCGTGGTTCTCCACCGCTCCGCTGATGTCATTGGCGAATCAACGCCTCCTGCATTCCCTATCGACGAAGAAGACTATGTCGTCCTGGAGCCTCTGCAGGGCGTCGCAGGAACTCAGCAATATATGATTCCTGCTGACATCAACCTCGAAGACTATCAGTCTGCTGCCATCTGGTGCCGCGAATTTAACGCCACCTTTGGCTCTGCTTCCCTACAAAGCTGAGGCAATTTCGACTTTTGGGTGACCTGAGCGTATCAGTCTCGCGGTCAGGCACCCACCATGACTTGGGTCCCTTTGGGATCAATACCCAACACTTTGACAATGGATTGAATCGACAACTTGTCCCAGGTCGCTTCCATGACCTGGGCAATTTTTTGTGTTTGGTCGGGGTGGGCGATCGCCAGCAACGTTGGCCCAGCACCGCTAACCACAACTCCATAGGCTCCAACGGCGATCGCCTCCCGCTGCACCGCCTCAAATCCATGCATCAACGACGTGCGGTACGGCTGATGAATCCGGTCTTTGAGCGCCATCCGCAACCATTCTGGGTTCCCCGTTTCCAAGCCGCGCAGCAATAACCCCAGGTGCGCCACATTGAAAACCGCATCCGCACGGCTGTATTCCGAGGGCAAAACCCGTCGCGCTTCGGCGGTAGACACCTCGAAATCAGGGATACCCATCACCATTGCCACATCCGAGTGGCAGGGGACATCGCAAATCGTCCATTTCCCTTGGTCTGCTGCGGCCAGACGGCATCCTCCCAAAAATGCAGGCACTACGTTGTCGGGGTGGCCTTCCATACCAATGGCGATCGCCATCACCTGTTCCTGGCTTAGCGGTGAACCCGCCAGCACATTGGCTCCCACCAACCCGGCGACGATCGCCGTTGCCGAGCTACCCAATCCCCGCGCCAGCGGCACTTCTAACTCGATCGTCAGATGTAGCGGCAGCACCGGCTGATCGACATGCTGAAAAAACTTTGTAAAGGCTTGATAGGCCAAGTTGGAGCGATCGCACACCACTCGGCTTGCTTCCGCCCCAGTCACCTCAATCGTCACCTCAGGAGCCGTCTTCGCAGCCCGCGTAAATCGGAACCGATTGTGGAGAGTCATTGCTGCCCCCAGGCAGTCAAATCCGGGCCCTAAGTTGGACGTTGTGCCAGGAACAGTGACGAGAACAGAGTCGGGCATAGCCTTTTAGACAAATAGACGGAGCACAAGCAACACGCTTGCCCTCAATAGCGTATCAGCGAATCGCCGCGTCTTGACACTCGAACAAATTCGTCTAACAGCAGTTTCACGATAGTGCAACAAACAACTTTTTCTCCCGATCCGCTGCAAAGGCGAGACATGCTCGAATATCTTCTTCCTGTGTCAATTCAGGGAAGTCTTCCAGAATCTCGCTCTCTGTCATACCGCCCGCTAGATACTCAAGAATGTCGTAGACCGTAATTCTCATACCTCGAATGCAGGGCTTACCACTGCGCTTTCCAGGCTCAATCGTGATTAGCTTCTGATAGTCCATAAGGAAAATCATTCAGTTAGCTGATTACTGGGTTGTGAACCGCCGACCACAGAGCCACCGTCTAATTGAAAACGGCCTATGGCGCTTCCTCGGCAGTACCGATCCGCTGGTCGGCTTCCTTTTTGAACCATGCCACCACCTGTGGAATGGTTAGTGATTCGATAGGCGTGTCAAATTCCTGAGACATGGCTCGTAGCGGACGCATTGACGCGATCACCAGTTGCAGGAAAAAGCCTTTGAAATTTCCATCAAACCCCTTTTCCGCCGTGAGGTTTGGATCTCGGCTAATCCAGTTGCCGATTTGTTGGGCATTGAGGTCGTCGATCGCCATCCCTTCTTCCGCAGACACTTGCTTGAGCGATCGCATAGCATAAACCGCCACCCGTGCAGAGAAGCGATCGCGGGCGGGCAGCATCGACTTGTCTATTTCCAGGCACTCTTCCTGGGTCAAAAATTCTGGTGTTGCGGACTCGGCATCCATCCCCTTCACTCTCCGATTAGTGGTTCTCGCATCAGCGCTCCCTGGCCACACTTTACTGCATGGATGGGACTTCTATAGATGGGCGATCGCTATAGTATGGATGATCACGCGTTCCAAACTTGCATCCCACCGGATTTCTAGCAAATCTGCTGACAAGATTGGAGAGTCAATTGGAAGAATTGGAGGAATTGGACTGAATCAAGTATCCACAGCGGTGTTCGCCACTGGCCAGCCAATGGGTGCGCTCGACCTTGCAATCGTGGAGCGCCATTTGAAACATTTCGAGTTCATGGCCACACACACTGGGAAAGGATTCAGCAATCTGAGAAATGGCGCAGTTGTACTCCGTGATGATGAAGGCGGGCGTGATCAGCATGTTGGGTTCCTCTGGTTCAACCCGATGCCACTCTGCCATATAGCCTTCAGCGCGGCGCAGATCTACGAGGTGAGCCACCCGATCTTCTAGAGCAGCAGTCCCAAGGCGATCGCGATATTCCAATGCCTTTCGCTGCCACTGCTTTTTCAAGATTGTTTTCATCTGCTCCTTGCCGACGGTTTCGGCCAGGGTATCGAGGAGCGACAGGGCAAAGTCGTCGTACTGGTCAGGGAGGCGATCGCGTCCTTTCTTGCTCAGTTTATAGACATAATTAGGACGACCCATCCCGGTTTGCATCGCCTCATGCTCGACTAGATCTTCTTCGGTGAGATCCTTCAGGTGTCGGCGCACTGCTTGGGGACTGATCTCAAAATGCTCGGCAACCTCCTGAGAGCTTGCCTGTCCCCGTTTCGCGAGATAATGCAGAATGTCTTGCTTTGTGGAAGGGTGCTGGGTCGCTGTCATTAGTTATTACCAGAGGCGTATCTTCAAGCCGACAAAAGCAGATAAACGAATCACTCGTTGTATAGAGCCCAATAGATCCTTGTCATATCGTCATCCCTGGGGAACGCTCAAGCGAGCAACGTCCGAAGTGATGGCGGAAAAATTTAACTCAAATTATCACTTTGACAACGGTCTTGTTGCTAAAGTACCCTACAATTGAGTTAAGCAACAAGCAAGTTGTTTTAATTATAGATTCTTGAATGACCGATTTGTCGCCCGATCCCGAGTAATAAACCAATGACTACACAAACCAATCCAAATCAAGCAACAGACAAAAGCCTGGAAGCTATGCGGCACTTCTCTGAGCAGTATGCCAAGCGGACAGGCACATATTTTTGCGTTGATCCCGGTGTAACAGCTGTGGTGATCGAAGGATTGGCTAAGCATAAGGACGAGCTGGGCGCACCCCTCTGCCCCTGCCGTCACTACGAAGATAAGGAGGCCGAAGCGGCAGCGGCCTATTGGAATTGCCCCTGTGTTCCCATGCGAGAGCGCAAAGAATGCCATTGCATGCTATTCCTCACCGAAGAAAATGATTTTGCTGGAGAAAAGCAAGACATCACCTTCGAAGAAATTCGCACCGTGACCAACCAGGGTTAATCGTTAAGCTAGCGAATAGCACCCTGTAGGGTTTGCAGAGCGTAACGGTTTCTCCCCTTGTTTGTAAGGATTTTTAGCGATCGCGCTAGCCTTGATTCCCAAAGCCTTTGAGAGCAAACACTGAACCTATGACTACATCCGTCAAGACTCTAGTTAATCAGCCATACAAGTACGGCTTTGTCACGAATATTGAGTCCGATGTCATTCCAGCGGGCTTGAATGAAGATGTGATTCGGCTCATCTCTGCCAAGAAGAACGAGCCCGAGTTCATGCTGGACTTCCGCCTCAAGGCCTATCGTCAGTGGCTCAAGATGGAAGAACCCGACTGGGCAGCGGTGGGCTATCCTCCCATCGACTATCAGTCCATCATTTACTACTCGGCACCCAAACAGAAGGACAAGCTGGAGAGTCTTGATGACGTTGATCCAGAATTGCTGGAAACCTTTGAAAAGCTGGGCATTCCTCTGTCGGAGCAAAAGCGGCTGTCGAACGTGGCGGTGGATGCCATCTTCGATAGCGTTTCCGTGGCTACGACGTTCCGGGAGAAGCTAGCGGAAGAAGGCGTCATTTTCTGCTCGATCTCCGAGGCACTGCACGACTACCCTGAGCTGGTGCAAAAGTACTTGGGCAGTGTTGTCCCGGTGGGCGACAACTATTTTGCGGCACTAAACTCGGCAGTGTTCTCCGACGGTTCTTTCGTCTACATTCCCAAGAACACAAAGTGCCCAATGGAGTTATCGACTTACTTCCGCATCAACAACGGAGATTCAGGCCAGTTTGAGCGGACGCTGATTGTGGCTGAGGAAGGCAGTTCGGTCAGCTATCTGGAAGGCTGCACCGCGCCCATGTTCGACACCAACCAGTTGCATGCTGCGGTAGTGGAACTGGTAGCGCTCGACAATGCCGATATTAAATACTCCACCGTTCAGAACTGGTACGCCGGGGATGAAAACGGAAAGGGCGGTATCTACAACTTTGTGACCAAGCGGGGCTTGTGCAAAGGAGTTAATTCCAAAATCTCCTGGACGCAGGTTGAAACTGGGTCTGCGATTACCTGGAAGTATCCCAGCTGTGTTCTAGTGGGCGACAACTCCGTGGGTGAGTTTTACTCCGTGGCGCTGACCAACAATATGCAACAGGCTGATACCGGAACCAAGATGGTGCATATCGGCAAAAATACCCGCAGTACCATTATTTCCAAGGGAATTTCCGCTGGAAAGTCCCAAAACAGCTATCGCGGCTTAGTAAAAGTAGGCCCTAATGCGGTGAACGCCCGCAACTATTCCCAGTGCGACTCCATGCTGATTGGCGACACCGCTGGGGCAAACACCTTCCCTTATATCCAGGTGCAAAACAACACCGGACGGGTTGAACACGAAGCCTCGACCTCCAAGATCGGGGAAGACCAGTTGTTCTACTTCCAGCAACGGGGCATTTCCGCGGAAGACGCCATCTCGATGATGATTAGTGGCTTCTGTAAGGATGTCTTCAATCAACTGCCGATGGAGTTCGCGGTAGAAGCCGATCGCCTCCTGGCTCTCAAGCTCGAAGGCAGCGTTGGGTAACGGCTGATGGTTCAGACCCTCCTAACGAGTCCTGTAACAGTGCGAGATCTGCGGCAGCCGCTTGGTTTACAGCCTGTCGCCACTCCAGACTGTTTCTCAAAATGGAGGGCTGAGCGGCCTACATGTTTCGATATTGCGATGAAAGAGCTGCCTCAAATCCAGCAATGGATTTTACTCCTGCGGAAGGTTCGCTGCTTCTGTAAACGCCCTTCTAGTGAAACATTTGCGTTCGTCAGGCTGATGGGCGATCGCGCTCCACAATACGCCGTTTCCCGTGAGTTCGCTTTACACAATCCAGGCAACGAGCTTCATGCCGTTCTTCAAATTCTTAAAAAATTGCAGCGACAGACGTCAACTGTTGCTGCCCTTGAAATTGATAAATGACAGTACAAATCCCTAACCCAGGAGTTTAGACGTGATTCGTGAGAACAGTGATGTGATTTTGTCGGCCAAAGACCTGACGGCCACCGTTGATGGGAACACCATCCTAAAGGGGGTCAATCTGGAGGTCAAAGCGGGCGAAATCCACGCCATCATGGGCTTGAATGGTTCTGGCAAGAGCACCTTTTCCAAAGTGCTGGCGGGGCATCCGGACTATGAAGTGACTGGAGGCTCGGTCAGCTATTTAGGGCAAGATTTGCTAGAGCTAGAACCAGAGGAGCGCTCACGCAATGGGATTTTTCTGGCCTTCCAATATCCGTTGGAAATCCCCGGCGTTAGCAACCTCGACTTCCTGCGGGTAGCCTACAACGCAAAGCGCAAGCAAGCGGGCGAAGAGGAACTGGATGCCTTTGATTTTGATGAGCTGGTGCGCGAGAAGCTGGACATCGTGAAGATGGATTCGGCCTTCCTCAACCGTAGCGTCAATGAAGGCTTCTCCGGTGGGGAGAAAAAGCGTAACGAGATCCTGCAAATGGCTCTGTTAGAACCGCGTCTAGCGATTCTCGATGAAACCGACTCGGGTCTCGATATCGATGCATTGAAGACGGTGGCCGAAGGGGTGAACACCCTGGCTAATGCTGACAACGCCATGCTGGTGATTACCCACTACCAGCGCTTGCTCAACTACATCGTGCCGGACTATGTGCATGTGATGGCCAATGGCCGCATCATACGCACGGGCACCAAAGAGCTGGCCATGGAATTGGAAGAGCGCGGCTACGATTGGCTCCTGGCCGAAGAAACTGTAGCGGTCTAGTGCAGAAGTAGGATGCGTTAAGCGCAAACGGTAACGCGTCAGTCAATCGCAAGGAATTGGAAAAATGGACAGGGACTTAGAGGAGACGGTGAGATGACGATTCAAGTGTCGCCCGTAAAAGAAACAACGAAGGTAACGGCTGCAAGCCAGCGGGCGGCGTATTGGACAACGTTGCTGGAGCTGGCACAGGCGTCGGTATCTCCTGTGAAGGGTTTGGAGGCACTGCGGGAGGTGGCGATCGCCCAAGCCCAACCTCAAGCGTTTCCTACCACCCGCGATGAAGAGTGGCGCTTTACTGACCTGTCGGCGTTACTAGACGTGAAGTTGAGCCAACCCGATGGTACGGCAAGCCTCAGTGCGGCAGATTTGGAGGTTTACACGCTGCCAGAAGCGAATACCAGCCGCATCGTATTTGTGAATGGTCAGTTCTCCGCCGCCCTTTCTGATCGAACGGCTATTGCTGACGCGGTGTACGTGGGTGCGCTGGCGGATGCACCCGAGGCGCTGGTCGCCAAGATTGGGCAGGTACCAGATGCTGAGGACGGGTTCACCGCCCTCAACAGCGTCGGATTCCAGGATGCGGTAGTCATTCATGTGCCCAAGAATCAGGTTGTCGATGTGCCGATTCACTTGTTGTTCGTGACAGTGGGCGATCGCCCCTTATTCGTCCACCCCCGTTGTCTGCTGGTGGCCGAACCCAACAGCGCTGTGACGCTGGTTGAGGAGTATGTCTCCTTGGGGACGACGCCTCACCTCACTAACGCGGTGACCGAATTCGTCTTGGCGGAGAATGCTCAGGTGAAACACACCCGCATCCAGGGAGATGCCACTACCGCTTTTCACATTGGCAAAACGGCAGTTTCCCAAGAACGCACCTCGCGGTATGTCGGCCTGACGGTGGATTATGGCAGTCAGGTGTCGCGACATAACCTACATGTGCATCAAGCAGGCGAGCAAACCGAGACGGTGTTGAATAGCTTGGCCTATCTGCGGGGTGAGCAAACGAGCGATACCCACAGTGCGA
The DNA here is from genome assembly GCA_039819245.1 of Cyanobacteria bacterium J06638_20. GTDB lineage: Bacteria > Cyanobacteriota > Cyanobacteriia > Elainellales > Elainellaceae > Vacuolonema. Next base: position 7,426 of record JBCBSJ010000153.1, read on the forward strand.
TCGCCCTCACCCAGCCCCATGCGCAGACGCGCCAACTCCACAAAACCATCGTCGATGATCGCGCCCACGCTGTCTTCAATGGCAAAGTCTTCGTTCCTCAAGCGGCTCAGATGACCGATGCTGGGCAGTTGAACCGCAACCTACTGCTGTCGCCCAAAGCGCGGGTTGATACCAAGCCGCAGTTGGAAATCGTGGCCGACAACGTGAAATGCACCCACGGAGCTACCATCGGCCAACTAGAAGCGGACGAAGTGTTTTACCTCCAAAGCCGAGGAATCGATGCAGACAGCGCTCGTAAGCTGCTGATCTATGCCTTCGCCTACGAAATCCTTAATGAACTGCCTGTTCCTTCCCTCAAGCAACGGCTACTGAATCAACTCCACATCGCTCGCTAACGCCATCCATCGTTCGGCTGAACGCTCACGACATAGCCCTTCCATTCACCGATCCACTCATCCATATTCCTACCATGACACTCGCCCAAGAACGCACCCTTGCTTCCCGCATCCGCGCCGACTTTCCCATCCTGGCGCAAGAGATTCATGGCAAGCCTCTGGTCTATCTGGACAACGCCGCCACCTCTCAGAAACCCAAGGTGGTTCTGGAGGCATTGCAGCATTACTATGAGCGCGACAACTCCAACGTGCATCGTGGTGTTCATACCCTGAGTGCTCGGGCAACGGATGCTTATGAGGGGGCACGGGATAAGGTAGCAGCGTTTATTAACGCCCGGTATCGTGAGGAGATTGTCTACACCCGCAACGCCAGCGAAGCCATCAACTTGGTGGCCTATGCCTGGGGCATGAATAACCTGCAGCCGGGGGATGAAATCATCCTCACGGTGATGGAGCATCATAGCAACCTAATTCCCTGGCAACTGATTGCCCAGAAGACCGGGGCAGTGCTGAAGTTTGTGGAATTGGATGCCAACCAATCCTTTGATCTGGAGCACTACAAATCGCTGCTATCGGATAAGACGAAGCTCGTCGCCGTAGTGCATGTATCCAACATGCTGGGATGTCTCAATCCGGTGAACGAAATTACAGCCTTGGCACACCAGTATGATGCGAAGGTGCTGCTCGATGCCTGCCAGAGCTTGCCCCACATGCCTGTAGATGTGCAAGGCATTGGCTGCGACTGGTTGGTGGGCTCCGGGCACAAAATGTGTGCGCCGACGGGCATTGGTTTCCTCTACGGCAAGCGAGATCTTCTCCGCTCGATGCCGCCGTTCCTCGGCGGTGGTGAAATGATTGCGGATGTATTCCTCGACCATTCCACCTATGCCGATGTGCCCCACAAGTTTGAGGCGGGAACCCCAGCCATTGGTGAGGCGATCGCCCTTGGAGCTGCGGTGGACTACCTCTCTGGCATCGGCATGGAGACGATTCATGCCTACGAGCAAGATTTGACGCTCTACCTGTTTGAGAAACTCAACCAGATCCCTGAAATCACGATCTACGGCCCGCAGCCCAATGCGGATGCCAGCAACCGGGCATCACTGGCCTCGTTCACCACAGGAACAGTGCATCCCCACGACTTGTCGACGATTCTCGACCAATCCGGAATTGCCATCCGCGCCGGACACCACTGCACCCAACCGCTGCACCGGGCAATCAATGCTCAATCTACCGCTCGTGTTAGCCTCTACTTCTACAACACCAAAGAAGAAATCGATACCTTCATTGCCGCCTTGAAAGAGGCGATCGAATTCTTTGGCAGCATCTTTGGTTAGGTCAGGTTTGGGTTAGATTCTGCCATGTCGATTATTTTTTGACTGGGCGGGGCGATCGCACTGCGATCGCCCCGCTTTGCATTAACTCAGCTAGGCCGTCTTTTGTTGGGGGATATTGTAGTAGTCGCAGTACCAGGCGGCAAATTTGGCTAGCCCTTCCTGAATTGTGGTTTTGGGCTGGAACCCGACCGCGTTGACCAAATCATCAATATCCGCGTAGGTTTCCAGAACATCGCCTGGTTGCAAGGGCAGTAAGTTCTTTTCAGCCTTCACACCGAGGCTGTCTTCCAGCGCTTCGATAAACTCCAGCAGTTTCACCGGCTGGTTATTGCCAATGTTGTAAATGCGATAGGGGGCATAGCTGGTGCCTGGAGAGAGTTTTACCTGCGCGGCCTCTTCATCCGTCATGGGCATGTCCTGTGACGGCGGAATGTGATCGATCAGGCGGATGACCCCTTCAACGATGTCATCGATGTAGGTAAAGTCTCGCCGCATATCGCCGTAGTTATAGACATCGATCGGGCGACCTTCGAGAATGGCTTTGGTGAACTTGAAGGTGGCCATATCGGGGCGTCCCCAAGGGCCATAGACCGTGAAAAAGCGCAGCCCCGTAACTGGGAGCCCGTAGAGGTGGCTGTAGGAATGGGCCATCAACTCATTGGCTTTTTTGGTCGCGGCGTAGAGGCTGATGGGGTGATCGACGCTGTGATGCACCGAGAAGGGCTTCGTGCGGTTATTACCGTAGACCGAACTGGAAGAGGCAAAGATGAGGTGTTTGACCTGGTGGTGACGACAGCCTTCGAGGATATGTAGGAAACCGACTAAGTTGCTATCCGCGTAGGAGTGGGGATTATCTAGGGAGTAGCGCACTCCGGCCTGAGCGGCCAGGTTGATGACAGCCTCAGGCTTCGTGTCAGCAAAAAGCTGCTCCATAGCGGGGCGATCGCTCAAATCCATCTCAAAAAACTTGAAATTGGGATGGGTCTGAATTTGAGCCAGGCGATCGCGCTTCAACTGCACACTGTAGTAGGGATTGAGATTGTCGATACCGATAACTGTTTTACCCTGGCTGAGTAATAGTTCTGACAAGCGATGCCCAATAAAACCAGCGGCTCCAGTAATGAGAATGCGATCCATGTCTCTATCCAAATAACGAAGGTTTAGTTGCTTGAGTCGGTTTCTATTCAACCTGCCCATTTAGAGTGCCTTACTCGCTCTAAAAAATGGAGGTTGA
>JBCBSJ010000154.1:0-10373 GCA_039819245.1 Cyanobacteria bacterium J06638_20
GGCTCCAAAATATCTCCCAACTAACGCCGACACGCAAGCCACAACATAAACACCAACATAAGTGACAACGCCAGAGCCGCAATCACTCTAAACGTCACGTTGGAAATCAGAGGGGATTGTAGAGTTGTTACCAGAAGCAAAAAGACCAAGCCAAACACAATTAGCAATGTGAGTGGAACATACCCCTTGCCAATGGATGGATTCACAACATTCCACTGATAGCCATTCCATCGCCAAACCCGCTTATAGGGGTAGTTGGTCGATAGTTGCTCGATGGCATGTCCGTTATCTTGCACCACAAAAATTTGCTGGCAACGATTGCAGCCGAATGCTTCAGTGAGCGTGATCGGCTTCAGTTCCCCCCGACGACGACAGGGACAGGGGTACTCCTCATTCAAATCGATCTTGTGAGGCTTTTGCGTTTGCACGGAGCACTACTTCAACCAAAATGCGGTGAACCTGGAACAGTAGACGGGCAGTTGAAAATCTTCATTAAGCTGCCCCCAAAGGGGAAGCCTTGGATCTCATCAAACTAAATCTCATGGTAGTGGATCTCTCAAGGATTCGGGAGGGGAACCGAACAAAGTCCACCGAAAGAGCGTGTCAGCTTTGTCAGCAGCACCTCTGGCCCCTCGCGCTTCGCTAGTTTTCATCGTACAGAATGGAGCGTGAGGCTCAAAGTCTCCTATTCATTCAGGGGAAATTCAAAGGGTAATGGGTAACATGCCTGGCCTCCACGAACTGATCCACTCCAGCTGATAGGAGAGACTTTTAAGTGATTCCGCAGTTTCCAGACAGCTAGATCGGCAAACTCATCTCGATCTTAACAACCGCTTACGCGGAACCCAAGACCTCGAATATCAGTTTCATCTAGAGATTACAAAGCTATATAAAGCTGTAAAAATACAGCTTACTTAACCGTGAGAACCAAACCTAAAAAGCGGGTAACGCGATTCGAACGCGCGACATTCACCTTGGCAAGGTGACGCTCTACCACTGAGCTATACCCGCGTACTTGCGCTTAGTATATGCTAGACGTTTGTGTTAAACATCCGCATCAAGCGAAATGCGCATTTATCAATGTCTCAGATAAGCGATCGCCTGTCAAGGATCTAGTTGAGACAAGTTTGCGTGACACCCACATCTGAGGCAACGGATGCCTACAGATGCGTTCTAGGTCAGCTCCGACGTATCGGATGCGATCGCCCCCCGCAACGAGGGCAACGTTCCTGTGGCGGAGGCTTCAGTAATCACTTGGGGTGACGCCGTGTTGTCTGGGGAGAGCGATCGCACCTGTCGCATCAGACTGGCCATCTCTAGCGCACTCATTGCATAGTCCCACCCATGATTGCTCTTGATGCCAGCTCGCTCAAGCGCCTGCTGCATCGTATCGGTTGTCAGCACACCAAATACTACCGGCACACCTGTCTGGAATCCGGCAGCTGCCACCCCTTTCGACACCTCTGCTGACACATAGTCGAAGTGCGGCGTCTGGCCTTTGATGACAGCTCCCAAGCAAATAATGGCGTCGTACCGCCCGGTTAGTGCTAACTGCCGTGCCACTAAAGGGATTTCAAAGCTACCGGGTACCCAAACATAGTCGACCATCGACCCATTGGGATCCGGATCGACGCCATGCCGCTTGAGGCAGTCCTGGCAGCCAGCCAGGAGTTTTCCCGTAATCAGGTCGTTGAAGCGCCCAACAACAATGGCAAAGCGCAGCCCATCAACCTGGGCAAAGGTTCCTTCAAAAACAGCCATGCAGCATCTCGATGTGGAGGAGTAAAAAAATAAACAGGCGACCTAAAAGACTGGGGGTGGGTCAGCCGCTCGATCCACCCCTTTGGCCACTAGACCACGAGATAGTTAAGGGCACCCACCAGGACAACGAGCACAAACCAGGCACCCGAACCCAGAAAAATCAGACGTTTGGAGGCTTCCCAGTTTTGGGGGCTAGCATAGGCTACGGGCACCCCAACCACCATAACGAAAGACAGAAGAACAAGAGCGGCGAGTGAAAATTGAAAGGCGATCGTAAGCATGTAAGTTCTCCCAACAGAGCAAGTAAACCGAATAGGATAGAGTCGAGGCGGTGCTGACCCTGCAAGCTTTCCATTCCATTTAGTAAGCTATCAAAAAACTGTCCTTCCACCCAAGCCAGTTTTGCGCTAGTTTCGAGCCTATGGCACGGTAAAGCCAGGGAGCATATGCCAGGTGTGGGCTTCTCCGGAAATGGTTTATTAACCAACAAAAAGATTGAGGGGGAGTCAGGTCTGCCCGTTTTCACTTGATTCCCACGGATCAGATTTGCATAGACCAAACAAGGCTCGTTGAACCTTCATCGGCCACCAAGGCCAGCAATTTCATTGATGGATTTTATTCTTTGTCATACCACAGCAGACTTTGACACTTTGGGTGCAGCTGTGGGGCTGAGCCAGCTGCATCCAGGGTCACGAATTGTGTTGACGGGCGGTATGCATCCAGCCGTCAAGGATTTTTTAGCGCTGCATCGAGATGAATATGCACTCATCGAACGGCGATCGGTCACGGTCGAGCAAATTCGAGACCTGTATGTTGTAGATACGCAATGGAGCGATCGCCTAGGCAAAGCAGCAGAATGGCTCAACCTTCCTCCGATTGATGGCGAAGAACGCCAAATCATCCTGTATGACCATCACCTAGAAGCGACCGGAGATATAGCAGCGACCCAGCGGTATGTAGAAGCGGTAGGGGCAACAACAACGCTGATCGTGGAACAGTTGCAGCAGCATCCCCAATCCATCGCCCTGACACCCGAGGAAGCAACGGCTATGGCCTTAGGGATCCATGTGGATACGGGATCGCTCACCTTCGACCATACGACGGTGCGCGATGCGGCAGCCCTTACCTGGTTGATGCAGCAAGGGGCGAATGTTCGGGCGATCGCCGACTATGTGGAGCCAGGGCTATCACCCCATTTGCAGGAATTGCTCAGCGTTGTCCTAGAAGACTTGCAGACCGAATCCTATCGAGGATTCAACCTGTCCTATGTGATGTTGTCTCTATCGGAATACATCCCCGGATTGTCGAGCCTTGCTACTTATGTGGCCAGCCTGACGGAAAGCGATGTGTTTTTGCTGGGATCCCGCTATGGGCGGTTGGATAGTGGCGAGGAGCGGGTGTCAATTATTGGGCGATCGCGCGGTAGTGGCCTCACGCCTGATCTCAATTTGCACGATCTGTTCCACCCGCTGGGTGGAGGTGGGCATCCCCGAGCCGCGTCACTGACGATGAAAACGATCAATCCCGGCGAAGTTCTGGGGAACTTGATTAAAGCAATTCGGCAACAAATCCCGCGATCGCCCATTGCCCGCGAGTTAATGTCATCCCCCGTCCGTACCATCCGCCCCGAAACAATGATTGGAGAAGCCCAGCGCATCCTCCTACGCTATGGCCATTCGGGTCTGTCAGTTGTGGATGAGGCTAGTACCTTGCAAGGCATCATCTCGCGACGCGACATCGACATTGCCCTGCACCACGGGTTTGACCATGCCCCGGTCAAAGGGTACATGACCACCACCCTCAAAACTATTACCCCCGAAACCCCTCTGCCAGACATTGAGTCCCTCATGGTGACCTACGACATTGGTCGTCTGCCCGTACTGGATCAGGGGAATTTGGTGGGTATCGTGACCCGCACCGATTTGCTGCGCCAACTGCACCAACAAAAGGCCGAGCAAGAGCCGGGGGCAGATTCACCGATCCATGAGCGGCGGCGAGAATGCCCCATGCCCTCGGTGATGTGGGATTTATTGCGCGATCGCCTAGATCCTTCTCTGTGGGAAATGCTGATGACCACAGCGCAACTGGCCGAACAACGGGGTTGGCAGCTCTACCTCGTGGGGGGTTCCGTGCGCGACCTGTTGCTTATCGATCGCTATCCAAACTCAGCTCCTGCCGCAGAAATGCTGTTTGACGACATCGATCTGGTGGTGGATGGCTTCCACCAGACGGCAGACCAAGCGGCGGGGGTTGAGCTGGCTAAGGCGATTCAAAACTTTTTCCCCAATGCAAAACTGCAGGTTCACGGGCGGTTCCAAACAGCAGCGTTGCTCTGGCACGAGGATGAAACTTTAGGCTCGCTCTGGGTGGATATTGCCACGGCACGCACGGAGTTCTATCCCTATCCCGCCGCAAATCCAGAAGTCGAAGCTAGCTCCATCCGTCAGGATCTGTATCGCCGTGACTTTACGATCAATGCCCTTGCCGTACGCCTGACAACCCCTCGCCAGGGAGAATTGCTGGATTACTTTGGCGGCATTGTGGATCTGCGCGCTGGGTTGATTCGGGTGCTCCATGCCAACAGTTTCATCGAAGACCCAACCCGCATCTATCGGGCCGTGCGGTTTGCGGTGCGCCTGGGATTCCGGCTGGAACCCCAGACCGAAGGCTATATCCATCATGCGATCGCCAGTGGCATCTATGCCCGCATCCAGGCAGAAATGGAGCATACCCCCGCCCTACAAACCCGACTCCGACGGGAATTGAAACTGGTACTAGAAGCTCCATATTGGCATCGAGCTTTACAGGTACTGGCACGGCTCAAAGCGTTGGCATGCCTACATCCTGACCTGGAAATGACGCTCGATTTGTGGACACAAATGCGCCGTGCCCATCGCACCCTCAAGCGCTTCGACAAGGCAGATAGCCTCCAACATTGGCAGGTACTCTTGGAACTACTCATCGCCTCCCTGGAACCAGACGAGCGCGGCAGGGTCGCAGCAGGGTTGCAGCTTCCAGCTGAAAGCATCGATCGCCTCAGCCAGTTGCACACCATAGAAGCAGCGATCGCCCAAATCCTACCAAATTGCGATCGACCCAGCCAGATTGTGGACTGCCTCAGTGCCTATGATGCCGAGGCGCTGGTTTTAGTTGGCTGCCGGAGCGATCGCCCTCTGCGCCACCAAGTCTGGTACTACCTGTTGAACTGGTCGCAACAGCGTCCACCTCTGGACGGCAACGATCTGAAACAAATGGGTTACAAGCCAGGAAAAGAATTCAAAACCCTTCTCGAAACCCTGCGAAATGCAGCACTGGATGGGCAAATCACCACCGCCGAAGAGGCCAGAGCCTTGCTCCAAAACCATTTCCCCACCGACTAGTATCAGATAGGACTTATGCATTGAGATCAGGGCAAGTCATTTTTTGAAAGCCGCGCAGCGCGGCTTTCAAAAAATGATTGAGTCCTACCTGAGCACCTAGCGCCATACCATAAAACCCAAATATCGTCTGTAGCCGCTGTAGTGCAGCGGCTACAGACGATATTTGGGTTTTACAACCGGATTTGCGACTAAGAGATGAGCAAAATAAATCATGAATTTTGGTAAACGCGATAGGATGATTGAGATTTGTTCGGCGAAGTGGATTGTGTCTTTATGCTCTTGACACCCGGCTCTCTCCTTCAGCAAGACCGCTACTGGGTTGAAGCGATCCTGCAAGAAGATGACATGGTAGTGAGCTATCGTGCCTTGCATCGCAACTTAGATAAGCATGTGGTCATCCAGACCCTGGGACGAGCATTGCACCAACATCCCAAGGCTGACCAGTTGCGCCACGATTTTCTGAGCCAGGTGCGTCAACAGACACAGCAACAGAAAAGCACCGCTCGAGTTATCGATTGCTTTGTGGAAGGCAATGCACCTTTTGTCGTGCTGGATTGGGAAAATGGGCAGGCATTGCCCGAGATGGATCAGTGGATCCCAAATCTGGCGGTGATTCTGGAGGGTGAGCCGCAGGCGATCGCCGATGCGACCCCAACCGCTGAATCAATATCCACTAGCCCTACAGCTTTTGAAACTCCTGTTCCATCAATCGGTGAACCGGAGCCGCATAGTGGGGCATCCAAAGACTCTGCCTATTCCCCCGACACCTATCACACCCAGCCACCGACCTCTCCTATGGCGGATGTCACCGTTGCCGTTGGCGATGTCGGAAGCCACACGAACGGAAGTGTAGCCAACGCCTCTACCACAACGCCCGCAGCAAAATCCTATAGTCGTGTGCCTTCTACAACACAGCAGGTGGGAACGCGCTCGAAGCGATCGCTCTGGATCCCTGTCTCGCTGCTACTAACAGCTATCGTTGGGGGGTGCGGCGGCGCTTACCTAGGTTGGCAAATCCGCCAAGGCAATTCCTTTGCCGATGTTGTTCCTGTCGTTGGCCCAAGGATCAACACAGAACAAGATTTTCCGCCCCTGGAAAACTGGCCGAGCCAAACAGAAGCTGAGGTCATCGAGGATGAGCTTGACGCCTATACCCGCCCTGAAGATTCCAGAAATGGTGTAGCACGATCCCGGACTACCGTAGATGGCACCAGCGAAGAAGACCTTCTGATCGAGCCCTACGGAATTGACTATCTTCCAGGCGAAACGCCATTGCCTTACGAGGAGGAAAGCGGGTTCCCCACCCAGGAAACGCGTTCCATCCCCGACGCACCTGCCAGCGATTTGAGTGAACCAACCTGGCAAGATGAGGGCGATTTCTCTGATGGAATACCCGGCACACCGATAGACCCTGCCCCTTTGTCAGACACTGAAAGCTTTAACACGGTTCCTACTGAGGAAGAAGACAAGGAGAAGCTGGAGACCTTCCCCGAGGTTATACCACCGTCCGAAACAGAAGAGCGATCGCTGCCACCGCGGGAAGAAGAACCGATCCCTCAACCCCTTGACCCTGCATTTCCTGAGGATTTCATCACCCCACAATAGGGATGGAACTCTGAATCGTTATCCCTTGACCCGGGCGCTCTTGACGGCCTGGGTTCACAGATACGGGTAAATCAGCTAGACGCGTTGCCAGCGGCTCAATTCTTGGAGATAGCACTATCGACATTCCTCTCGACTCCGCTCAAGGAAAATCGGCTTCGACTCCGCCCAGCCGACAGCCGTGATTCACAAAACTGATATCACTCAATTGCATTGCACGATAGCTGCTGGGTGCCTGGGACAATCCAACTAAAATCAGTTAGAATAGTTCGCGTGAACTACACTAGATATAGCACTTTGCATTAGAATGGCTGAGAATTTGCTCTATCATTGCTGTTCTTGCAGAATTTAAGGCGGCGTTGGCCAAGGCCATAGTTTATGCCGATTATTCTATCAAGCAGCATCAATAGAGTCCGCAGATGAAGTGCATCGATTGAGCGATCGCCAAAAGCAAGAGTGGAGGTGCGTGTGGTAAAAATTGTGCGGCGAAAGCGATTAGGTGTTCAGCCCGTGTTCGATATTGGGCTGGCTCAGGATCACAATTTCATGTTGGGAAATGGGGCGATCGCGTCCAACTGCTTCAACAAATCCCACTCCACTGCCTACGGCTACGTCACCTATCAAACGGCGTACTTGAAGGCCAACTATCCCGTGGAATATATGGCGGCTCTGCTCACCGCCAACAGTGACGACCAGGACAAGGTGCAGAAATACATCAGCACTTGCTTGAGCATGGGGATTCAAGTAGAACCGCCTGACATAAACCGTTCGGGAGTCGACTTCACCCCTCTACGCAGCAGCATTCTGTTTGGGTTGTCAGCCGTCCGAAATGTGGGGACGGGGGCGATCGAAGCTATTTTACAAACCCGCCATGAAGATGGTCCTTTTAGTTCCCTAGCAGATCTGTGCAGCCGGGTGGATCCCCGTGTTGTCAACCGTCGAGCCTTGGAAGCGCTGATTCAGTGTGGGGCGATGGATGCCCTCGAAATGAACCGCAACCAATCGATCCACGACCTAGAGCTAGTGCTGGATTGGGCGCAGTCGCGAGCACGGGATCGGGCAATCGGGCAGGGCAATCTGTTCGATATGATGGGCGGCGTTGATGTCCCAGACAGCAATGGGTTTGATTCAGCACCCAAAGCGCCCCCAGTAGAGGATTTGCCGCCTCAAGAAAAGCTGAAGCTGGAGAAGGATTTGCTGGGCTTCTATGTATCCGACCACCCCTTGAAGTCGGTGCATCAGGCGGCACGGGTGCTGGCTCCAATCAACCTGGGAGATTTGGAGGATCAACCCGACAATACGACCGTTAGCGCTGTGGCCATGATTGCGAGCATCAAGCCTGTGACCACGAAAAAGGGCGATCGCATGGCCATCCTGCAGTTAGAAGATCTCAGCGGACAATCGGAAGCCGTGGTTTTCCCAAAGTCGTTTCAGCGCATTGGAGAAATGCTCTCGGAAGATGCGCGGCTGATGGTATGGGGCAAGGTCGATCGTCGCGACGATCGCGTACAGATGATTGTCGATGACGTCGAACCCATTGATGCTGTGCAACTTGTGATGGTGGAACTGGAACCCCAGGTTGCCGAAGACATCACCTACTTGCACGAATTCCGCAACGTACTAATGAAAAACCGAGGCGACGAAAGCCGATGCAAAACCCCCGTCATTGCCATCATCACTAACGAACATCGCCGTGAACTGGTGCGGCTTGGCAGCCAATTCCGGGTGCAAGACTATACGGGCGTGGTAACGGCACTCAACCAAGCCGGCTTCCGGGCCAGTGTGTCCTCCCTAACAAGCGCCTAAATCTCGGGGAAAAAACACAAATGCACAAAGAAGGAATTATCTGCGTTAATCCGCGTTCATCTGCGTTCCATTTTTTTTGCGTTTATCTGCACATTCGCTCCAAGTCCCGTCAACGTGCTACGGCTACTCTTTCACAGCATCCCGCTCCGTGCGGATCCAGCGGGTTTGGCGCTTGACCAGGAAGCTGGCATAGAGGGGAATTTTCCAGAGCAGATAGAAGGGAATGCTGAGCAGGGTCATGGCCGGAATGGTTTTGCGGGCAAAAACGGCCCATGCCAGGACGATCGCCCCTGTCATGAGAACACCTCCCAACCCCAGGGCGATCGCTCCGCCTGCGGTTGCGCCCACTAGCGTGGCACCAAGCAACACGACCATTCCCCCGAGCCACAACATTACCAGCAAGGACAGGGGCGGCACAATCAAATCCATTCCTAGGGAAATCAAATCTAGACGGCCCTGTCGCAATCCAGCACCCAGCAAGCGAGGCACCTGGGTTAGCAGGGTTTGCATATGCCCATGCTCCCAACGGGTGCGCTGACTACGAGCGGCACTATCTTGCTGCGGCAGAATGCCTGTAACCCGTGCTTCGCGGCAGAGTACGGGAGGATGATTGGCGATCGCCAAATCCAAACCTAGCTGCATGTCTTCTACAATGTTGCCACTGGCAAGGGGTGCATCCACCAATTGTGTCCAGGGAAACGCCATCCCCGTTCCTGTTAGTAAGCAGGGAAATCCGAGGGCATCCAATCCACGAGGCCGCACCAAATTTTTCACCGTGAAGGCTAGGGCTGAGATAGCGCTGCTGGGTTTGAACTGAGCTGGGAGTTCCATTAAGTAAATTGCTTGAGTCGGTCGCTGGGTACGATGAGCCAGCTCGACAATCTTGGCGATCGCCCCCGTTTCGACGTGACAATCGGCATCGACCAGCACCACCACATCCGGTGGATCGCTGGCCAGTTGCTGCATCCCGTAGTCGAGCGCATAGCCTTTTCCGCGCTCTACGGCATTAAACCGCTCAATCACCATTGCTCCGGCTTGGCGGGCAATCTCGGCAGTTTCGTCGTCGCAGTTGTCTGCAATGACCATGAGGCGATCGCCCTCGCCCAATTGCGGTGTGAGGGTAGCCAGGGTTTCGCCAATAACCAGCGCCTCATTGTGGGCTGGCATCAAAATGGCGAGGGAGGGCGCCGTTGTTGTGACCTTGCGTCGACTAGGAGCAGGGAATAGAGCTGCGACACATTCCACCACCAGCACAACGATTGGGATTAAAAGAACAAAGGCCAGCGCCCCAATTCCGACATTCAACAGTCCAATCATCAACAACCTTCCTCCAAGGGCACAAGTGCAGGTAGGACCCAGATATATCCTCAGTTTGCCAGTCTTGAATCGGACAGCAGGCACTATCTCTACAGTGGTAGAGACTGGCGAATTCTGAAGCCGCCAACCATCTGCAAGCTGCCACCGCTTTTTGGCAAGGAGTGAGGCCGCATTGCAGTTTCAGGATGCCCAAGCGGCAGGGAAAAATGAACAGCGCTATGGGAACCGGATGAGGGCGATCGCCCTAACATCCATGCTCTAACTCTCGCACTCTGGCTCCCACAGTAGCTGAATGAATGCTGGCGTTCTACTTTACTCGACCTAACGCCAAACCATCGCCGCAGCTGCTTGCCTTGCTCAGACCTACTTTATTCATCGTGATTTGAAGAGAAAAATGCCTGACCTCATAAGCCCCCAAAGGTCAGGCAGTTCACCTGTAAGGACGCTTTCCTTAGCAGAAAAGTCGATGGACCTTGATTGCCCCCTTAGTCTTCACGACTTTTCTGA
>JBCBSJ010000155.1:0-9853 GCA_039819245.1 Cyanobacteria bacterium J06638_20
AAAATGGTTGCCCAGTACGTTACAGACCGTTTTGCAGACGGAAGTGATTCCAGGAAGCATCGGCGGTATTGTCAACGCCATCCGTCAACGCTTGCCGGGAACCCCTGTGAGTTTTGAAATTGAGGTGGAAAATCGAAAAGGTCGGAGCCGTCGCATCAGCATGAACGGAGTTCGTCCGGAGGATTTTGATGAGACGTTGAGGAAACTAAAGGACGCCGCAAAAGAGTTGGCGGATGAGTAAGCGGGGGTTTGAGGGAATCAGTGGCAGAGGGTAAAAAGTTTGCGTTGCTGATTGGGGTAGCGGATAGTGCGTCAGGCTTTAAGCCGCTGCACTGTCCGCTGAATGGGATTGCAGCCTTACGCGATATTCTTGCAAACCCGGAAATTGGCGGATTTGACCCAGCCAATATTAGTCATCTTCCCAATCCCAGCGTGAGTCAGATGCGTTCAGCTATTGGGGAAATGTTTTCGCGCTGTGAACACCAAGATCTGGTGCTGCTCTATTTCACGGGGCATGGGGTGACGGATGAGCATGGTGACTTCTACTTCACCACCCAGGAAACCCAAACGTTTGAAAATGGCTCCTTGAATCGAGGCACCGCAGTGGATGCCATCTTTGTGCGGGAAGAAATGCGGAAATGCTCATCTCGTCGTCAAGTTGCAATTTTGGACTGTTGCTTTAGCGGCGCGTTTCCAGATGGGGTACTGGCGATGAATGACCAGACGGTGGATGTGGAGCGGCAACTAGGTGGCGAGGGACGAGCAGTACTGACCGCAGCAACCTCAACGCAATATGCCCTGGAGCAAGAGGGTGAGGAGCTTTCGGTTTATACCCGCTATCTGATTGAAGGCTTACAAACTGGAGCCGCTGTGCCCGATGGGGGAGAACTCATCCGCGCCGGGGATTTGCACGACTACATCCGCGACAGATTGAAAACTGCCGCTGCTGCCATGTCACCGCAAATCTATGCAGCGCGGGATGGACGTGAGATTATTATTGCCAAAGCTCAAATCGATAACGAGTTGCGGTTTCGCAAGCTGATACCGCAATATGTGCGGGAGGACGGACAAATCAGTCCACCGGGGCGACGCGTCCTCAAGCGACAGGCAACCGAATGGGGGATTAGCATAGAACGCACTGCTGTCATCATTGAGGATGTGACGCAGCCTTTCCGGGAACGCCAGGAGAACCTGAAGGAGTTTGAGGAGGTATATCAGGAAACCATTGAATTTGAATATCCCTTCTCGGTGAAAACTGCAAAAGAATTGAAGGATTTGCAGCACATTCTGAAGCTACGGGATGAAGATACGGCTCCTATCCGAGCGAAGCTAAAACCCAAGAAAAAAGAACCACAACCGCCGCCACCTCAGCCAACCGCCGCTCCGCCTCCAGCGCAGACGCAAGAAATCTTACTGGAATCAGAGAAAGGAGTTGACTACACACACTTGCGAGACTTGCTGGCAGAGGGCAAGTGGAAAGAGGCAGATTATGAAACCTATCTGCGCATGTTGGAGGCTGTAGGGCGAAGCGAGGGGGATTGGATTCGCGAAAAAGAATTGAAAACGTTTCCTTGTAAAGACTTAAAGACGATCGATCGCCTCTGGGTTCATTTCAGCAACGGTCAGTTTGGCTTCAGTGTGCAGAAGCGGATTTGGCAAGAATGCGGCAGCCCAACAGACTACAATGACGATTGGAAAAGGTTTGGCGATCGCGTCGGATGGCGAAAGAATGAATCATGGTTGATTCATGACGACCTACACTTCGACCCTGATTTTTCTCCCGACGGAGAACTTCCTGTGGGATGGGTGGATTGGGAGGGATTAGGATGGAGTGATGATTTACGGTACCGGCGGGGAGTCTTTGGGAAGTCTCTTCTCTCGCGCAGCGACTTGTAAACTGTAGCAGATAAGCGCTTCAGTCCGAGTGAGAAAATTATTTGGGTTCCACTCCGCACGGAAAATCAGGTGTTTCGAGAAACCGTTACCTGGTACCTGGCGTTAAGAGGTGTCTGGGTTATTAGTAGGGCTTAGATCTTCGACTTCTTCAAGAAGTCGAAGATCTGGGCTGTCGGGAAACTGCTCGATGGCTCTGGCTGGGTCAAAACAATTTGCCAGCACAAATTTTTTAGAAATTTCTTGAATCTCGCCGAATGGCATTTCCCAGTCTTGCCATAAACTCAGTTGCCCTGGACTTTTCCGCTGAGATTTCTTAATCGGCTTGAACCCTGCCAATAACTTGCTGCCCCAATGATGTTTCCGTTCGGGCTTCGGCTGCGGTTTATATTTTTGGCAAAACTTGCGATATGCTTCCGCACAAAATTCCAACGTTGTACCCAACGCCAGAAATGCCGGATGCCATTGGCTAATACCATCTGTCGTCAGGCGGTCGTAGCTACCATAGTTGCTGAAATCATGGAACCACCCCTGCTGCATTCCTGCTGCTTTTGGGTTGGCATGGATATAGCGTAGGGTATTCAATGCTCGGCGTTTATCACTATTCGAAAATCCTGTGCTGTGATATCGCTTCTCCCAGAAATGCCCCGTGCGATTCAACATCCGGTTGAAGCACATCGCGGTATACCAGTTCAGCCAGTGCATGAGTTTGGGGAGATCTTCCGGCACTTTCGGCTCCAGCAAGTAATGCACATGGTTTGACATAATGCACAGGGCATAGAGCTTGAAGCCATATTTGGTCTGGCATTTTTTGATGGCGTAAAGCAATGCCTGCTTGCAGACAAATTGTGTCAGGCGAAACTCTCGGTTATTACAGCGAACCGTGATGTGATAACAGTGGCAAGGCTTTAGAACACGAAGTTTTCGAGGCATTCGCGATAAAGGGGTCGGGTGCCTTTAGTGGGTTTTCCCAAGACTAATGACCCTCGCTAGGCACCCGACCCCTGGGTCAAAACAGGGCTCTGCATTGTTTTTGGGGCTAAGTTACAACCTCAGTCAGCTATGTTTTGACTCACGCGGAATACGATAAGGAGGCATGGAAAAATGACCCTTACTTTTAATTCCAATAAATACAGCGAGCTTCTATCGCAATATCAGCCTAGGCGCATTCGGACGGAAGAGGAGAATGAGCGAGCTTTGGCGATTGTTGAAGCTCTAATGCACCGTTCCGATCGCAGTCCAGAAGAAAATGAACTGTACGACCTTCTAATACTTTTAATTGAGACATTCGAGACTGAGGCTTATCAGCCTGGGACAGCTTCGTCACCACATTCTATGTTGCAATTTCTAATGGAACAGCAAGAATTAACGACCGCTGAGTTATCTACGGCTTTAGGCTCTGAGGCGATCGCCACCGCTGCCCTAACAGATGATTACGAATTCTCAATTTCCCAGATCAAAGCATTGGGCAAACTCTTCAAGGTTGACCCGAGTGTGTTTGTTTAGCGGTCGCCTCAGGCGTACACTCCGGCATCGAAGCCGATTCAAATGTGAAACTCACTGGATGCGAGAAGTCCAAAAATAGCTCCGGTTGGATCGGCAAGGATAGCTTTGCGATCGCCGTTTAGCATATTAGCTTCTGCACGCACCTTCCCACCGATCGCCTCGACTTTAGCAAGGGTCGCATCAATATCGCTGGTAGCAAGATAGGGAATCCAAATGGGCGATTCGACGTTATTAAAAGTCTGGTTTGTGATGCCCGTGGCGATCGCCCCGTCAGCACATTTCATCACAACGTAGCTAGTTCCCTGGTTAGTGTTGAGATTTTGGGGCGTCCAATCAAACAGCTCGCTGTAGAACTGCTTGGCGGTTTCAACATCGTTGGTAATGAGTTCCTCCCAAAGAAACGTCCCTTTGGGCGCGGGGAAGTTGTGGGTTGGAACGTTGAGGCAAATAATTGCGCCTTGCCCATCCCGAATGACGGAGCTCCGGCCAACACCTGGCGCATCAAACGGTTCCCGGATAATGTTTGCTCCAAGGCTAACAGCCTTTGCTGTTAGCGCATCAACATCGTTGACTTGCACATAGGCAACCCAATGGCGCGAAATATCTTGCTCCAGTTCAATGAAACCTCCATGGGCTTCGCCGTTTGCGAAAATGAGCGGATAATCGGCTTCACCTGGCTTCCAGACAAAATTAGTGGCGTGCTCGATCTGATATTCCCAATCTAGGAGGTTGCTGTAGAAGCGCCGTGCGATCGCAACGTCGCGTGTCAGGAGGTCGTGCCAGACAATGTATCCAACGGCTGTCTCAAGGCTCATGGTTCCTCCTTCGCTCAAAGCGGGAAAGGGGTCGGGTGCCTGATGAGTGGCGGAAAGGGGTCGGGTGCCTTTAGTGGATTTTCCCAAGACTAATGACCGTCGCTAGGCACCCGACCCCTGGGGCAAAGCGAGCGACTTACGCGACAGCCTGGATGGCATTGAGCAAACCTTCAAACAGCGCCAGCCCATCGGTATTGCCCAGCATGGCGTCCGATGCCCGTTCGGGGTGGGGCATCATGCCCAGCACATTGCCTTGGCGGTTGCAAATCCCGGCGATGTGGTTCAGAGAGCCGTTGGGGTTGGCGGCATCAGTCTGTTCGCCTTCGGGGGTGCAGTAGCGAAAAACGACTTGCTGATGGTCTTCTAGGGATTTGAGGATGTCGGCATCGGCATAGTAGCAGCCTTCGCCGTGGGCGATGGGGAGCGTGATGATGGCGTTGCGACTGTAGCCTTGGGTCCAGGGGAGGTCGGTGCGTTCGACGCGGAGGATGGGGCGATCGCAGACAAAGTTCAAATCCCGATTGCGCACCAGTGCCCCTGGCAGCAATCCGGCTTCGGTGAGCACCTGAAACCCATTGCAAATACCCAGCACCAATCCCCCCCGCTGAGCATGGTCGAGGGTGGCTTGCATGGCGGGGGAAAAGCGGGCGATCGCCCCGCAGCGCAGGTAATCCCCGTAGCTGAAGCCACCCGGCACAATCACCACATCCAGGTCAGACAGATCCCGTTCCTCGTGCCATACCATTCGGGTCGGTTGCCCCAGCAGATCTCGCGTGACCATTGCGACATCGCGATCGCAATTCGAGCCTGGAAACACAATTACGCCAAATTTCATCGTTTGACTCCGCCATTCCTTTGGATAGGGTTAATGGGTCGCGCTAATCTCGAAGCGGTAATTCTCAATTACTGGGTTGGCAAGCAACTGATCGCACATCTTATCTAGCTGCTCCGCTGCCGCCGCTTCACTTTCCGCCGATAGACTTAGCTCCACATACTTGCCGATACGTACCTGGTCTACATTGTCGTATCCCATATGCTCTAATCCAGATCGCACCGCTGTGCCCGCCGGATCCAGCACCGAGGGACGCAGGGTAACGTAAATCTTGGCCTGAAACGCTGTCAAAAGGGGTGGGTTCACGGCGACTCACTTGCTGCAACGCTTCTTATTCTATGATGCGAAACCCCTTATGAGGCTAATCTGCTCGATGGAGGAGAAGCACACCAGATACACTGAAAGGTGAACCGTCGATCCATTTTGCCATTTTGTAGGAGAGGGCGATCGCCCACTATTATGACCTTACGCTATGCCTACTATCCCGGCTGTGTCGCGCAGGGAGCCTGCCGAGAACTCTATCTATCCACTGCCGCACTGGCCCAAGCATTGGGCATTGAGCTGATTGAACTGAAAAAAGCCTCCTGTTGCGGGTCGGGCACCTTCAAGGAAGATTCGCAACTACTGGAAGATACAGTCAATGCTCGCAACATTGCCCTAGCGGAAGAACTGCAACTGCCCTTGCTGACCCACTGCAGCACATGCCAAGGAGTAATTGGACATGTGGATGAACGGCTGAAAGCCTGTCAGCAAGACGATCCAGCCTATATGGAACAGGTCAATGGTCTGCTAAAGAAAGAGGGTTGCTCTCCCTACCAGGGCAGCACCGAGGTGAAGCACCTGCTCTGGGCTTTGGTGGGGGACTATGGGCTGGAAGCGCTGGCGCAAAAGGTGACGCGCAAACTTAGCGGCCTGAAGTGTGCGGCCTTCTACGGTTGCTACCTGCTCCGCGCGCAAGACCATCTGCCCTACGATGACCCCTACAATCCCCAATCGATGGAGAATGTGTTCCGCACAGTGGGTGCCACTCCGGTAATGTATCGCGGACGCACTCAATGCTGCGGTTGGCCGCTTTCTAGCTATGCAACAGAGCAGTCCTTCCGCATGGCGGGTGGGCATATCCAGGAGGCGATCGCCGCTGGAGCCGATTGCATAGTGACCCCTTGCCCGCTTTGCCACCTCAATTTGGATTCCCGCCAGCCTGAAGTGGAATCGGTGATCGATCAGAAGCTTGGCTTGCCCGTGCTGCACTTGCCGCAGTTGGTGGCGTTGGCGCTTGGCCTCAGTCCCGAAGCATTGGGACTGCAGAAGCATATTGTCTCCACTGACCCCGTGTTGGAGAAGTTAGAGCGGTTGGCGGCGGTTTAGCGGCGTGGATGAGTGAAGGGGCAGGCGTGTGGATGGGTGGGCGATCGCCCGTCCCCGTTCGCCCATTCCCGTAAACAATGCCTGCAAAAAATACCTGCAAAAAAATACAAAGGGTTAGAAAGCAACGAGCTAAAAGAGGGAACCACTAAGCTAGGCTCGAAATGCATCCCAGCCAATCGCGGCTTGCCCACCCCTATTCACCTTCGACTCCATCTCATACCTGACATATGACCACAGACGTGAAAACCGCAGAAGCCCTCAGACTCCATATCGGTGGCAAGGAAACGCATCCCGAGTGGAAAATCATGGACATCGAAGAGCGCCCAGAGGTTGACTTCATTGGCGATGCAGCGGATTTGAGCCAGTTTGCCGATGAGTCCGTGGATGCTATTTATGCCAGCCACGTACTAGAGCACTTCTACCATTCCCTCAACGACGAGCTGATGCGAACGCTGACAGAGTGGCATCGGGTGCTAAAACCGGGCGGACAACTGTTGATTAGTGTGCCGGACTTGCGAACCCTTTGCTGGTTGTTCCTCAACCCCAACCTCATGCCTATGGACAAGCATTATTTGATGCGGGTGATGTTTGGGGGACAAACGAATCAATACGATGTCCACAAGGTTGGCTTTGATGCCGATATTCTGGCGCTGTACCTGAATGAAGTGGGCTTCTCTGACATGGAGCAGGTTTCAGAGTTCAATATGTTCAACGATTGCAGTACCATTCGGGTGCTCGATACGCTGATTAGTTTGAATGTGGTCGCGACTAAGTAAGGAGAATTCCGGAAAAGAATTTCCCCTTTAATACTAATTCGCTAAGAACCCACTACAGATTATTTTTTGAAAGCCGCGCAGTGCGCGGCTTTCAAAAAATAATCTGGTTTTGGTTTTCGTAGAATTGGTATAACCTGTGCCCTTCGACTGCGCTCAGGATACACGACAACTGGCTGGCTGAGCGCAGCCGAAGTCAGCGGGTATATCCTTTTTGGAAAACGCCTAGGACGCCTGCCAGTCAAGAATCAAACAACTATCGCCCTAGTCCGCAGTACAGGCTGAGGAGAGAGAGGCATCCGCCACAGAATCTAAACCAACCGAGTCGAGTAGATTCATCCATTGATCAGTTAGGGAGACGTCGTTTGGTTCTTCGCAGCGCACCTGGACATTGGTATCCAACGCGTCGTACCAAATCCCGGCATCGGCAAAGACATCGGCTTGCTGAGACGGAGGAGCCGTTTCAAGCTGTCCAGCTAAGGGTGCAGCAAGGGGGATGCGGCGAACCCAACCCTCGGTAAATACATCGGCTGAGCGATCGCCCTCATCACACACGATGGAGAAAAACCACTGATAGTCTTCGTTGACATTGAGTCGTGAGGCCGCTTGTTCCCCTTCACCCAGCGATGGAACTTTGATGCCAACGATACCGGCTTCGCTGGTGGGCGGCAGCATCTGGGTAAACACCTCATTGCCTGCCTCGTCAAACAGTAGAAATTCCAGACCCGCAGCATTGACCTCTGGGACATACCAGTAGAAGGTTGGGTCATCCTTGACAGTGGTTCCAAACACCGTTTCGGGGATTAACGCCACTAGGGAGCGATCGCCCACTACACAGATGGTTGTGCCACCCCGCGTGCCACCGCCCTCACGGCGACCCGGCAACCCCCGATTCGGCGGCGTATACTGCGCCAGAACCGAAGTAGATATACCGACCAGGCCAGCACATACCAGTAATGAAAGCGACCATATCACCCGACGAGTGTGCAGCATAGGACGTTTCATAGTTACTCTTCCCTTATCTAAAGGATATTGCTGAGGTCACGGATTCCAGGGAAATGGAGGCGCTTGGCAGAAAAGCTATGTCGGTGTATTTCTCAATCGCTCGATCGCGAAAAGTACGTAGGGGCGATCGCCAAAACATACCAAGGAAGCACAGCTTCCACCTTCCTCCAAGATACCGCTGATGCAGGCAAACGCCTAACCATCCGTTACAAGACGCGACGACAGATATCCGACTGAAATATTGGATCAAGCCAAGCAAATTCACCTATTCGTTGATGACACAGCCTTATGCATTTGCTTTGGCTCAACAGCTTTTTCCGATTACTTGATTGAAGCAGTATCTCGGCAAGCGGGCTGCAAAGAGCCCTTCAGCTTTGATGACAAGCTGAAGGGTGAAAAGGGTCTTCAGTGTTTGGAGTAATGTCCCCAGCGAATATTGCCTGACAGCAGACAGACGAAACCTTGTGCCTCCAACGAAGGGAAGGGGGAGACTCCGTTTGACTTCGCTGGGGCGGAGACCTCAGCCTTCTATTAAGGTTCGGAGGCTTCGGGAGTAGGGAAAATGCTGACTGTATCGGGAACGAGTTCCTGGGAAACCGCCGTCAGTCCAACGCCGTCCAGGAGGGTGCGCCAGTTCTCCAGCACCGCTGGTTGGTTGGCATTGGGCAGGTCGGCCAGGCTAGTCAGGGTATCGTGCCAAATTCCGGCCTGAGCGTAGATGTCGGGTACCTGCTCGACGGAAGCCGTTTGCAGTGCTTCGGCCAATGCCGCATCAGGTTCGATGCGTTGAATCCAGCTATCCACCACAAGGTTGCCTGAGGGATCCTCTAGGTCACACACCAGGGTGAAGGCCCAATTGTAGTCGGTACCGACTTCTAGTCCGGCAAAATTGGCATCATCAGGGAGGTTGATGCGGATGAGGCCAGCTTGTTGGGAAGTCTGATAGGTCGTCTCATAGATGATATCGCCCGCCTCACTCACGATTTCAAACTGGGCTGCAACCGCCTTTTCAGCAAAGAAGCTAGGGACGTAAACAAAAAATGAAGGCGAGGTATCCAGGGTATAGCCAAAGTTCTCAGCAGGTACCAACGCGGTGAGACGACTATCCGTGGGGACGCTGTTGAGATTACCCCAGCATCCCCGGGTGCCTCCCCCTTCGCGGCGTCCGGGCATGCCGCGATTGGGAGGAATAAATTCAATCGCAAGGGCGGTCATTGGCACTGCACTCAACAACAGGCTAGCCGCCAAACCAATCTGGAGTAGAGTATGACCTGCTTGGCTCAGCCTCGCGACGAGTGTAGAGGGTTTCCGAAAAACATGCATAACATTAACCAAGGAAGTGACGATTAAGTGGGGAAAGAAAGACCTTATGACGAACAAACCCATAAAGCGTGTCTGCGAGCCGCTAACGAATACGAGCGCCTGCCTTATTAGATTCAAAAATTCTCGTTTTGTTTCCGAGAATTCTCTGAGACATTTTTTCCAACTTTGAGTGAAGAACTGGGCGATCGCCTCCTCAGAGACATGCAAACGCTGCAATACACTGGAGCTCTCAGTACAGGACGAAAAATTAAACCCCTGCTAGAACCCTTAATTTTATGCATAAAATTAAGGGTTCTAGCAGGGGTTTAATTTTTCGTCCTGTACTGAGAGCTCCAGTG
>JBCBSJ010000156.1:0-9728 GCA_039819245.1 Cyanobacteria bacterium J06638_20
TGAGGTGGACTGGTTTTTCTGGACAGGTCCCATCGTTAACCTCTGAGGCGGGGTACCGCCCCTGAAAGGGGCTCCCACCAATGAGCAAGAGACGCACCCACAGCCCCGAGTTCAAGGCCAGGGTCGCCATGGAGGCGATCAGTGGCCGCAAGACAATCCAGGAGATCGCCGCCGACCACGCCATCCACCCGATCCAGGTGAGCCAGTGGAAGCGCCAGCTCCTCGACGGCGCCAGCGATCTGTTCACCAGGGGCAAGAAAACCAAGGAGAAGGAGGAGGGACAGGCCAAGGAGGCGGAACTGTTCCAGCAGATCGGCCGGCTGCAGATGGAGCTGGAGTGGCTCAAAAAAAAATCTCAGCTGCTCTGATGCCCGTGACCTGCGCAAGCTGGTCGATCACGACCATCCCGAGCTCAGCGTCAGCCGGCAATGTGCGCTGCTGGGCCTGCCCAGGTCCACGCTCTACTACCAGTCGACACCGCTACGGGAATCGACGCTGCGGATCATGGCCAGGATCGATGCCCATTACCTGGAAGACCCCTGCAGCGGCAGCCGCCGGATGGTGGGCTACCTGGCCAGAGATGGGATCCCGATCAGCCGTGACCGGGTGCGAAACCTCATGCGCCGCATGGGGTTACGGGCGATCTACCAGAAACCTCGTACCACGGTTCCTGGTGCCCCATCCGAGCGCTTTCCCTGCTTGGTGGATGTCAGCACGATCACAGCGGTGGATCAGGTGTGGGCCACCGACATCACCTACATCCCCCTTCAGAAAGGCTTCCTCTACCTGGTGGCGATCATGGATCTCTTCTCCAGGCACGTGCTCAGCTGGAAGCTCTCCAACAGCCTTGACACGGAGTTCGCTCTGGAGGCTCTGGAGATGGCGCTGGAAGGCGGGCGCAAGCCAGAGATCTTCCACTCTGACCAAGGCTGTCAATTCACCTCTGGTGACTTCGTGGCGAGACTGCAGGCAGAGGAGATCAAGATCAGCTGGTCTGGAAGGAAGCGCTGCTACGACAACATTCTGGTCGAGAGGCTTTGGCGCACGGTCAAGTATGAGGAGGTCAACCTGCGTGCCTACAGCGACGGCTGGGAGGCCGAAATCAGACTGGCCCGCTTCCTGTGGAGGTACTGCCATGTAAGACCCCACAGCTCTCTGGGAGGCAGAACTCCCAATGAGGTCTACACTGAAACCGAACCCTGTTCCTCCCGTCCGGAGTTAACGATGTCAGGGGCCAGAGCTGTCCAATAAAAGGCACCCACCTCAGTCAGCACCTCTCAGCACAACGGGAAGCGCTGGAAGGTGTCTTGTCCATCGTCGACGAGATCGCCACTACTGGCATTGTCGCAATTGCCACTGACTTGACGACAGATCTTAGGCTCGGTGACATTATTGTCTGCGACGATTATGCTGCACCTACCATCATAGAGTGCAAGCGTCGGCTTCCACGTGATAACTCAATCCTGCTAGGAAGAGTTGGTCGTCAAGTCGCGCGGCTACGAAGCACAGCGGACTACCTTGAGACCGGTACCGCTGAATTTCCTGGGGAATCTCTCTCGCGGCTCTGCATCGAAACAAATATTGCAGTTGAGCCAGAATGGTCGCTCGTTGAATCAGCTATCAAAACCGCTGTTGAACGAGGTGGGGGAGTAGTTCAGAGACTTGGGAATGGGCAAGTGCTCTGGGTAAGCTTAGGCGAGAAGGAATTGCCACACGAGCTGATTGAGCACATCAAGTCATTTAAGCTACCCGTAGTAGGAGTTCACACTAGGTACCTTGACGACGATTCTCCACTGATGCCACCGCCGCTAGCATGGTCTATCAGTGCGGCTGCACGGCTTCAACTTCTCGAAGACGACATCTCGTTGACAGTCATTCTGGACGCAGAACGTTTCGAGGAGTTTGCTAACGAGTGCGGCTCGAAACTAGTTGTGAATGAGCCGCTCACGATCTCTGTCGACTGCGCAGGCGAAACATACGTCGTGTCAGACCGGTTTATCGGGGACTGCCTGTACAACTTTCAACCTATCGAAGCTCAAGTGCGCCTCATTCTCGATTTCGTTGAGCGTTGTCGAGCGATGTCAATAGCTCCAGTTGCGGGCACGCCGCCGCCACGGGTATTCGGGCCGCCGCCACGTGTTCATCATGTTCGGAGTATCGAGGAAGGTCACCTCATGTTGCAGCGAGATCCCGGTGCATCGGATGTAGTCTTGATGTCCGGAGATCTGGCCTGCGCGCCAGGTCTGGAAATGAGGCCCCGCCTAATCCTGTGGGAAACGGGCCCACCTGGTGACAGTGTCTCGTCTGACTCCGATTCCTAGAGCGCCCCGGATTCTGAGCGCGTCCAATCTTGGCCTTGCAAGCCTGGCTAACATTCAGATTCAGAAGGCGGGAGCAGAGATGGCTTTGATTGATTCAGAACATCTGCCCGCTTCTGATCTGAAGCGTTAGATGCGTTGGACGTTCGGCTGGAAAATGCTAACATGATAGACGAGACATGATTTGCATTTGATTACTGAATGCCCGAGATAGCCAAAGACACAATTGCTTTACTCAGCTACTTGTTGCCTGGCTTTCTGGCGGCGTGGGTTCTTTACGGATTAACCTCAAACCCAAAACCAGGCCAGTTTGAAAGGGTAATCGAAGCCCTAATTCTTACATTCTTTATTCATGTCATGCTCCCTGTTGCACAGGGTGTCTTGGTATTCCTGGGCAAGCATGTCTATGCGCTTAGACCATGGGACTCAACGTCCCAGAATCTATGCAAACTCCTTTTGGCCGTGGCCACTGGCGTTTTATTGGCAATATACACAAATAACGACAGCGCTCATAAATGGCTCAGACAACTTGGATTGACTACGAGAAACTCATTCCCCTCAGAATGGGTCGGGGTCTTTTCAAGAAAGATTACGTATGTTGTACTTCATTTCAAGGATGGCAGGCGTCTTTATGGTTGGCCTCGCGAGTGGCCCAGTCAACATGATAAAGGCCATTTTTACATTCAGGAGCCATCTTGGGTCCTGCAAGATGGGGGGCAAATCACCCTGGAAAATGTCGATGGCCTGTTGGTCCCAAGTTCCGTCATCAAGTGGGTAGAATTCGTAGATACAAACCAGGAGCCCCTAGATGCGTAGAGGTTCGAACCCCCCGCCACCATCCAGCCGCCCCCCCCAAGGAAACCAGTCTCAGGCTAGACCGCTTAACCCTCCAACTACAGGCAAGAAGCCCCCTCCGCCTGCAAGCCCTCCTCCCCCTCCCACAAGCACTAAGTAGCGTTTGGGAGAGCCATAGTTTTCTGTCATTTCTTGTTGTGGCAGCTTGAGAGAAGCAGCCATCTAACAATGCCATTCACCTGAGCCGCCTCCAAGCAGTTCATGTTTGGCCTTGGAGATGCAGCGGCCAGGTGATGGCAAGCGTTGCTTCGACCGTGTTTTTACGGTTTTTCTATATGCCTAGGATATCTGCACGGCTAAGCAACAGCAAGCTCGAGCCGACACCGCCTGCTAGCCGAACGACGTTCGTCAAGAACGGCGGTGCGTCTCAGCTAATTGTTAGGCTGTGACTCTTCAAGTGCCTCAGCACCTCTCAATAATTGTGTAAAGCGTGATCGCATATTACAGCTCTATGACTGGTAGCCTCTTCTGCAAAGCCGATTGGGTGGACATTGGCGAATAACCCCTTACTTGGTGCACCGAAGCACATCTGACAATCGCGTCGATTCGATGCTTGAGCTGCACTAACCGCCGACGATTCGGCGGGCTCAGAAGATATAATTGCATAAGGGCTCAAATTCTAGCCATCTTTCGCGCGATCATGCATGCCTAGGCTAGTGTTCACTGCATTGCCTAGAGAGAGGCGGAGAGCGCCATCTCACACATAGCCGCTACCAACAGATTCGCCAACAAGGCAAGTGTCAAGACCAATTTGGATGTAAGTTAGGATGTGTCAGCTCTTGCCGCTCCCTTGAATTAGATTTACTGTGCCGCTCACGCTCACGCTCACGCCCGCTCCCTCACCACCGCAATGTGGTGGCGATGTCTGGAATGTTAATGATCTCGACTCGCTGGCTGAGATTAGTGCTCAGATCCTGATTGGCCGTGCGCTCCATGCAGCACAGATTCTTCATGGGGTTCGCCCAGTCGGTACGCCTCCGATCATAACCGCTGCCCTCAAAGAGAAACTGCGACTAGAACTTCACCCACAGACCGATCAACGAATCTGGCATCGAGATGGCTTGCTGTTCGAGATCATCAGCTGGGTTGCGGCCCGCATCTCTTCTACGGAAGATGAGGCCATATCCGATCCCCATCTTAAGGCGACGAATCAAGGCACAGACTGCGTCAAGGTCGCGACAAATCGAGACACACGCACCCTAACACGCGCCACTGTGTATGAATACAAGTGCACGACAAATTGGCGTCAGCTTTTCGCTGGCGACGTCTTGAACGCGTTTAAAGAATATCTAAGCGGTGAGCGCGACAATCAGCTGGCCCAGACGGCGATCAATTTGCTCGCCGGCCTCGGCCTTACTCAGGCAGAAAGAGGGGCCGCCTACGATCAGCTTATTCGGCAGCGGCCACTTGCATTCCATGCGTCGATGACCGTCCAGCCGAGCGGATTTACGCCCGCCCAGCGGGCGGCTCTATTTACAGGCTTCGAAACGATAGCCGATGACATCGAATCACGAGGCGGTAGTACCCTTCCCTTGGACAATATTCGCGACTGGTTCGCTGCATTCGCCGGCGAAGTCTGGGCAAAGATAGAGAATTTCGATGTTTGACGCTGAGACTACCGCGCTG
The DNA here is from genome assembly GCA_039819245.1 of Cyanobacteria bacterium J06638_20. GTDB lineage: Bacteria > Cyanobacteriota > Cyanobacteriia > Elainellales > Elainellaceae > Vacuolonema. Next base: position 4,800 of record JBCBSJ010000156.1, read on the forward strand.
ATCCGGTCTGCGCCACCACTTCTCGATGTTGACCCACAGCTTCTGCCGCAGGAACTTACCAGCATCTATGCCGAACTGGCAGGGCTGCGTCTGCGCGCGGCTCAGCTTACCGATGAGCCTAACTACCTCGCCAGAGTGGAGCGCCTATCACGTATAGCGGCAGTCTACGAGGCGCAGGTCGACGACACAATTGATGGTGCAGCGCGACGGGCAGCGGCCTTTGTGGCCGGAACTGCATATCAAGTCCTCGGCCGCATCCTGCCAATAACCACCGATGGTCAGGAATATTTTTCCGCTGGCGCAATCCACCCACGCATTGCCTCACCCTTACTGTTCCTGATCGCCGAACAAAGCCCCGACGCCAAGGAAGCGGCCCGAGTGATGGGCTCCGTCCCCGTCAACGACCTTCATAAAGAGGCGCTTCTAGAGAGTATCCGGGATTTGGCTCTGGAACGTTTCGTGCAAATCCTCGAGAGAGCCGAACGGTTGTCAGGTTTAAAGCCTTCGGCCGACGACTCTTTGACCGAGGAGGCCACTCAGGGTCTGTATGGCTTGTGTTGGGCAGGGCTAATTCAGCTGGTCGCGAGCCTGCTAGATCGACCGATGCCTGCCTTGTACTACCCCGTAATGGAGTCTCCGAATCAACTCTTCGACCGTGTTACCGACTTGGCTGTAGCGGATATCCCACTGGTAGGACCCGGTGCACGTCTGGTTTCCGCGTATTCCGGCCCACGGCATCTTGCGCGATTACTTCGACATGTAGCAGATGGGCTTGAAGGTGCAGGGGTTGCTCATCTGCCTGCACCCCCAGGCTCAGATGATCAGGCTTGGCGCCGATGGCTTCGCCATCGCGCGCTCACTAAGCCGACCTTGTGGCCTAATCATCGAAAGGCGATCGCAACAGGATTTCTTGCGGCCGGGACATCTGCCGTACTCGTGCTCCCTACCGGTGCAGGCAAGACCACACTATCCGAACTTAAACTCGCTGCCACTCTGAGCGCGGGCCGCAAGGTCATATTTCTAGTTCCGACCCTGGCTCTTGTCGACCAGCTTCGTGACGATCTCGTTGAGAGTTTTCCTAAGAGTGTTGGAAATTCAGAGATCTCAGCTGATGGCGATCTCGTCGCTTTCGTCGCTGGTCCCGAGCTCGGAACGATAGAGGTGATGACGCCGGAGCGACTACTTGCAATGCTGAGTTTCGCGGATATTGACGTAGGTGATATCGGTCTGATTGTCTTTGACGAATGTCATCTACTCAGTACAGAAGGAGGCGGAGCTCGTAGCGTTGATGCCATGCTGTGTTTGCTCCATGCCATTCGCCGCGCTCCCCGAGCCGATTACTTATTGCTTTCGGCGATGCTTCAAAACGCCCCCGATGTGGCGGATTGGCTGAGTGAGTTGACTGGGCGCAACTGTATCAGCTTCATTGACCCTTGGAAACCGAGCAGGCAAGCGCGCGGCGTTCTCACCTATCCCGCCGAGGAGCTCAAAGCAGCTAATCAGTGCGTACGCGCCGCAAATCTCGCGAAGCGCAATAAACAGCGGGCCGTCCGACCACCCCTCACTGTTTCGCCTTTTGCTCTCTTTGGACTTCATCATGCGTGGTCCGTTAGTGTCGCGAATGACATTCGGCTTGTGCGCATTTCCGACCACAAGGTGACGCTGAGTTACGGTGCCGCGGGCGCAACCCCGAATGCTAATCAAGTCGGTGCCTCATTAGCGGCGAATGCGGCGCGAGCGGGCCTCAAGACGATAATGTTCGTCAATCAAGCTGATTATGCACCCTCGACAGCGAACCTCATTCGCGAACAGCTTCCCAATACCCCAAGTCTTACCGAATTGGAGAACAGGCTTTGGGAAGACATCGTCGCCGAACTTGGCGGCGGCCCGCACTCATTGATCGACCCCACCTCCCCCGCACTGCCGCATAACGGCGACATGATCGCCCTTGAGCGGCGCCTAGCCGAGTCCATGTTTAGGAGGCGGAACGGAGTGAAAGTTATCGTCGCGACTCCAACTCTTGCCCAAGGCATGAATCTGCCCGCTGAGCTGGCAATTCTGGCTGGGACGATGCGACATGATGATGAAGGCCGAGAGCCTCTCAAGAGCCACGAGATCCTCAATGCCGCCGGGCGTGCGGGCCGTGCTGGTCACCTCGCCAACGGAATGGTGCTGCTTATCCCTGAGCCCCCAGTAGGGTTTGCGTCGAATGGAACGCCGTCTAGTGAGGCCTTTGAGATGCTCGCCAAGGTCATACCGGCGGACGACCAGTGCGTACACATCGACGATCCACTGACCGCTCTACTTGACAGGATTCAGACTGGAGATGTAAGCGGAGCGGATGTCCGGTACTTTCTCAGTCGTCTTCGCGCCGGACAGGGCGAGGAGCAGGACCCGAACAGACCTATTGAAATAATGAACCGGTCTCTCGCTGCATTCCAAGCACGAAGAGCGGATAATCAGGCCGCCTTTGATGAAAGGGTTAGATCCCTCAGAGAGGCGCTTGATGCCGAGCCGCATGCAACTCATGTGATGACGGACAAGATCGCCGCGTATAGTGGCATGCAGTTTGAGCCATTGGAAGCCCTCGCAGCACTTGTCAAGGCGGAGATTGATAACCTTCCCACATCGATCATCGAATGGTGCGAATGGCTCATCGACTTCGTGACTGGAGATCGCGCCAGCTATGCCATCTTGTTCGGGCCCGACGTCGACACGGTTAAGGCAATCACGCGGGGCAGAAAGACCGGTGGCGACAGCACAGATATAGAGATGGCACGGCTCAAGCCGGCCTTACGGGCCTGGCTCACAGGCGCGACGTTTGCAGAGATCGAATCTGCGCTCGGCGAGGCGCCAGACAGGATCAGGAAATGCAAGAGGACGCGCGATTTAGTTTTGCACTTGATCAATCGGCGTTTATATCTGATTGCGGGGGCTTTAAGTGCTCTCGTTCAAAATATCCTTCAGGAGTCAGGTCGCGTTTCGGAGAACCCTGCTGCATTGGAGGTACTAGCGATAGCGGTGCGTAAAGGGCTCGACTCACCGGAGAAGGTGGCATTCACGCATCTTTCTCCGGCGATTCGTTCACGCGTGGTGCTACACCGAGCCTATATTCAGAAGTTCCCCAACAGCCCAGCCCAAATGAATGCTGATTTCCATACCATTCTACGCTCCATGGGAGTACATCTCGCATTGGGCGCATGAGATCGCCGATGTTCTGCTCATTTGTCTCGGATTATCAGTGACCCGCCTGCAGGGCTGTTAGTCGCACTCACTGTTGACAGTCTGGGCTTCCATGCCTTGCGAATCCAAAGGCTTCAAGCGAAGATACGTCTCTCGACTCTGACAGTAGGCGAGAGACTCTAGAGCCAATAGGCTTACCGATTGAAACCGAATCACTGGTTGGCCAATGCCATGGGGTGAACTCTTCCAGCAGCATGCTCAATTGGTGCTAACAGACTGCCCTTACCTCCATGGCTGCAGGCTCGGATTCAGTTATGCACTCGGGTCCGAAGAGAGATCGCCTCTTTGGTCGCGTAGAGTCATCTTCCATCGCCTGGGATTGTCGTAATATTATTAGTAACCACGCCTAATCTAATGCTTCCAGTGTCATGTCGTCTTTCGCGCTGATGGACGCTTCTCTAGATTGCCATGTGATACTCTGAACCTGCTTCATGCTGCTTCGATGAATGCGGGTTATATTATCTCAGCCCTCAGGCAAGATGATCATGGTTGTGTGCGTTGAGGGCCTCTGTGATAAATCTACCATCTCGTGAAGGCCACCGCCTAACATCAAGACTCAGCGGCCGGGGCCAAAGTTGCTTTAGAATTGCATAGTGCTTCTTCCCGCCGCTGATCTTGAGCGTTAGTAAAGGAGCAGATTCCCTTCGAATCGTGCCTGCAGCAACTCAAGGCGATTCATGAGCTTCTCCAGTTTTTTCTCCTTCTGCTTCCGCGTGCTTGGAGGTCCATCAAAATAGTTCATCTCGTTGCGCAAGAGATAGTCGACAAAATCCTTAGGCTCGCATGGCTTGGCGCCGATCCACTTGTGGAAATTCTGGTGGATATTCTGGGTGATCACAATCAGGTTGTCTTCGTAGGCCGCCAGGTCTGGCCTTGAGCTGGCATCGAACAGATGATGGGCTTCCAGCTCCACAGGTTGCTTGTCGGATGGTGATGGCCTGCAACCGGACACTGCACAGCCCGGCCCACCTTTCCGTAAAGCCTTCTGGCGAACTCGATCCTTGGCGGCTTTCACCCGGGCTTCGTGGCTTTCCAGGATCTTGCGCTGGGTCTCGAAGCAGTCTTCCGCGACATCCGCCACTGCCTTGACCCAGGCTTTTCGCGCTTTTGTGATTCTTCCTTTGTCATTCATCGTCTTAGCTAAGCGCACGATGCCTCGCTGGCTCCAATGCCGCTGTTCCTTGCCTTCAAAGTCGTCAAAGTGAACGCCGATCTCCAGACCCTCAGCGCCCTCTAGCCCGGCACTCTCCTCCTGGATTCTCCGGATGGTGCCAGCCATGCCCTTGCCATTGGTGCCCAGCACACTCACAACAGAGCGCTGCTCGAGGAAGACAAGATTCCCTCGGATCTCGATGGCGGTTCGATCTTGGGTGACTTGAATGATGCGCCGCTTCACGAGGGTGCGCGTCACGCGGGCCCTGTGATGGGTGAAGAACTCTCGAATCTTGGCAAGAATGCTTCCTCCTTCTTTCTCTTCAAGGTATTTGGCGATGGCCATCACGCCTTCTTCGTAAAAGCGCCGGCTGCGGGCTTGCCCAGGCTCATTGAGGTGGACTGGTTTTTCTGGACAGGTCCCATCGTTAACCTCTGAGGCGGGGTACCGCCCCTGAAAGGGGCTCCCACCAATGAGCAAGAGACGCACCCACAGCCCCGAGTTCAAGGCCAGGGTCGCCATGGAGGCGATCA
>JBCBSJ010000157.1:0-9615 GCA_039819245.1 Cyanobacteria bacterium J06638_20
CAATGACTCTGGCTGAAGGGTAAGTGAATCGACCATTTTCCGTACCTTGATGACTGATCCATGAAAGCGACTTTCGACGAGAAATCGTTGATTCAGATTTTATCTGCCTAGAGTCATTAAAGAGCGATAAGCCCTACTGGTGAATAGTCGGAAGAACTGATGGTGTAAGTAAAATGCATCTTCACCATTTTGAAAGCCCCGCGATACGGGGCTTCCAAGAGTCATCTGTCCTAAACTAAATAACTACCTTAGCGGGAAAGAACCACAATCCAGTCTGAAGAAACCCAGTCGCCACTGCTCAACTGTGACCAGTCGCCACTGGTTCGACCGTTTAGAGTAATTCGAGTACCGTTGGAAAGCTGACCAACAATCGCACCAGCAGGTTGATTACGCACTAGCAAAGGACTTCCATTTGTGTCGACCACCGCAATCGCATCAGGCCCACCCACATCCGGTGGGACACTTGGCCCTGAGGATAGCCAGTCATTTGATACCCAAGTACCATTGGTGCGTTCGACCCACTGCCCGTCGCTACGTCCCGTGAGTTCTACTCGAGACCCGTTAGACAGGACACCAATAACGACACCACCAGGCGTGCGACGCACATTCAACGGACTGCCATTGGTTGCCACAAAAGCGGTTGTTGCCGGATTTCCCACGGGAGGTTCTGGTGTCGGCGAATCGGAGGTCGAAATCCAATCGCCTGAAATCCAAGTGCTGTTGGTGCGCTCGACCCACTGTCCGTCGTTGCGTCCTGTGAGTTCTACCCGAGCCCCATTGGGTAATGTGCCAATCACTGCACCACCGGGCGTGCTACGGACATTCAACGGACTACCATTAGTGCTCACAAAAGCGGTTTCCGACGGATTCCCCACTGGCGGTTGTGGATTTGGTGAACCGGAGGTCGAAATCCAATTGCTCGAAACCCATGTGCCATTGGTGCGCTCGACCCACTGCCCATCGCTGCGTCCTGTGAGTTCCACGCTTGCCCCGTTTGGCAAACTACCGACGACAGCTCCGCCGGGAGAACGACGCACCAATAGTGGACTCCCATTCGTCTGCACGACTGCTGCTTGCACGTCGCTACCTGTTGCCGCCGGGGCATTGGCAGGAGCCTGAGCGGTTGCTTGAGGAGCAGGACTGGGGGCGGGGGCGGGAGCCTGAGCGGTTGCTTGAGGAGCCGGATTAGGTGCGGGTGCGGGCACTGGAGCCTGGGTAGCAGGCTGAGGCGCTGGGCTAGGTGCGGGCGCGGGCGCTGCTGCCTGAGGTGCAGGAGCAGGGCTAGGCGAAGCCGCGGGAGATTGCGCTGTGGTTTCTGGAGTCGGAGAGGGGGACTGTGCGGTTGTTTCCGGGGTTGGGGAGGGTGATTGTGCCGTGGTTTGGGGCGATCGCTCAACAAAATCAGCCTGCAACCAGGTGCCATCCGTTCGCTCGACCCAACCATCCTGTTCCTGCCCTGTGAGCTGAACTTGTGACCCATCTTGAAGCTGTCCGACCACTTCACCTCCAGGAGTCTGGCGAATGTTGAGTGGGCTACCGCCTGTGGTCACAACGCCAACTTGGCCCCCAGTGGGGGCTGGGCTAGCAGCTGAGTCGGGAGCCTGAGCTGTTGGTGTACCCTGCGCCGCGTCACCCGTTCCGCTAGCTGAGCTATTGGGAGGAGTGGATTGAATATATTGGGAGACGACCCAATTGCCATCCGCTGTTTCCAACCACCCACTATTGCTTCGTCCCGAAAGCTGAAGCTCTGATCCATTGTTAACGGTGCGGACGATGGGGCCATTTGGCTCACTCCGCACATTCAAGCTGGCTCCATTGGTATTGACATAAGCCAGGCGCGGAGCAGCAGTTGCCTGCTGTTGAGCATTGGGATCGCTCCCCTCAGGAGCAGCAGCAGCGGGAGTTGGTGCCGACTCCACAAATTGCGACATCACCCAATTGCCCTCGGTGGTTTCTAACCACCCCCCTTGCGTCTGTCCGGTAAGCTCCAGGGTTGCACCATCTTGAACCGTTGTGACAACGCTGCCATTGGGGGCATTCCGAATATTGAGCGGACTGCCGCCAGTTCGCACGACCCCTGTAACGGTTGCCAGGGCATCTTGTGGCAATCCCAGGATAAGCAGCGAAAGCATCAGAGAAGAGGTCGCAATCCATGCCGAGCTTGGCAATGCCACCTGCATCTCGGGCAAGGGCTCATTGCTCTCATAAGCAACGGCATTATGGATATAAGCGAGGGACTCCATAGTGTTTACCTCAGACGTAGAACAAAAATAATGGGCGGAGGTTGAAGAAAAGTTTTTCGGAGGATAGTTTCATTCATCTATCTAGAATAATAGCGACGATATCGGCGATCGCTAAACAAAGTTAGAAACAAATTGCACCTCGCATACGCAACTAGGGAAGCACACAAAATCTTGCCGATTCCCTTTTGGATAGCGGAACATCTTCCTGTTGCTGTTTTGCCCGTCCTGACATGTTGCATAAGCTTAGATAAATTGCTTTTTCTTAACACCCTTTATGCTATCGATCCGGTTCATGAATAGCTGAGAAGCCTAGTCTTCCCCCTTGCGTTCAGAATTCATTCTTGTTTTGAAAAAAGTTGACTGTCCCAGGGAAAATTTGTGCCCGTTTACTGGAAAAAGTTCAGGGTATCCACGCCCTGAACGACCGGACGCTGTCTGAAGATGCGCCTAAATAGAGCTACGTCAATAGGCTCTGTCGGGTTTGTAGAATTCTTGGGTGGTGATTTATATCGGGCTCGATGGCTTTCATGCTTGGTGGAGATTGAGCCATCTGCATGAGGTTTGCGGTGCACCAAGCCAACAACGCCTAGATTTTTTGGGAGACGGATAGACGGACGCAAAACGGAGAAAATATCCGTTTATAGAGAGGGCTATCAAGCAGGAGAAAGCGATCGCTCGGTTTTAAAATCCTGAGATGCTCCCTGTTCTCCTGCTCCATCGCGGGTGATCCACCGAGAAAAAATGGGAACTTAAACTGCTCATTACACCCCCGTTTGTTGCATCCAATTTCCAAGATTAAAACTCTATCGATAGGGGTAGAAAAGTTGAAATTGGATGGAATCACTCTGGATCTGGAGTACTAATCCGTATTTCAAGCGATCTCAAGTTCAATGCCCACGGGACAATGATCCGATGCTTTGGGATGGTTCAAGCCGACACCGCCAAACCGCCGTTCTTGGAACCGCTGGGCACGCTTCGGTAAGCCGCGTCGTTCGATTTCGGGGAGGGCATCGGGATTGGCCTGGGCGATCGCCCGCGACACCAGCACATAGTCAAGCGGGTTGTATTTATTGCCCCTGGCGAAATAGTGCGTCCAGCGATCATCCGGTGGCAAGCGGTTCATCATATTTTCTAGCCAGGGTTGCTCCAGCAAGGGTTCTAGCCCTTCCGAGGGGAGATAGTCGTTGAGGTCGCCGACCACCACCCAGTTCGCTTGCCCCGGGTCCGAGCCAAACCGCTCTTGCAAAATCTCGGCCACCCGAGCTGCCTGAATGCGGCGGGTCGCCATAGTTTCTTGGCGATCGCGCGTCATCGATTTGAAGTGATTGACAAACACCGTCAGAGGCGTGCTATTGGGGAGTTCCACCTCAACTTCCAGGCAATCTCGCGAGAAAATGGGATTCCCATTCGGAGCGCGTTCAAACTGGTGGGTTCGAATGGTGCCAAGGGGATATTGGCTGATCAACGCCACATCAATCAGTCGTGGGTCATTGCCATCGATCAAAATCTGATACGGGTAGCCACCGTTGGGCATGAAATGCTTGAACTGTCGCAAAAAGCGACGCAGGGTGGTGAGGTTCTCAACTTCCTGAAGCCCCAGAATGTCGGCACGAATTGCCCCCAAAGCTTGTGCTGTAATGCGGTGATGGTTATCAGAGAAGGGCGCAAATTTCGTGTTGTCGATCGTCCAAATGCCTTGCTTATCGTCGGGGAGAGAGAAATCGCTACGAAACCGGAATCGCGCAAATAGATTCTCGACGTTAAACGTTCCCACTCGGACACGCATAGAACAATAAATGCCAAATTATTGATGCCAAATGTGTAGAGGATTGAGGCTGAGGCTCGGTTAATCGACAACAAACCGAGATTGGGTGTAGATTAGCGAATTCCAGGCTAGTCGGGGCGATCGCCCACCACTTCACTGTGCTCGACGCCGCCATTACCATTACCATTCACCGTGCCGAGCTTCTGGCGGACATCATCAATGGCTTCGTTCAACTGCGCGATCTTATCTTCTAGGCCTCGTCGTGCGGACTCAATGTTTTGCGGCGATGGCGGCGCACTTTTATCTGGGGCGTTTTTGATGGAACGGCGGGTGAGCGATTCGGCTTGAGCCTTGAGCTTTTTCCGGGGGAGGCGCGAGGCGGCTAGTACCCCCAGCACCCCGCCGACCATGCCGCCAGCGATGGCACCTAATATAAATCCACCGACAAAGTTATCTTGCTGACTCATGGCAAAGGTTGATGGAGAAACGATTCAGGACGACGCAGAATTACGTCAGGTCTGATTCCCTTAGCTTACAGTAGTTGGGGTTACAGTCGTTGAGGGTTCAGGTTCCGAAGGTGCGATCGCCTGCATCGCCCAACCCTGGAACAATAAAGCCCTTGTCGTTCAGTCCTTCATCAATGGCCGCAGAGTAGATGACAACTTCAGGATAGCGATCGCCCAACCGCTGCAATGCATTGGGAGCCGCAACCACCGAAATCACCCGAACCCATTCCGGCGATACCCCTCGTTTCGATAGCTCTTCCATGACCGTCACCATCGTTCCCCCCGTTGCCAACATGGGTTCTGGGATCAAGATGCGGGTATTGGGTTGAAAGCTGTCGGGGAAACGGTTGAGATAGCAGGTTGGCTCTAATGTTTCTTCATCCCGCGCGAGGCCGATGTGGTAGATGGATGCTAGCGGCAGTAAGGTTTGTGCCCCATCGAGCAACGACAACCCTGCCCGCAACACCGGAACCACTGCAACAGGGATATCCGGGTTGATGAAGTTGGCCGGACAAGGCGCAAGCGGTGTTTGGACACCATTTTCCATCATGGGCAACCAGTCGCGAATGGCTTCGTAGGTGAGCCAACGTCCCAGTTCAGTCATCGCACTCCGAAACAGAACAGAAGGGGTTGCTTCATCCCGCGCCACACCAAGCCAGTGTTGAATTAGGGGATGGTTAGGAACATAGACACGGAGTTTTAGAGCCATAGGAAAACTGCGATCGCCAGAAAATATGAAGCTGTTTGTAGAACGAGAACGTTGCAGAATGAGAATAAAGGTTTGCCCAGAAACCTGCCATATATGGCAAGTTAAGAGAATAAGCTCACAGCATCGTAGCACTCTCCCTCTCACGCAAAATGTCCAAAAAGCAAAAATTTCCCCATCTCCTCGGTTCCAAGTGGACGGCTTGTCAGGAAACCTGGGGATGGCGCCACTTTCAGGTTGTAAACCGAAAGAACGAGGGAAAGTGGGTTTTTGCAGAAATGGTGGCAGCCTGTGATCCTTCGGTGCGCTTTTGGCTAAATGCCAAGCAGTTGAAGGATGGCGCGCTCTGGCAGGCAGGCTGGATGTCTTTGGGTGAGCAGTCTGATGCAGGTCTTAGTACAAACTAGAGCAACACCTCAGCGGTTGTCCCTTGTTCATTAGTTTGGAGCGTTGCGCCAGCGTCATGGACATTATTTTTTGGCTGATCCTTAGCATTAGAAGGGGTTTGAAGGGATCGACTAATTTCCATAACTTTCCTGATGCACCAACATTGCCTTTGTAACACGGGGTATTGCCTGGACTTTCGGTGGATGAGGTTTATAGAGTTATGCGAGCCACTCCCATTGCGGCCTGTGCCATTGCGTTTTTTGCTCTGGATGATGTAGCACGGGCAGACGCCCTGCCCAATGTTGATACGGCGAATTCTGATGCGTTGGCCGTTGTTCCCGATGATGAGGCGGTTCAGTCGGAGACGGCAGAGGCGATCGCTTCCCTTGCTACCCCTGAACGGGCCACTCCTGAAAGGCCTACCCTGCAGACTGGGCGATCGCTGCCTCGCACCGAAGCCCCATCTGCAACAACACAGACACTTCTGAATTCCCCATCCACCGCTCCCAAAGATGAAACAGGTTTGGACGCTGAGATGACGTCGCGCCCCACCGTTGTACCTATGGCCACGATCAGTGCGCCTGAGGTTTCCTCTTCTAGTCCCACAATGGCGATCGCCCAAGCGGCTCCACAGATTACTCCTCAGCTCGAAGATCCACAAGATATAGCCGCCGTCCAGTCAACCCCAGCACCAGAGGCCGAGCCAGACGCTGAAGAAACCAACGCCAACATTCCTCCAACTCCCCATAACTTTGAACCTCCCACGGGAGATGCGGCCCAACTCGTCCAGTCCGATGGGAGCTTTATCGTGGCCGATGTGCCCCCGCCTCCGCCTCCAGCAGAAGATGTCGAAGCGCTGCAAGAACAACTCAGGGCGATTGAAGATATTGCGGACTTTGGTGATGTCTTTGCGGGTTCCCCCGCCATCACGCTGGCCGTCCCGTCTGGCTATGGTGCAGATGATGGCATCGGCTTTATCACCACCAGCTTTCAGAGTAGCGTGCGCGGTAGCGACGAAGCTGACGCCACCGCCACCTTTGGCATTGGCCTAGGAGATGCGGAAGATGCTGTTGGGGTACAGCTTTCCTATACCATTGCCAGTTTTGGCACCAACCGCGACTTTGGAACGGGCGGCTTCAACGCAAAGGTGCATCGCCAGCTGTCCGATAACTTCAGCGTTGCCGCTGGCTGGGATGGCTTCATTACCCTGGGCGATGACACAGACTTTGAAGATAGCGTCTACGGAGCGGTCACCTATGTGGGTGAGCTGCGCCCCAATATCAACGATGCCTTTAGCCGAATTGCCCTCACAGCAGGTGTCGGCAACGGCCGATTCCGTACAGAAGACGCCATTCTGGATGATGACGACACCATCGGCGTGTTTGGCAGTGCGGCGCTACGCATTGCCCGTCCCGTCAGCGCCATTGTGGAATGGACCGGGCAAGATTTAGCTTTGGGGTTATCCATTGCGCCGTTTGCCGATTTTCCCCTAGTCATTACCCCTGCCCTGCGGGATGTGGCCGGAGCCGGAGATGACGTTCGCTTCATCTTGGGTGCTAACCTCGCCTTCCGCTTTTAATCCAGCAATGTAAGGATCCTGAAAAGCCTCTCTCTCTTTGAATAGTGACCTAGAAACACAGTGCCAAATTTACGGTTTGATTCACGTTTTACTGGCCGCTACTACCCCTCTTTTACCCCACTCGATTGTTGCTAACTCTTTGCCGGGAGATTGCTATGCAGTTCTCACTCACATCCATCTTTCACCTTGCGATCGCCAGCCGTCCGATGGGCGAAGGTCGGGCGATCGCAACTACCCTGCTGGGTTTGGCTGGCGGCACCGTCAGCACGCTGATGCTGGCACTTAGTGCAGCACCTGCCCAAGCCAATCTATCCGACATTACCGGCATTAGTCCTGACCTGATTTATCCGGATCGGATTGAAGTTGAGCTTTCTGCCACTGCTGCTGCCCTTTCCGAGGAAATCAGCGAAAACTACGCTGCTTGCCTCTCTATTTGGGAGCAAGATGATCCCATCACGCTGCTGCCGGAAAATCAGCCCTGCGAAACCCTAGAAAGCCTCCTCGAAGAAGCTCGTCAGTTCCTCCAAAATGCTGATGCTCAAACCCTGGAGGAATTAGAAGCCGAGGTCGAGCAACTGCAACGCCAGCGCGTTTGGTAGGCGAATCGAACCATCCAAAATCATTCGATATCGGGAGTTGTACAACGTCCTGGCCTAGTGCAATGTTTTGGTGCGCTGTAGGCAAACGTCGATCGGCATCATGCGATCGCCCCGGTACTTCCGGCAGCAAAGACAATGCCAAAGAGGACAAATAATGCTCCGCCGATCGCCGTCAGCACCCGCTCAGAAATACGCCCAGCCACCAGACGCCCAGCCGTGATGGCGATCGCCGCGCATATAGCATGACCCAGGGTTGCACCCGCCACCACACCGAGGGGATGGTTTGTGGTGGCAAGGGTCATGGTCGCGATTTGGGTGCGATCGCCCCATTCCGCCGCAAAGGTGAGCGCTAGGGCTTGAAACACAATCATGCGCCCTATCATTTTGGCTTGGTTGAGTTGAGAACAATCATTAACCGCGTCCATCGCCTCTGATTCCTCATCACTGCGATCACAGCGGGGCGACATGCGATGGGCATCGTACAGCAGCTTTAAGCCGAATCCAAAGAAGAGGGCGATCGCCAATCCCTTCACGTAATGCTGGGGAAAAAGCATCGCAACTTGACCCAGACCGACTGACAAAACGGTCATGGAAGCCAACGCTAAAATGACACCTAAAAAGACCCAACGACGTGGATAGCGCATGGCCAAAATTGCGCCAATAAAAAAGGTCTTATCCCCTAATTCGGACAGGGTAATTAACAATAAACCTGCTGTAAATCCAGTTATCATACTCACCTTTCTCCTGTAACGTGTGAGTCAGTATGAGCATGATGAGCATTTAGAAAGACCTCACCAAGCCCACGCCAACTGTGGACTCCGTGAAGGTCTCGCTTGCAAAGCCGATGCTTGCTATCTGAACCAGGCTCATCACCAGTATGTTGATCCAGATATGTAACTGCCAAACAGTAAAACTGCCGAATGACAATTCTTAGCTACTCCCCTTCAGTTGAAGATATATTACCCCAATTCTTACTAAATTTCACGTTAAAAAACTAGATGATTCAAATGTAATGAATAATCTACAAAATCAGCAAGCTATTTCATTTTTGTCTCAAAATTCAAATCAGAGCGAAGATAGAAATAGCTTAAAAGCAGTTGTTTAATCCAGCAAAATGAAGCCTTTCATTCTTGCCTCATGAACATTTCATTTTTGTGTCATATTTGAATTAGGGGCTAATAATATATTTGGGAAATATAGTGTTGGGTTTCGTTCCTCAATCAAACCCTATTTAGAGTAGGTTTCATCATGGCTATCTACTTTTGGTAGACAGTCCGATTGAATGCCAACCGTTTTACTGAAATCTGGATTATGAGTAGGTCAAGGGGTAGATAAACAGAGGTCTTTGGCTATTGCCCTTAGTCTATGGCCAGTCGTTGTTCTGACTATCTTTTGATGCCATGAGAAAGACTATCTTTGATTGCATTTGTCCGTTATGCAGAAGGTGAAGTCTAATGTTTTGCCATTCGGGCAAATGACGGTGGCATTGGTGGGCTGCCGTCCGGTGAAGAAAGTTATCCCATCAACTCTCCCACATTTGGCGAAAGCACTTTAGAATATGGCCTTTATTGGCAAAGTAACAATCCCACGTTTTTAAGCAATTGGTTGGGAGAAGGGTCTTTCTATAGTTTTATGGGAGCCGGAGTAGATGCGGCGCTCGGTCGCTGCCAAAATATCAGTGTTGACGAAGCGGTGAGAGTTGTCGAAGAGTGCATCTCAGTTTTGCAAGACTCATGCTGCGAAAGCGCCGTTAAGGTAAGCGCAGCGCTGCTTCAATACCTGTGGAACGTTGTGTTGCTTCCACTGTGCCCCCGAAATTTTGACCCGTCG
>JBCBSJ010000158.1:0-9570 GCA_039819245.1 Cyanobacteria bacterium J06638_20
ATTACTCAACGCTTCGGTCTTCCGGTCAATTACTATCAATTTGCTCAGGCTCAACGGCTTTGACAGCATCAAACCGGCTCTAAGACTGCTGGCCAACCAAATTCATCAGATTTTTGAGCTCCTACAATGAATCAGCCCTGTTCAGCCCCTCGAGAAACCAGAAATCACTCTGGTTCCTAGCCCTTCGAGAACAGCGAATCCGACAGTTGAAACGGCGGACGTTGCTTTTATAGTCGCGACTGTAATTGCTAGGACGTTACTCAAATGTCTTGCACCTAGCCGCAGGGCAGTGCCAGTGTATTGATGCTCGCCCAGATAAATTTTGATCTAAAAACGAAATACTGGTGGACATGATCAAATTGAAATGATACACTCCGACCAAATACTATTACTTGTGTGCACTCTCTAGAAAACTTGATATTTACCCTATATCTAGTGTCTCCATGGAGCTTTTGATGAGTTTCATAGGGATTTTAGAGATGGCTCGGCTGTGGTTTTCATATGAGAACTTCTAATTTTCGAGTTTTATTTGTTATGGCTCGGATTGACTCGGTGCTCCCAGGCTTGATTCAGTGCTCCTAACGGAGATCAGGGTGTTAATTCTTGGTGCAAATAATCTATTGCCGCGAAACAAGCGCGAATTTCACTATGGCTGGATTGGATTCGCTCATTTTGATCATCATTCTTAGTTTGTTCTTTTGGCTAGGCGCGCAGCTTAATGCGCCTCCCAAGAAGAAAGAACCGAAACTGGAAGAAAAGTTTGTGGACAGTTTCCAGCAAATTATCGCCGAGGCGATTGAAACTGGTATTAAGGCCGCAAATGGAGAGACGAAGTCTGACGACAAAGGTTAGGAATCGAATAATACTAATTCGCTAAGAACCCACTACATATTATTGTTTGAAAGCCGCGCACTGCGCGGCTTTCAAACAATAATATGGTTTTGGTTTTCGTAGAATTGGTATAACTGAGACACTGAGACGGCAATCGCCCGCTCTGTTATTAGTGTCGGGATGCATTTGGCTTAGCAATTTAGATTCAACCGTTAACTGATGGAAAACCTGTCTATGCAGAAGTATGTGTTGCTGGACTCGGCTTGCTTATTTGCAGAAGCCATCGACAGCCACAGGAGCGGTATGTTCGCCCATCGCTTGCCCTGCTAGCCAGCCCGTTGTCCAAGCGCTTTGGAAGTTAAAGCCTCCGGTAATGCCATCAATGTCTAGTATTTCTCCTGCAAAGTGGAGACCTGGGCAACGGCGGCTTTCCAGAGATTTGAAATTGACTTCATCAAGACAAACGCCTCCGCAGGTGACAAATTCCTCTTTAAACACGCCCTTCCCCCGAACGGTGAAGGTTGACTGCGTCAGGCTTTGCACCAATTGATGGATCTGTCGCCGCGAGAGATTGGCCCAGCGGTGAGCGGGAGGAATTTCCGCTTGTGCGGTGAGATATCCCCATAGTCGCCGAGGCAGCGCGAACAGAGGGGTGGAGGCGATCGCCCGTTTTGGCCACTGCTCTCGGGTTTCACGCAGGTACTGCTGCAGGTTCTCCGATGTGTGGTGTGGCAACCAGTTGATATGCAATGTTGCGTGGTAACGCGATGCATGGAGGTACCGTGCACCCCAGGCCGATAGTTTTAGAACCGCCGGGCCGCTCAGTCCCCAATGGGTAATTAAAACGGGACCGACCTGCTCCAATAACGGCGTATCTGGACACTGGAGTTGCAAAGCAGCGTGCGGAACAGAGACACCCGCTAGGGCTGTTAGGGCACTGTCGGGGATATTGAAGGTGAAGAGGGACGGCACTGGGGGTTGCAGCGTATGCCCCAGGTTTTTTGCGAGACGATGCCCTTGGGGGCTGCTTCCCGTTGCCAGCAGCAGGCGATCGCCGTCCAGCCATTCTCCCGACCGTAATTGCACCGCAAACCTGTCGTTCCGCCGTTCCACATCAATGACAGCCGCCGATGTTTGGATACGCACCCCAACCTGTCGCGCACTCTGGTTTAAGCAATCCACAATGGTGGCGGAGTCGTCCGTTGTGGGGAACATGCGCCCATCTTCCTCAATCTTGAGGCGAACACCGTGGGATTCAAACCAAGCGACCGTATCTCCTGGCTGGAAACGGCTGAACGCCCCTCGCAACGCCTTGCCTCCACGGGGATAGAAATTGACGAGTTCGGCAGCATCAAAACAGGCGTGGGTTACGTTGCAGCGACCGCCACCCGAAATGCGCACTTTCTGGAGCGGCGTCTTGCCCGCTTCCAACAACCGGACTTGCGTATGGGGATGCGCTTCGGCACAGGCGATCGCGCTAAAGAATCCCGCCGCACCGCCACCGACAACAATGACCTGCATCATTCCTCTCAACCTTTTGTTATTACCCATTCCATCTATTGCATCCGCTTTTAGCATCGCATCCGGTTTTTCTGGGGGGCTGCCATCTATGCCAGCTAAGCACTATGCTTGCACGATAGTTCCTAAGCATCAAAAAGCATGACTGGGTAGCGAGAACCTGCAAAGCTTGCAAGAAATCCACAAAGTCTAAGCGATCCGTAAATTCAACGCTTCTGACGAATCAAATTTGCAATAAATTTAGGAACCCAGGGCATACTATTGCTGGTGTTCTGGGTTCAATAATGTTGAGTCCAAGGCTTTGCCCTTGGCCGAAAGTTTCCTTAAATCTTGCTAAATTGCGCTCTGCGGTCGTTCTACCTGCAAGTGATTCCGATAGACTTGAGGTACACATGACGGCGGTAAGTTGACCTTAGTACCTTGGAAACTATCGGCTTTAGCATAGCTTTGTTCCGGCGTTTATGTTCCTGCATTCGGTATTTAAGTACATAAGGACAATACGGGTATGGCTCTTCCTTCTCTTCAACCTGCAAACCCCCGTGATGTGAATGTCTATTCCCCCTACTACCAAGGGCGTAAGAAAAATGCCCTTCCCCTTGCGATTAGTCTCTACCAACAAGGCAACCTAGAAGGAACTCGTGGCATTGAAGGTGGCGACAGTGTTCCATTTGTTGCCAGTTGGAATGTATCGTCGTTGCCCGCAGACTTGACCCGCTGCCGCCTTCAGTTTGATGGTAATGCTGAGCTCAGCTATGAGCTAACTCTGGCAAACTTCGAGTTTGTTGATTTCCTCATTGAAGTTATTTTTAACTACAAGGCAACACGCAAGGCAGATTTCTCGCAAACCTTCTATCGCCGACTGTTGCGCTACGACGACTAGATAGGGTGGGCGATCGCCCATTCCTTCTAGCCCCACACATCGAGATGAGACTCGATCATTTCTTTAGACCCAATCATTCCTTAAAGGAAGTCAAGCGTGGCGGGATTCCTAAAGACCGTGTCATCATTCCGAGTGCCATCATTCCGAAAAGGGCGTATCAAAAATGGCGTCCTGGGGTATGTCCATGATGTGGTTGTAGTCAAATACAACAGAATTGGGATGGCGGATGATGGAGAAGCCAAACCCCGACACAAAATCGGTGACAAAGGTCGCCATGACCAGTGCAACCAGTTTACGCCCTGAGATGACAGGTCTTTGGACAAAGTAGTCTCGTTTGGCAAAGAAAACGCCCTCATCTTTCGGCACGATGATGTTATTGATGCGATGGGCATGTTGAATGGGGCGAATGTAAAGTTCGATAAATTCTTCCTGGTTGCGTTGGATTCGGTAGAGCCGTTCATGTTGCGCCCAGCTCATGCGGAACATCATTTTCAACAACTCAAAACCCAGAATATAGTTGAAAACGTTGTTGCGTTCTTCGGTGCTGAATACCAGACGGAGCGCGGAGCGGAGGTATTGATCTGGCTGCCGCCGGGAATCTTGCGCTGAGTGAATGTAAAACTGACGAATGTAATGCCGCAACACTCTGGCATTCAAGGTGGTGTCGATGCGGAACTCTTGCAGATAATCCCGTACGCGCTGTTCGGTCTCTTTGTCCTCGAGCTGGCGGGTAACGAGCCCATCCGCTGTATATTCATCCAGGAACTCGGCTTGCATCTCTGGCGTGGCTGCCGACAGGAGATGGCATAGAGAAAGCACATAGCGCCGCTGATGCCAGGGCAACCCTTCAAACCAAACCTGAGCTTCTGCGGGTAGTTTTCCAAGAATGCTCTGAGCCGCGATCGCCCAAATGTCTCCGATTTCCATAGCATTGTCAGGCGATGGATGCGGAGGGCCTTCATCGGGGTGCGACCGGGGTACTGGCATGGGATAGAAGGTCAGAGGAGAGAGAATTATCCGGCGCTAAAACCGGGTTTCAAATTCCAGAATAGCCCCGGTACCGCCATCCGTGTCGATATAGCTACGCAGCAGAAACTCATCACTGAGTCGATAACGTAAGTTGAACTGGACAGGAGCATCAGCGGTCAGAATTGCCAGGGCCGAGGCAGAGAAATTTCCGGTGATGTTGTAGCCTAGCTCCGATGCCAGCTCCAGGGTTGAGTCGGAGCCTGAGTCATCCGTCGGCAACAGGGTGGGGTAGAGACGGAAATCCGTCACCCCAAAGGCGTTGGAAACAAAGTTTTGGACTTGGGTGAGTAAGGCTGAGCCAGCCAAGTTGGCGATCGCCAACGTTCCATCGCCAGCAGTCAGCGAATTCACGGCACCCCCACCCAGCAATGCAACAATTTCATTCTCGCTGCGAGCCGGGCTACTGGTGAGTTCCAGGTTGTCAGCAAGTTGGCTCGCTGGCCCAAACACAGAAGCTTCGACGCGAACCGTTCCAACCGCACCAATGTCGGTGACGAGTGTTTCTTGGATTTCAGCCGTAGCAAAGGGGGAGGTTGGAGCCGCAGGAGCCCGTTGCAACTCGGGTACAGAAGTTACCAGTCGGACATCCAGGATGGGGTCGAGGCCACGGTTTGGCTCAAACCGTGCCTGGTTGTCATACCCCCTCAACAGACCAAACTGTGTAGTGAATAGATTCACCTGTCCGCTGCGGAGTTCGATCACCCCTTCGGGCCGCAGGTCGTTCGGAGGGCCGTTGATGACCATATCACCCCGCGCCACCATGTTCAGGATAGGGCTGAGGGTAATGCGGAGGCGATCGCCTAGGGTGATTTGCACATTCTCTAACCGAGGCGGTCTAGTGGGCGAATTGGATACCTCGGGAGCAGCGGCAGTAGCCTGACCAGACTGCCCACCTCCGCCCAGTTCGACAACCCCATCCTGCAGCAGAATGTCGCCAGAAATGAGCGGGGCAAAGGCCGATCCCGTTACCGCCACGTCACCCTCAACGCCCCCACGATACAATCCTTTGAAATTGAGCTCGACCTGATCCAGGTTTACTGTCAACGGATTGGCCGCATTCACACCGTCTTCGCGAGGAAAATCATCCGCATCAAAAACGGGCAGAATGCCACTGACTTCAACGGAACCCTGCTCAAAATTTCCCGTCAGACGATTTACATCAATCAAACGCCCATTGAAATCGACGTTTCCTGTCACGCCCGTTAGGGGTTCTGGAAGCGTTAGGGCTGAAATTACCCCGCCATCAAACTCCGCCGTACCAACAATTTGTGGCTGAGATAGGGTGCCGGCCACCTCCAGATCGACGGTTCCATTGCCCCCTTCCCAGGCCACCTGGTTGGTAAAGAGGCTGATCAGCTGTAGTCCATCGTCTTCTACCCGTGCGGTCAGGCTAATCTCATCGGAATCAGGAGCAACGGCCATGAACGGGAGCTGGTAGGGGATACTGCCTTGAAAGCGCACAGGATCGGCATCAGGAATCCCCACCTGTCCCAGAAAATTGAGGCGAGCCTCGTCATAGCCAAAGAAAGTTTTAGATTCCTGAAGGGGGTTTTGATTGAATGTCCCTTGGCTGAGCACAATTTCTCCCTGTGCTTGGGGGTTGTCGAGGTTGCCACCCACCAGCACATTGGCACTGAGCAATCCATCAATATCAATTGGAAGGTTAAGGAATTCGGCTAATTCTCGAGCTGGAACCCCCTGGGCTTGGAGCTGGCCTTCCTGGGCTTCACCGCCAAACTGCCCCGTGATATTGACAAAGGTTGCCTCATCCGCCTGTAAGCGCAGGGGCAAGAGCGTCACGGTGCCATCACTGAAGCTGCCATCGGCCACCACCTGTTCCAGGTTATAGGTTCCCCATCGCCAATCTTGCCCGGTCACATCGAAGTCGGCTTCGACCCCCGTTTGCGTCGTGCCGTTAAATGTGATGGCTCCCGTTAAAATTCCGTCTAACTCCGACAGCGCTGGGAGTTGAATTTGTTGCTCTGCTTCAGCAGCCTGCACCTCCTGGAGGGCGTTGATCTCGGCTAAACGTCGTAATTGATCGATGAGGGGCGCTTGGGCATCTCCCACAGATAGTGGCGTAACGGCTACGGCAGGATCGTAGATCGGAGGGCGGAGCCCCCGTCCCACATCACTCAGCTCAAACCATTGCAGCGTTTGAAGCGCATCTTGCACCTGCAAATCGGCAAGGCGAATTACCCCCTGGTAGGCTGGATCGTCATCCAGGGTCACGCTGCCATCAAACAAGATGCGGCTGTTGGAAAGCAGGAGCTGCCCATTTCGCAGGCGCCCCACATTATCGGCATAGCGGAATTCCCCACTCAGTTGTCCACCCTGGATATAGCCTAGTGTCGGGTTGGTAACGGCAAATCGTCCGGCCGTTGCAAGGGTATTGAGGTTGATATCGGCAACCGCATCCAGTTCTCCACCGATGGTTCCCAATCCTTGGTTTGCGACTGGAGCCAAGTCAAGGGTTGCAAGGGGGAAGTTTTCGACCCGTGCCTGGAGTCGATCGCCCTCCGTCGTTCCCTGCGCCAGGATTGCATCCCGCTGCACCAGAAATTCTTGGGGGCGAAAGCGATCGTCAATGCGCGCAAATACGCGATTCTGCCCCGTGCCCGCTAAATCAACCGTTCCTCCTGAACTCAAGGCAAAATCAATCGGCCCCCGCAACACCGGATCAAACTGCAGTTGATTGACCCCCAACCCAGCCAGCCGCAGATTGCCAGCCGCACTGGGATTGTCAGCCGTTCCGCTTACCTGCCCGTCAAAGCTGGCTTGCCCGACCAGGTTCACGCGATCGGGCAAAAACTCCTGAATCCGTGCCAGGTCATAATCCTGCACGGTAACAGCGAGATCAAACGGCCCAACTCTGGGTTGTCCATCCAGATTGACCGTGACGGTGCCATTCGCATCCAACCCCGGCCCACTAATCTGGTCGAACTGGAGGCGATCGCCCAACCAGCGAAACGATGAGGACAGCGGCCGCTCAAAGTAGGGCACTCCCTCCGACAACTGCACCGCGCCCTCCGCCCGAAGGCCACCCAGACTTAGATCTGACAAATCGCCTGAAGCCCGGACGGTACCCGTTAGCGCCCCCGGAAGCTGTGGCGAAAAGGTAGAGAGGGAAACGTTATTGGCCTCGGCTTCTGCCCGCCACTGGTTGTTAGCAATGAGACCGCTAGCATTCACAACCCCGCTGCCCGTTCGAGCCGTCGTGTTGCGGAAGGCAATGGCACCATCGGCGATCGCAATTTCCCCACTCGCTGGGAAGGTACCTTGCAAGGCCTCCCAGTCGATTTGTGTGACAATTTGATCCAGTGGCCCCGACACCCGTACATCGGCTGAGGCGGTGCCAATACGGATTGCATCAGGCAAGTTGGCACCATAGTTCCGGACGATCGCATCGGCGACCACATCGCGGATTTGTAGGGCGATCGCTAGCCCCGACTCGGTTTGTCCTAACCCAATCCGTCCCTCACCCCGCAAGGTTCCACCTGTCGCCAGATCAGCCTGAATTCCTTGCAAATTCAGCACGTTATCGCCAATATCGATCGCAAGATTGGTAGCAGCCGACGCGACATCCACCCGATCCACCCGCAATGGACCACGGGTCTGAACCTGTCCCTCAATATTGGGGCTATTCAGCGGCCCCAGTAACTGGGCACCTACATCAAAGCGGCCTTCAATCGGAATTGGTAGGTCAAAATCGACCGACTCCTGAACCGTCTCAAACGCCAAATTGTTGGATTCTGCGGCTAGATCAAACCCCGTTTCCAAGTCAATGGTTCCAGCCAAATCAACCGGAATCTCACCATATTGGAGCTGAGTATCCACAAGCTCGATGGTTTGATCACGCAACCGCACACGCCCATTGACGCCATTGATGGAAGCGGGCACATCTACGATGCGAGCGGTGCCGTTGCGTACTGTGGCCGTTCCATCGAGCGATCGTAGCGCCGTTCCCTCAACCTCAATGGTGACGTTGGTCGATAGTTCTCCTTCATCTAAGGTGACGGGGATGGCCAGCAAAGAGCTGATATCGGTTGCATCAATCCGTCGTCCTCGCACCGAAACGGTATAGCGCTGTTCTTCGAGCAAAGCCTCGCCCGAAAAAGTGGCTCTACCCCCCGTCTCGGGTTGCACCTCGACGCGAAACTCCAGCATTTGCGCATCGTTGTCCAGGGAAAGTTGGCCATCGACATCCCCATAGGAGACGAGGGGCTTTACCCCAGGGCTGCTTCCCACCCCAGGACGCCTTAACGCTCGCATAATGTCTTGGGACGGCGCGAGCACTACATCACCGTTCACGATGCGGAGGCGATCGAGCTGCACTTTGATGACGCTTTCCCCATCATCCTCATCGTCATCGTCATCCCCAAAATCAAGGTTGAGCCAAGCGCCATCGGATTCTTGATCGATGTAGACCTCGGGCTCCACTAGGGTAAGGGTCAGGCCCAAGCGGCGACGGGTTAAGACTTCGATGAGGTTGAAGTTGGCGCGGATTTGTTGCACCTCCACGCGATCGCGATCGGTCTCAGTCGCCGGTACGGAGGACGCACCAAAGACAATCTGCGTCAGAGAAAACGATTCTAAGTCCCCTACCTCAACGGGGCGGTTGATTAGCTCAGAAACCTGTCTGGAAATAAGAGGAGCAAGTTCAGCGCGAATGAAGCGCAATCCCCACCAGCCCCCAATGGTTCCGGCTGTGATAGTAGTGGCGGCCACCCCCCAACCGGCCCAACGCCAAAGTCGGGGCGATCGCCTGCGTCCTCTCTCCGGTGGGCGCGACTCCTCAGGTCGTGGTTCGCCATTGGGTGAACTTGCCATGACATGCTCCTCTCACACTAAATCCGGACTAGAAAAACCGGCTATATTTTTGTGAAATGCTTGCAAGGCAAGCATTTCACAAAAATATATCGGGGTTCTGCTACTCGGATTCGATACCACACCCGACCTGATTTACCCCTGAACACCAACCGAAACAGATGGCCAACGCTGGAGTTCATCCATGCCCAACCCGCCTATTTTCAATATGACTTTATCTCAAAGTGCTAGGTTTCCCAAGCCCTCTCAGTTGCAATTCTCTGACGCATGCTGACCTAAGCCGTATAGGTATCGAAACAGAAGTCATCAGCCATGGCAGAGGCGATCCGTATCCCTCTTGGAATCCAACATTCCGCAGGTTGCCAAAGAGTTAAGAAGGTGCATAATAGGGTTCAACATGAGGGCCAAGGAAACGGATAATTTTGCGCTGCTCATCGTTGAGATTGGCAATCTGCCTGAGTTGCTCGATGTGCACCAGATGAATC
>JBCBSJ010000159.1:0-9557 GCA_039819245.1 Cyanobacteria bacterium J06638_20
GAAATACCGGAACGGTCATACTCATCAATACCGTTAAGGACAAAGCCATTGCTGCCGTCAAGGATAGAAAGATTGAGGTTGGATGCAAAAGGCATAAGATTTGGCTCCTTAAGATAGATTGAGAAAGACCAGGCGTTCGTAAAATGCCTCAACGCATCTTGCAAGGTGACCGGGAAAAGAGCGGAGTGAAAAGAGTTTGCTGTTTGGGCTGAAGCATTTCATGCATACGGTTTGCACAGCCCTCACGCTAGAAAAAAGCATAATAAAGCGGCAGCCGGGTTCATACCGACAGCGCTAGACGGGAGTCAAGATAAAGGAACCAGGCCAAAATTGAGTCAGCCACCCGGCTGGATAGAAGCAACAGATAACCAGGTGTTCAGAGGCAGGTGTTCAGAGGCTGGCCGCAGAAAATTACACCAAAGACAACAAGTCGTAAATCGTCTTTTTCGGATTTCACCTAGACAGGACTTTTGTTAATTTTGTTGCCGCGACGCAGCAACAAAATTAACGGATTTACTCAGGATGATGAAAGTTTGGAAGTCCTGCTGTTGTTGAAGGCATCATCTTTGTTGCCTCTGGGGCGATCGCCCCAGAGGCAGATGCGATCGCTTCACAAGATTCTTCGGCTCAAGACACAACCAAATATCAGTTATCCACGGAGGCAAACCGTCGGCATCTGAACCGCTGCATTAGAATTGAGGCATGGTTTGGTCATCGAAGGAAATGCCTATGCTCGATGGTGTTCGACTGAGTGGAATTAAGCAACGAGGAATTGTCAGAAAAGATGGCACAATCGAGATTCAAACGCCAGAACTCGCAGAGGGAACGGTTGTTGAAGTCATCATCTTAGTTGAGCAGGAGGCGATCGCCCCAAAGTCAGATGCGACGGCTCCACAAGATTCTTCAACCCAAGACACAACCGAATATCTGTTATCGACGGAAGCAAACCGTCAGCATCTAGTAGATTCTATTCGCAGCGCAGAATCGCGATCGAACCTGATCAGCTTCACACCTGAGGAGTGGAATGAGGAACATAACCTTCACTCCTAAAGCTTTTGCAGATTTCACAGAGTGGGCAGTCAAAGATAAGAAGCTTCACCGCAAAATCGTTGTCCTTGTTGAAGATATACTCCGCCAGCCATTTCAAGGGCTTGGTAAACCAGAGCCTCTGAAACATCAACTGAAAGGATATTGGTCACGGCGCATTACGGATGAGCATCGTTTGGTCTACAAAGTTACAGATGCTGAAATCCTTATCTTGAGTTGTCGGTTCCATTATGACGATTGAGGAAAGGGTTCCTCTCGGGTATGGGCGATCGCTCCAATCTAATCACCTGACCATCCATCCGTTGGCAACTGCTCGCCGCGAATCGACATATCGAGCAACTGCATGGGGTGGAGCACCGGGACAACTCGCCCTTGCTTCTCCAGGTGTTTGCTGATTTGGACGAAGCAGCCGATATTGGCGGAGGCAATGACCGACGCTCCGGTGTTGATTAGGTTGGCTACTTTTTGCTGACCCAACTCTTCGGCCATCTCCGGTTGCAGGATGTTGTAAACTCCAGCACTGCCGCAGCAGAGTGCTGCATCAATGGGTTCGCGGAGCGACACGCCGGGAATTTGGCGCAGCAGTTGGCGCGGTTGCAGGCTAATTTTCTGCCCATGCAGCATATGGCAGGCATCCTGATACACCATCGTCATGGGCGCTTCTTGCAGAGGGGAAAGGGGTGCCGTTAGTCCCACATTCGCCAGAAATTCCTGGACATCCTTGACTTTGGCGGAAAAAGCCGCTGCCTTTTCGGCATAGGCTGGATCATCCTTGAGGAGATGGCCGTAGTCCTTGAGGGTATGGCCGCAGCCAGAGGCGTTGACCAAGACGGCATCAACCTCGGTGTCTTCAAAGGCATCAATCAGTTGACGGGCAAAGTCGCGGGCTTGGTCTTCTTCCCCTTGGTGATGGGAGAGGGCTCCGCAGCAGCCTTGGGTTTTAGGAATGATGATTTCGCATCCGTTGGCGGTCAACACACGGGCGGTGGCGTCGTTCACTTCGGGGTTAAACAGTCGCTGCACGCAGCCCAACAGCATCCCCACCCGGTAGCGGGTCTTGCCCTGCGCGGGAATCCGTTCGGGCAGCGTGTCTTGAAATGCTTTGGGGGAAAGGGGTGGCATCAGCGATTCCATCGCCGCCAGTTGGGGCGAAATCTTGGGAAGCCAGCCCAGCGAACGGATGAGCCGCTGCAACCCCGTGCTCTGATACAGCGTCACCGGACGCATCAACACCCGCAATCGGTTGGGATAAGGGAAGAGGGAAAAGATCAGGTTGCGCAGGAGGCGCTGGGGCAAGGAGCGCTCGATGTTTCGATTGATTTGGGGGCGAGTCGCTTCGATCAGGCGATCGTATTGCACCCCCGATGGACAGGTAGTGACGCAGGCGTAGCATCCGAGGCAGGAGTCGAAGTGCTGCACCGTCGCATCGGCTAGAGGGGCATCTCCTTCGTTGATGGCATCCATTAAATAGATACGGCCCCGAGGGGAATCCATTTCTTTGCCAATGACGCGATAGCTGGGGCAGGTGGAAAGGCAAAACCCACAGTGAACGCAAGCATCGATTAGCGTCGGATCCGGTGGATTGTTGGCATCAAACCCAT
The DNA here is from genome assembly GCA_039819245.1 of Cyanobacteria bacterium J06638_20. GTDB lineage: Bacteria > Cyanobacteriota > Cyanobacteriia > Elainellales > Elainellaceae > Vacuolonema. Next base: position 2,649 of record JBCBSJ010000159.1, read on the forward strand.
TGGTGAGGGGCAGTTGGGAAAAGGATGAGGGTTGCTGTTCGGGCGTGGGAGTGGAGTTTTCAGACGTTTGCATAGGAAGGGTGGAGGGCGACAACAGTCAATCAACAATTCGCTACAGCATCCGACCCGGGCTGAGCAGGTTTTGCGAATCAAAGCGCTGTTTGAGTCCTTGCATCAATGACAACGTTTCAGCCCGAATGCCCCAGATATCGAAGCTTTGCTTTAGGTCAACAGGGGCACGCTGAACTGTGAGATACCCGCTATGGGTTTCGCAGAGCTGGCGAATCTTTTGCAAAACGCTGGGCGATGCTTCAGCGGGGAGGTGTAGATGACCCAGGCCACTTCCAGCATGGAGGGTGGCGAGGGTGGGTTGTCCGTCTTCCAGTTTTTCGAGCGCACTGAGTAGTTCAATCGCGCGGGTCGGCTTTATTCCCATTTTGCAAGTGATAGTGTCGCTATGGGCAGGCTCATCCCATCTTTCTCGTAATCGTTTCCATAGGTCGGCTTCGGATGCATCCTGCAAAAGCGTGGTGGCGAGTCCAGCAGATTCTGCCTGTTTCCGGATGCTATCGCTTTGCTGTTCGACGCTGGCAGGGATGCTCTGGAAGCGCACGAGCAAGCCAAAATTATTCGATGCGCCACTCTCCAGGCCGAGGGATTGGGTCGTAACAGGAGCCAGGAGTTCTAGAGCTGTCGGGGTGAGGGAAGAAAGGAGGATGGATTGGGTGAGTTGGGCGATCGCCCCGCCATCTCCCACAACCACCATCGTCGCTGCGGCTTCCGGCAGGGGATAAGTACGAAAGATGAGTTGGCTCAAGATGCCCAGCGTTCCATAGGCTCCGGTCATCAGCTTCATCAGGTCATAGCCCGCCACGTTTTTGACCACCTTGCCGCCGCCTCGTGCCACCTGGCCATCGGCGCGCACAAAGCTAATGCCAATCAACAAATCGCGAACGCCGCCATAGCGCTGGCGCAAGGCTCCCGAATCAGCAGTTGCGACAATACCACCCAAGGTTGCCCGGTCGGGATAGGCCGGATCGAGGCTAAGAAACTGGTTGGTCGGGGCAAGGGCAGCTTGTAGATCGGCAAAGGGTAATCCGGCTTCAGCGATCACCACCATATCCCCGGTGGCATGTTCGACGAGACGGTTCAGGCGCTCGGTCGAAAGAATCACCTGCACCCCTTCGGCCAACCCGCCCCAGTCGAGCTTAGAGCCGCTGCCACAGGGCAACAGGCGAACCCCATCCCGATGTGCCCAGGTCACCACTTCGGCCAGGGCGTCCTGGGAGTCGGGGCAAATAATGTATTCGGGAGCGGTTCCGGGGGCGATCGCCCCTTCATAGCGCTGACGTTGCTCGGCGGGCAGTTCGCTCCAGGCAGTCATCCCTGCGGTTCCAATGATTGATTCGATCTGGGAGGCGATCGCACCCATCACATCTATCCTAAAGTTCTGTTCTGTATTAACTGTAAGCGTACAGGGAGGATGGTAAGAACGGGTAAGATTGTCAGAATAACTATTTGGAAATTTTCCTTCGGAAGCTTTTTAGCGCCCGACTTTGTTGTGCGTCGATATGGGTGAGATTTCCAATCGATTTGGTGATACCTTGCTTACGTTCCTACCCGAAGACTGTTCATGGAAGGATTTGTCGTTTCCCTGGTCATTTTTACTGCCATCTTCACCCTGTTTGGGTTGGGGTTAAACCTGCAGTGGGGCTACACCGGGTTGATTAACTTTGGTCATGTGGCGTTTATGACCATTGGAGCTTACACCACGGTGTTGCTTAGCTTGCGGGGGGTACCGCTGTGGTTGGCGGCCATCATCGGTGCTGCCGCTGCATCGCTCTTGGGATTATTGATTGGCTTTTCGACCCTACGGTTGCGAGAAGACTATTTGGCGATCGTCACCATTGGGGTGTCGGAAATGCTGCGCCTGGTTGCCATTAACGAGGAAGAGGTCACGCGGGGCACCTTTGGGTTACAGGGCTTTCCGCTGCCCCTGGAGGACTTGAACCCCAACGCATTTATGCGCGTGGTGATGATGGCGATGCTGACAGCGGTAATTGGGTTGGCCTACTGGCAGGGCTTTCGTTGGCTGCGGCAGGTCTGGAAACAATCCCCTACACCGGAGTTGTTGAAGAGCAGTCGCGTTGCCCTGGGCTATGTTCTGTCACTGGTACTGGCGGTGGTTGGGGTGGGGTTCCTCTCGAGTCAGCTCAAGGCCGGAGAGGTCTTGCCTCCCTGGGTATTGGGGGCATTGCTACTAGCCGCATTTGTGGGCATTGTGTTTTTGTTTGTGTGGTTGGGCGATCGCGCCACCAAACGCATCGCGGGCTGGACGACGGGCTTGAGCGTTGTCCTTGCTTTGATCGCCGGGTTCATTGGCATATGGGCGTTTGGCTATTCCCTGGCGGCGCTGTATCACTACAACGACAACCCCAGTAAAAGTGGGTTAATGCTACTCTCTGTGCTCTTAGTGGCGCTAGTGTTTTGGGGCTTAGATCGGTTGGTGCGATCGCCCTGGGGGCGCGTTATTAAAGCCATCCGTGAAGATGAAGAGGTAGCCCGAGCCCTGGGTAAAAATGTCTTTGCCTACAAGCTGCAATCCCTGATGATGGGCGGCTTTTTGGCTGGGTTGGCCGGGGCGCTCTACAGTTGGCAACTCACAACGGTTTATCCCGATAACTTCCGCCCTCTGGTCACGTTCAACGCCTGGACGATTGTGGTGTTGGGAGGAGCCGGGAGCAACCTGGGCACCTTGCTCGGTGCCAGTATTTTCTGGGCCTATGACACCATCACCCGTTTTGTGTTGCGCGACATTGTGCCGTTGGAAGATGCTCGGCTGGGCGCATTTCGGGTGATGGTCATTGGATTAATCCTTATGGTGTTGATGATCTGGCGTCCCCAGGGGATGTTGGGTAAGAAGGAGGAACTCACCCTTGGTCGATAGGTTCGCGCATCAGCCGACGGATTCGGCAACGGAACGGGCAGGCGTTGCAACTCCCCCACCTACCCCCAACCTGCTGGAAGCTCGAGGACTGTGCAAAGGCTTCGGGGGCGTTCGGGCGGTAAATAAGGTTGATATCGATGTGCCTATGGGGCAAATTACGGGGCTCATTGGGCCTAATGGTGCAGGCAAAACCACCCTGTTTAACCTGCTGGCCAACTCCCTCCGCTCCGATAGCGGCACGGTTATGTTTGATGGGGCGCCCATTCAGGATTTGCCTGCCCATGCAGTGGCGCGTCGGGGTTTAGTGCGTACGTTCCAGGTGGCACGTGTTCTGTCGAGGCTGTCGGTGCTCGACAACATGTTGTTGGCGACCCAACAGCAGACCGGCGAAACCCTCTGGAAAGTGTGGCTGCAACCTGGGAAAATTGCCTCGGAGGAACGGCGGGAGCGCGATCGCGCCTGGGAGATCCTCGAATCGGTGGGGCTAGCAGCCAAAGCCCAAGACTATGCCGGAGCCCTCTCGGGAGGACAGCGCAAGCTGCTGGAACTCGCCCGCGCCCTGATGACCCACCCCAAGCTAATTCTGCTAGATGAACCTGCCGCTGGCGTAAATCCCACCCTGATCAATCAGATCTGTGACCATATCCGTGCCTGGAACCGGGATGGCATGACCTTTCTGATCATTGAGCACAACATGGATGTGATTATGTCTCTGTGCGACCATGTTTGGGTGATGTCGGAGGGCAGCAACCTGGCAAACGGCACCCCAACAGAGATTCAGCGCAATCCCAGAGTGCTCGAAGCCTATCTGGGAGATTGACGGCAGGATCCACCCTCGCCCAGGAACCCGGTTCCTATTGAGATGACGGCAACCTTAAGAGCGGAACAGAGGGGCCGGGTTCCTCAAATAAGCGCATAGCGCGAGCCGCATCGATCCCTTCATCAATTTGCATGCGGTATAGCCTTACGCATTAAGATTGGAACCAAAGCAGTTTATGAAAGCCCCGCGTCGCGGGGCTTTCATAAACTGCTTTGGTTCTACCTGAGCGCATAGCGCTATGTGGCATAAAAGACGATTTAGCCGGGAAATTTGGCAAGAACCTTGACGGGCTTGTTTGTCCTGAGTAATTCTTTGGGAAATCTACGCATGTGTGCGTCGCATATCGGCGTCTCTGTATTCCTCCCGATATCGTCATCTATTAAGTCACGAATTGTCCGATTCGTTACGAGTAAGGCGGTAATGGCGGCGGGGGTTGTGCCCGACTCTGTTTGGTCGACCTACCTTCTTACCCTTGAGGTTGTTAGCATAACAATAGAGTTAGCTCTCGGTCTTGTTTCCAGATTGAGCCGACTAGCTCGGTACTGTGGAATCTGTGTGCGTCTCCGCCGAGGAATTGCGTTGCGCCCAAACGCTCAGCCTAAGCCTACAAAACTGCGTTTCTCACGCAGGGGCGTTCGGCTTGAAGGGAGCAGCGTTCTCAACCCCTCAACATCTTGGTTTGGATGAGGCGAAACGAGATGATGGAATGTTTTCTCTAGAACACAGGTTGGCAATTTGTAATTAGAGGACTTCCAGGTGTGGGTCAATCATTTGGGGGGTATTTCACACCAAATTTAGTGATTAAATGAACTACTCAGAGGGGGATTCCCTTAGGGGGTTACGCCCCTTCCCCTAGACCTTTTGTCATTCTGCGCTATCGGAGCATCGTTTTCCGGGATGTCAGACCCAAACGTCGGACGTGTACTCAGCAATCGATACCAATTGGTTGAGCTTTTGGGACAAGGCTCAATGGGGCGCGTCTATGCGGCAAAAGATAAGCTTTTGGGTGGTGTTCCTGTGGCGCTCAAGTTTCTGTCTCAGGCGATGCTCAACCAGAAGATGCGGGAGCGCTTTGAGCGAGAAGCCACGACCTGTGCCCTGCTAGGGCAACGTAGTATTCACATCATTCGCGTGTCGGACTACGGCATTGATGATGATGGCATTCCCTATTACGTAATGGAGTATTTGAAGGGGAATAGCCTTAGCGAAATTATTATGCAGCAGGCTATTCGTCTGCCTCGCTTTCTCAACCTCAGCCGCCAGATTTGCCAGGGTCTCCAGGCGGCTCACAAGGGTATCCCCATCGAAGGCGAGATTTGCCCCATCGTCCATCGAGATATCAAACCCAGCAACATCTATGTGCTGCAAGACGACAGTTATGGGGAACTGGCGAAGGTTCTGGATTTTGGCATTGCGAAGGCACTACAACCGGATGCCAACCAAACGAACTGCTTCATGGGGACGCTGGCTTACGCCTCGCCCGAGCAGATGGAGGGGCGCGAGCTAGACGGCCGTTCTGATATCTACAGCATGGGCGTGATGATGTACCAAATGTTGACCGGTCGGATGCCGATCAACGCTGAAACCCACACGTTTGGAAGCTGGTACCGAGCGCATCATGAACTGAATCCTCGACCCCTACAGGAATCCAACACGAACCTGAAGGTGCCCAAGGCGCTGGAAAACTTGATCATGAGTTGTCTGGCGAAGGAGCCGAAAGATCGCCCCCAGACCGCAACGGAAATTGTGAATGCCCTGGCTCCCCTGGAGCAACGCTTTGGCAGCGGGCGCGAAATTGGGCGGCGCATCGAAGAGGTGCTGTCGAAAGTTCCAGTTACCGACAAGCCATCGGACAAACAAAAGCTATCGACCCCCGACGATATCTGTCGTTTGACCTCATGGCCGTCGGATAAACCGCTGGGCGATATCTCCTTCCCGAAACCGATTCCTACGAGCAACGGGGTATTGCCAGCGCTGTGGGTTATGTTTTCTCAGGAAGAAATTAACCGTCGGCGCATTTGCACCCGCTACAACCAGTTTCTGTTTGCCCCAGGGCCGCATCCATCCATGCTATGGCTGACTGTTCTCTACAACCGAGAGAATGGCCCTCGCTGGTTATCTAGTTATATCGACTTGAAAACTCGATATGGACAGCAGTTGGTTCGGTTGCTGAGTGAGACGGGCAAGTATCGGATTTTGTTTTTCGCCAAAGAACAGCCGCAGAAATGTGCGAACATTCTGACGTCAACGATCGCCCCCACCCAGTGCAAGATGTTCCGAAACTGGGTGACGATGGCGCAATCGGGACCCAATCCCCATGCCTATAGCATGACCAAAGGTCAACTTAAACAGGCTCTCGAAGAATTGAAGCCTAAGATCTTGCTAAAGCTAGAATCCATGTATAACACTGATTCTGGAGATCTTTCTGGCTAGAGCCATAGAACGAACAGCATGAACTATTGGTTGATGAAATCGGAACCCGATGTGTATGGGATCGATGACCTGAAGCGCGATCGCCAAACCATTTGGGACGGGGTACGCAATTATCAGGCACGAAACTTCCTGCGATCGATGAATGTGGGCGATCGCGCTTTTTTCTATCATTCCAATGCCAAACCTCCTGGCATTGTTGGGTTGATGCAGGTGTCTGAGGCCAATATCGACGACCCCACCCAGTTCGATGCCAATAGCAAATACTACGATCCCAAATCCACCTCCGAAAAGCCGCGCTGGCAAACCGTCACCGTAGAGTTTGTGGAAGCCTTCCCCGAGATGATCCCCCTTGACACTCTGCGCAACACCTTCTCGGACGAGGAGCTATGGGTGGTGCGACGGGGCAATCGGTTATCCGTCATCCCGGTTGACGAGGCCGTTGCGCAGAAAATTTTGGCGATTGCCCAACCCAAATAATTCGATGGGCGGCGGCGTCCTATGGTCCTCAGTACAGGACAAAAAATTAAACCCCTGCTAAAACCCTTGATTTTATGTGGCGCGGGCGGTGCCCGCGCCACATAAAATCAAGGATTCTCTGGGTTTTGTCCTGTACTGAGCCTATGGCCTTGCGCATTGAGATTAGGGTCAATCATTTTTTGAAAGCCGCGCAGCGCGCGGCTTTCAAAAAATGATTGGGTTCTACCTGAGC
>JBCBSJ010000160.1:0-9454 GCA_039819245.1 Cyanobacteria bacterium J06638_20
GAACCCACTACAGATCATTTTTTGAAAGCTGCGCGCCGCGCAGCTTTCAAAAAATGATCTGTAGTGGGTTCTTAGCGAATTGGTATAAGTGCAGGCCAAATATCAAGGTTCCTAACGAGGGGATGATTTTTTGTCTCATCATGGGCTTCTTGGTATTACGAATCGTTTGGAGGAACCACATCTAACCCAGTCAGGGCGGAGAATAGAGTTAGGAACGCAGTAGGAGTTTACCCATCATGTTTAACAAGATTTTGGTGGCCGTCGATGACACCGATGATGGCAACAGGGTGTTTGAACGGGCGATCGCCCTAGCTGAACTCACCCAAGCAAAACTCATGATTATCCATGCGTTGAATATCGTGGATGACACCTTTACGGATTTTCCGGTCGGTGTCGATGTGTTTTCTCCTCGCCTGAGTGAAGCGTCGATCCAACGACACATGGAAATTTTGGCCGATCAGGAACAGCGGGGATTGGAACGGCTCAAGGCCTATGCCGAGGTTGGCTCAGAAAAAGGAGTGACCGTAGAATTTACGCAGGTCGCGGGTGATCCAGGCAGTCGCATCTGTGCCCTTGCCCGCAACTGGAAAGCCGACTTGATTGTCCTTGGAAGGCGCGGACGTAAAGGGTTTAGCGAACTTTTGATGGGGAGCGTCAGTAACTATGTGTTGCACCATGCACCTTGCTCGGTTCTCACAGTGCAACATTTAGACGAGGATGAGGCCGCGGTAGTAACCGAGACATCTGCAGTAGAAACATCTCGTTAACATCTACCAATAACCCAAGGGAACGTTTGACTGAACACAACGAGCTGGGTGCATTTACTAACAAAAATGGCTGCATCGTGGCCGATTATTTAGCTTCGAGAGGGATAAGCAAGGTCAGCAAAATCCACATTGCCGATGTTTGGGCTAGAACGTATGATGTGAGCCACCCTCCTAACCCATGTGTAAATGTATCAGTGGTGTGTTTGGTGCTCCGTATGGGCACATCAATATATCATGTGCATTCCCTATGGTTCGCTTCCATGACGACCAACATTCCTTCGGCTAAAGACCCCCTCAAAAAGCATCCGCGTAGGCGCAAGATTTCGCTTCGTGCGGTGTTGGTTATCCCATTTGTATTACAAATTTCTGCTGCTGCTGGATTAACGGGCTGGCTCTCAATGCGCAACGGAGAGCGCGCCGTCGATAATCTAGCTGCCCAACTCGAAACCGAAATTGCTGAACGGATCGAGCAGCATCTCGATAGCTATTTGGATGTACCCCGAAAAATTAACGCCAGCAATTACGAAGCCGTGCGCTTAGGCTTGCTTGATGTAACGAGTGCTGAGCAGTTATCACGCACCTTTTGGCAACAGATTCGGATTCATGAAACCCTGAGCTACATCTACTTTGCGAAAGATGCGGATGGGGGCTATGTCGATGCAGGACGCCAAAGCAACGGGCAGTTGGTCATTGAGCAAACCCGCGACTATGTCGCTGGGGATTTCATGATTTTTGCGACCGATAGTAATGCCAACACCACCGAATTGCTGAGCGTTGATCCTGACTACGATCCGCGCGTGCGTCCCTGGTATACCAGCGTCGCGAACCAGCACTATCCCCGCTGGAGCGAAATCTATGCGATGTTTCCCGATAACATCCTGGCAGTGACGGCATCCTACCCCGTTCATGATGACAATGACACCTTCTTAGGTGTGTTTGCCGTCGATCTAACGCTGGCAGGATTGACGAGATTTTTGCAGCAACTCCAAATCGGAAATTCGGGGCAAGCGGTTATTATCGAGCGATCGGGAGAAGTCGTAGCCCTGTCTGCCCAAGAAGATCCATTTTCTCAGCCCGATCCGAATGTAGAACCCGATCGCATATTTCTGGAAGATGTCGAAAGCCCAGAATTATCGGCAGCCGCCACCCATTTGCAAGGCGCATTCGATAGTTTGGCTAATATTCACAAAGCGCATCACTTGGAATTCGAAATCGATGGCGAACGCCAATATCTCCAGGTCGCTCCCTATAGCGATGACATGGGGTTGGATTGGCTGATCATCGTGACCTTGCCAGAGTCTGATTTCATGGCACAAATCCATGAGAACACGCAGCAGACAATCATCCTGTCGTTGGTTGCCGTAGGCGCGGCGATCGCTCTTGGGTTCTACACCTCATCCTGGATATCTCACCCGATCACGCGCTTCAATCAAGCGAGCGAGGCGATCGCCACAGGGGATTTGGATCAGACAATTGCCCCCCAACGGATCCGCGAAATGGATACCTTGGCCGTTGGGTTTAACAACATGACCACCACCCTGAACCAACTGATTCAGGAATTGGAAACCGCCAACGACGAACTCGAAGCCCGCGTCGAAGCCCGGACGACTGAACTACGCCAAGCTCTCGACAAATTACAGCAAACGCAGTTAAAGCTAGTACAAAGCGAGAAGATGTCTAGCCTCAGTCAACTGGTTGCAGGGGTTGCTCACGAAATCAACAATCCCATCGGCGTTATCCATGGCAACCTCGACCATGCCTCCGACTATGTCAAAGGCCTGCTGAATCTGCTCAATCTTTACGAAGTAGCCTTGGAGAATGGGACGCTGACAGCTGCTGATTCGACCATTCAAGAAACACGCGATGACCTAGACGTCGACTTTGTTCGCAAAGACTTCCCGCAACTGCTGAAATCCATGAAGTCCAGTACGTCTCGCATTCAGAATATCGTCGAGTCGCTGCGTAATTTTGCTCGCCTTGACGAAGCCAAAATCAAACATGTTGACCTACACGAAGGTCTGGATAGCGCCTTGATGATTCTCCAAAATCGATTGCGACGATCGGGCAGTTGTCCCGCCATCCAAATCAACAAACATTATGGGGATTTACCTCCGGTTGAATGTCACCCCAGTCAAATCAATCAGGTATTTTTGAATATTCTCAACAATGCCATTGATGCCATTCGTGATCGGGCTGCTGCCCACCCTCACAACCCGTCCAACCTGCAACCCTCTATAGAGCTTCATACTCAAGCCTTGGAAGGGGATTGGGTACAGGTAGAAATTACAGATAACGGCGCTGGAATTCCCTATACGATTCAATCTAAGTTGTTTGATCCCTTCTTCAGCAGCAAGCCTGTCGGCAGTGGTACTGGGCTAGGCTTGTTCGTGGGGTATCAGGTCATTGTGGAACAGCATGGAGGCGAACTCACCTTCACGTCCACGCCAGGGGAAGGCTCAACCTTCTCGATCAAGCTTCCGGTCAATTTGCACAGGATGGCGATCGCCTCTCACCCTGAAATAACAGAATCCACCGCTCCCCTGCAAGAATCCGTCAAGGTTCAGTAGCGCTATCCCCTCAGAAAACTTGCTGCGTAGATGTGAATCAGTCGATAGCAGCGGGATGCACATAGTGCGTTTGAATGACTCCGCTGTCAAAGACTTGAGACTTGATGAGTTGCAGGGTTTCCATGCGCTCCTCGCCAGAGAAGAGCGGAATCCCTTTGCCTAATAGAACGGGCATCCAGGACAGGATGAACTCAGAAATGAGGCCAGCCTCTCGAAACCCGGTGACCAGCTGGCCTCCACCCACTAGCCAGAGCCGCTGAACGCCTTGCTGCTGAATCGTCTGAACCAGTTGGGCTGGTGATTGATTGGTGATAGTTATGTTTGGTTGAGGCGGCTCGAGCGATCGCCCCGTGCATACCCAACAAGGCTTTTCTCCATATACCCAATCGCCAAACCCCAACACCTGCTCGTAGGTAACGCGTCCCATCACCAAACCATCGATGGAATCGAAGAAGGGAGCATAGCCATAGTCTTCGTCTTCCGCCTCGAATGGCGAGAGCCATTCAACCGATCCATCGGCGGTGGCAATGTAACCATCTAGGCTGAGAGCAATGTAAAGAATGACAGATTGGGACATCGTTTATCCTTGGACAGCTTGATCTGGGAGAAAGGATACATGAGCACTGACCACCCGCCATCCCTCAGGGGTTCGCATCCAGGTTTGAGTTTGTCGTCCCTGCTGACCAGGGCGCTGAAACTCAGTATTAGCAGTGGCAAAATCCAACCCGTAGGTGGTAATGACGGTGTTTTGTAGAGTCCGGGCGAGATTTTTGGACGATCGCCCAGCACGAAATTTGGCGATCGCGGCATAGCCATACAAGTTTTCCGTCACCCCATACCGGATGGTATACGGGCTATCCCAAAACAGGGCATCCAGAGTTGCCACATCATTATTGACCAGTGCAGTCTCATAGCGCTCAAAGGCCGCCGTTACTTCTGCCAACACCTCAGGTTGGTTGATTTCCATGCCCACTCCCCTTTACTGCGACGTTCAAACCCTTAAAACCATCCTGAGTCACACAGGCGTCTAGGCCAGAGCATTCTGGCTATCATAAAACGAACCCGACCCTCTAAGAGAGGATCGGGCAAGTCACGAAACCGTTAGAGTCTTGGACAAGCAGCCACAGCCTAGGATTTACGAGTTTCCAGATATTGACCAATCATCTGCTCTTCGCCAGCTCGGGTGATGATAGTTTGGCGTGTACGGTACTGGGTGCCGATTAACTTAATTTCTTCCTCAAAGGAGTTGCCGCCATATTCCGTTCGAAGGCACAGGGTCTTTGGGCCCCGCATGTGAAACTTCGCTGTGACAGGTTTGGTTGTAGAAAAGCCGCGATCGCGGTACAGCACATCACCAATGACCCCAAACACCGTTGAGCCTTTCATAGTCTTAGGACTAGGCCCAACGTAGTTGCTTTCCCAAACGGTGTAGGCTCCACAGAGCATGGCATTTTCATCAGCTAGCTCATGCTTGCGGGCAAGATCTTGAAGCTCAGGGCTGCCCTGAGCTAGGGCACGTACTGTCAGATGACTGACAACTTCCTGAATATCGCCGCTTTTAAGGGTGTAATAACGCCGTTTAGACTCCCATTCTCCTTCCGATTGCTGAAAATACTCAGCCACCATGTCAGTGAGGGAACAATCAACCGCTTGGCGGGTAGAAATCATGCGCGAAGCTCCTGGTCTAACGTTTGCAATCGCTCAAGTTCGGTAAAGTTGGGTCAGGGATAGCTCAATGAAAATGAGTTGAGCCTAAAACTAATAGACAAATGCTGTCCATTCAGCATCAATTCACACAAACCCATCAAGAAGCATTCCCCTAGAGCGAGGAAATACTTATTTCTAATTCGAGCAAGAGGAACTCAATTCAAGAGTTTGCAATAAAAATTTACAGTAATTAGTGTTTCTCAATACTAGCACTGTGGATGATGATTGCCCATCGTCTTAAGGAGAGCTTTATTCTGGAACGACAAAGGGCGATCGCAAATGCGGTCTGTAAGTAGATTTGTGAGGTGATCTGTGAACATCTCTGCAAAAAAGTAAGCACCATCCCAAAAAACTCAGTATTCTAAGAGCGTTGCGATGGCGTTATGGGCACCCCGTAGCTCAAGATATTGTGCTCTGACACTCACTGAGGTAGGGGTAAGGTCTAGGGATTGTGTTGGCATGGAAATTAAAGGCAGTGATCGTTGTAAGTTTTGCTGCGGTTTATCGCAAAATCCCTAAACACCGATCGCCGCCCTCATAGCCTTTCAACCCATTGCAATTGGTTCAGTTTTTCCAGAGGTGTCCTGAAATATGGAATCCAGACGCCATCCAAAATCTTCTCGCCGTCGTGTTCGCCGTTCGCCATCCCGAGCGCCTGGATCATCTGGGGCATCTCCGGAAAAACGATCGGGTCTACCGCGATCGCCCGAACAATCCACCGGGCTAACCCGGCGACGATCGCTGCGCTCTCCGCGCCCCGACTCGCAATTCAACCTCAGACGGTTGCTGGGTGAGCCTGCTGCCACAGGACGTTCGGAGCGGAAACCCTCCGAAAAGAAGGGCGCTGCCTTGGCTCCCACCCATCCTCGTCATGGCAGTAATGGCTCGGCTATCCGCCCTGCGCCGAAAAGGGCATCCAGTTCGCAAATCATTCCGCTACAAGCACGCCCGGTTCAGGATCGCACGGCTTCGCCATCTCACCAACCTCGGCGACGGCGGCGACGGGCACAGCCGCCCCCACCGCCGCTGGTCTACCTCACTCGCTTGTTGATTTTTGGGGTTGGGGTTGGTGCGATTGCTGGCACCATTCTCTCCATCTGGACGCCTGTGCGATCGCCCCTCGCTTCTGAATCAGAACCCACGACCGAAGCGACTGTCGCCAACACCACCCCAGCAGAACCCTTGTTCCGAGCTGACAGTGCGCCACCCACTGGCCTGTCTACCTCGCTATCAGCCCGCTTGGGACAACCTATAACTGCCCTGACGACCGATCTCCAAGCCCTGATTCGCACAGTCCCAGACATGACCGTCGGTGTCTTCATTGTGGATCTGGACTCTGGCGATTATGTCGATATCAACGGTTCAACTTCGCTTTCAGCCGCCAGTACCATCAAAGTGCCCATTCTGGTGTCCTTTTTGCAGGATGTTGATGCGGGGCGGGTGCAGTTGGATGACACCCTCATTCTCCAAGCAACGGATGTCGCTGATGGCTCCGGCGAGTTTCAGTATCTTGAGCCGGGGACAACTTTCTCCACGATGGAAACGGCAACCAAGATGATTACGATTAGCGACAATACCGCAACCAACATGATTCTGCGCCAAATTGGTGGGGCGGAGCCGTTTAATCAGCGTGTCCAAACCTGGGGCATGGGGCAAACGGTGCTGCGCAACCCATTGGCCGATCTGGAGGGAACCAATACAACGAGTGCCCGCGACCTGTCGCTATTACTAATGGGTGTGGCTCAAGGCGAAATGCTGTCCTTGCGATCGCGCGATCGCCTCCTAGAGATTATGCAGGCAACAGTGACCAACAGTATGTTGCCAGCGGGGCTATCCTCTCCCGATGCGGTGATTGCCCATAAGACGGGCACCATCGACATGATGGTTGGCGATACTGGCATTGTGGATTTGCCGAATGGCAAGCGCTATGTCATCACGGCTCTGGTGCAGCGCCCACTTGATGATCTCCGTGCCCAGGATCTGGTGCGCCAAATTTCTCAACAAACTGAGGTCTTCTTTACGCGCCCCGTCGCCAATCCATCGACAAGTTCAACACCGCTCAATACGGCTCCGGTTACCCCTAACCCTGCGCAATCCGTCCAACCAAGCCAAGCGGTTGACAGTCGCAGCAACACACAACCTTAGCCTTGGATTATTCCTAGAGGATTACCCAGTAGGGCGGGCAGTGCCTACCCTACTGGGTTCGCGTTAACCAATCATGGATCTGTGGGGTGATCTTGTCAGGTCAACCCCCACTGGGTAAATAGAAACGCATAGTCGAGGGCGATTTCTTTGAGATGTTCGTAGCGTCCGGATGCACCACCATGTCCAGCTTCCATGTTGGTTTTGAGTAGTAAGAGGTTGTCGTCGGTTTTGCGATCGCGCAACTTAGCGATCCACTTGGCCGGTTCCCAGTAGGAGACGCGGGGGTCGTTCAAGCCCCCCGTAATCAGCAGAGCCGGATAGTCCTTAGCTTCCACGTTGTCGTAGGGAGAGTAGGACTTCATGTACTCGTAGTAGACGGGGTCGTTGGGATTCCCCCATTCCTCCCACTCCATCGCGGAAAGGGGCAACGAGGTATCGAGGATTGTAGTGACGACATCCACAAATGGCACATGGGCGATCGCCGCTTTAACCAAGTCTGGACGCATGTTTAGCACCGCACCCATCAGCAACCCTCCGGCACTACCACCCTGGATGGCTAGATGGTTCGATGATGTCCAGCCTTCCTTGATCAAATGCTCACCGCAGGCAATGAAGTCGGTAAAGGTATTTTTCTTATTGAGGAACTTGCCGTCCTCGTACCAGCCGCGCCCCATTTCGGAGCCACCCCGGATATGGGCGATCGCCATCACGACGCCCCGATTCAGTAGCGTCAGGCGGGTGGAGCCAAAGCTCACCGGATAGCTGAAGCCATAGGAGCCATAGCCTTCCATCAACAGCGGATTATCCCCAGTTTTCTCAATGCCCTTTTTGTAGACTAGGGAAATGGGAACCGCTGTGCCGTCGGGAGCGATCGCATGGAGCCGTTCGGTGGCGTATTGCGACTTGTCGTAACCTCCCAGCACCGCGGTTTCTTTCTTCAATTCCCGCTGGCGAGTTTTCATGTCGTAGTCAAACACCGAGCTGGGAGTGAGCATTGAGGTGTAGGTAAACCGTAGTACCGGGGTATCGAATTCGGGGTTGGCACCTTCGTAGACCTCATAGCTAGGCTCAGGAAAGTCGATGGGATGCTGCTCGCCACTCGTCAAGTTCCGCACCTGCACCTGGGGAATGCCGCCTTCGCGCTCGTAGATCACCAAATGGTCGATGAACGCACTCACCCCTTCCAACAACACATCCTCTCGATGGGGCACAACAGTTTCCCAACGATCGGGGCGAGGATCAGCCACAGGCGCTTTCATTAGCTTGAAGTTGATGGCGTCCTGATTGGTGAGGATATAGAAGCGATCGCTGTGATGCTCCACGTCATATTCCACCCCTTGGGTTCGGGGTTGGAGAACTTGGAAAGCCTCTGTCGGCTGATTCGCATCTAGGTAATGCACCTCGGAGGTTACCTTGCTGCCCAGATGCATCAGCAAATAGGCTTCGCTGCGGGTCCGACCAATGCTGAGGAAATAGGCGTCATCCTCTTCGTGATAGACCAACTCGTCAGTGGCAGAAGAACCCACGGTATGGCGAAACAGTTTGTAGGGACGAGTCGCCTCATCTACCTGGGTGTAAAACACGGTGCGGTTGTCATTGCCCCAGGCAAAGGAATAATACACATCGGAAACCGATTCGGGGAAATGCTCTCGGGTTTCCAGATCCAGAAACCGCAGGGTGAAGCGCTCGGCTCCGCTCGTATCAACGGCATAGGCCAGGATGCGGTGATTAGGGCTGATGCTGAAGATGCCTAGCGCAAAATAGTCCAGCCCTTTGGCCATCTGGTTTTGATCCAATAAAATATCTTCTTCACCATCCAGACTGCCTTTTTTGCGGCAGTGGATGGGATAGGCTTTGCCTTCTTCGGTGCGGGTGTAGTACCAGTAGTCGCCTTTACGGTAGGGCACCGACAAGTCCGTTTCTTGGATGCGACCCAGCATCTCCTGATACAGGGCCTTTTGTAAGCCCTCTGTCGGTTTGAGAACGTCCTCGGTATAGGCGTTTTCGTCTTTCAGGTAGGTAAGGGTTGCAGGGTCAGAGCGATCGCGCATCCAAAAGTACGGGTCAACGCGCTCATCCCCATGAATGGTGTGAACATAGTGACGTTTTTCAGCAACGGGAGCAGTTTTAGCAATAGCAATCTCAGGAACTTGCATGGAATTTGTGTGGTAGAAAGGAAACCCCCCGAGGTTGCCCACTCTAGGCATTCAACTCTTGGGAAAAGTATGTCTTACTTGCCCAGTGTAAAACTTTCCCTTCGATCCCCCA
>JBCBSJ010000161.1:0-9284 GCA_039819245.1 Cyanobacteria bacterium J06638_20
ATGGGCGATCCCCCACCCCAATTTCAGGCCTAGGAAAATTCCTAAGTACTGTACAACACTCAGAGACCCTTGATTTTGTGTAGCGGGGGCTGTGCCCGCGCTACACAAAATCAAGAGTTTTAGAAGGGGTTTGCTTTTTTTGGCTTGCAATTAGGAAAATTTCTGATTCGTTTGCAGGACTATGCAGCATGATGAAGGGCAACTATTGCAAGAACGTCTAGGAAGCTAAAGGTTCTTTCTAGTTTTCTGGGAGTTTCTTGTGAGGGTAGATGCGGTGCATCCGCCATCTCATTGGAGGTTCACTTGCATTGGATAAAACTTACATCGGATGAAACAGATAGTAAAAATCCATCGAGTCCGATTAAGTAGAGAGATAGAATGTAATTTCTAATACAAAAACTCATTCTAAAGTTAGTTTAAGTGGTCTAAAGCCAAATTCATATAAGGGTTTCACCCCTGCAAGATAATTGGCAAGTAAGCGGATAGGCAAAAGCGGGACAAGGGAATGGTCGTGTCACAGGATAAGCCTCTGGCAGATGTCTTCCGACAACTAAGTGGTGGAGTCTTTCCACCGATGGTTGAGTCGTTTGACCGGGGCAAAACAATCTTCTTCCCAGGGGATCCAGCCGAACGGGTTTACTTTTTGCTCAAGGGAGCAGTCAAGCTCTCACGGGTCTACGAAGCGGGCGAAGAAATCACCGTTGCTTTATTGCGAGAAAATAGCGTTTTCGGGGTGCTGTCGCTCATCACGGGGCAGCGAGCCGATCGCTTTTACCACGCAGTGGCCTTCACGCCAGCGGATTTGCTTTCGGTTCCCATTGAGCAGGTGGAGAAAGCGCTGCAAGAGCATCCCGAACTCTCGATGTTGATGCTGAAAGGACTCTCCTCCCGAATTCTGCAAACCGAAATGATGATCGAAACCCTGGCTCACCGGGATATGGGGTCGCGGTTGGTTAGCTTCTTGCTGATTCTCTGCCGTGATTTTGGGGTGCCGACGCCAGAGGGCATCATGATTGACCTGAAGTTGTCGCATCAGGCGATCGCGGAAGCCATTGGTTCGACCCGAGTGACGGTAACCCGATTGCTGGGCGAATTGCGCTCTGACAAGATGATTTCAATTCACAAAAAGAAGATCACGGTCTACAATCCCGTTGCGCTTAGCCAGCAGTTTACCTAAGCATCTCCGCATGGATATGGATCCGCATGGATAGATGGGGGATGAACCAACGGGACGCCCAACACTTTGCACCTCCTCGTTTCACTTTTGGCGATTCAACAGCGAACTTCTCATGGAATGCAGTAGTCTGTAGCTGTATTGTGCGTTGCCGAAGATGACCACAGGACTGGTTTTGATTGCGGCGATTTTGGTATTGGGCGGGGTGATTGCAACGGTTGGCGATCGCCTCGGTATGCGCGTGGGAAAATCGCGCCTCAGCCTGTTCCGGTTGCGCCCACGCCAGACGGCCACCTTGATCACCATCATGACGGGAATTGTGATTTCTGCTGTTACCTTCGGCATCCTGTTCGCGATCAGCGATCAGCTCCGCACCGGGGTATTTGAGCTAGGAGAAATCCAGGAGGATTTGGCCAATGCCCGGACGGATCTGCAATCCGCTCAAAGGGAACAGGAGGAAGTGCAGCGGGAGCGGGATCGGGCGTTGCGGCAGCGGCAAACAGCCCGACAGCAGTTGCGCGACATTAATGAAACCTTGCAGGGGGCGATCGCCCAGAACCGCGCCCGCGAAGAACAACTGCAGGCAACCAATCGGCGGTTAGAAAATACCCAGGGTGAGCTGCGCCAGATTGAAACCAACTTTCGGCAGGCTCAGTCGCTTCTGGGAAACGTGACGCAACAGGCCAATCAACTCCGCTCTGAGATTACTCAGTTGCAGCGCGATCGCGAAACCCAGATTGCCGAACGGGAGCAGGAAATTGCGGCCCGCGATCGCGAGATTGCCCGCCGCGAGGAGGAGTTGCGAGATTTGGAGACGCAGCAGCGATCGCTCGAACAGGCCGTTGCCGAGCTAGAGGAAGAGTTTCAGGGGTTACGCCAGGGCAATGTCGCTCTCTTCCGCAACCGCCCCCTGGCCTCGAACCTCGTTCGTGTTGCCGACCCTGACCTGGCACCCCAGCTTGTCCTGGAACTGTTTCAAGAGGCCAATCAAGTGGCGCTAGCCCAGATTGTGCCGGGAGCCACCACCGTTAATCAGCAGGTTCTGAATGTATCCAATGCCCAGCTTGAGCAACTGGCGCGGCAGTTGGTGGATGGGCAGGAATATGTAGTGCAAATTCTGTCGGGAGGCAATTATGTCGTCGGGGAGCCTTGCGTATTGGCAGGGGAACGCTGTATCGATGTTTTTGTGGCACTAACACCCAATGAGGTGTTAGTGCCTCCTGATACCATTCTTGCCAACGTGACGATTAACCCCAGTCAATTGAATTTTGCGGGTTTGACCGAGCAATATTACCTGTTGGTGCGCACGGCTCAGTTCCGCTTGCGGCAGGCGGGTGTTGTGACGGAGACGCAGCTCCAGGTTGCTGATGGCCGAACAGAGACGGTGGGCGACTTTCTACAAACGCTCCAAGCTTACGATCGCCCGGTGGAAGTGCAATTGCGCTCTACCAATCCGATTTTTGCAGCAAGTCGATCGCCCGTTGTATTGCAATTAGTTGCTATTCAGGACGGACAGGAGCTGTTTCACACATAGCGGTTTTCGGCGTTGCTGATTCTGGGTATGAAAACCGTAGTGTATGCTCGAAACTTCGTTTCGATTCATACCGCTATTCAGCAACACCCAGACCTCGTTTTTTGGTATTGCTGGCTGAAGGTATGATTTTTTCGAGACGCGGCGTATCCACCCCGCGTTTCGAAAAAATCACACTCGGATTCTGCAACCTCCGTTTTTTTCGGTGTAGAGATTAGAGATAGAGTTTTTCAGCCATAGAGAAGGACAAACCGATTTATGCGCGATCGCCTATCCCCTGCAACCCAACCATCGGTCATCCTAGGCTTTGATCCAGGGCGCGACAAGTGCGGAGTGGCAATTCGCGATAGCGAAGGGCATATGGCCTGGCATGAGGTCATCCCTGCAGCGGAAGCAACGGCCTGTCTTCCCAAAATGTGTCAGGACTAT
Organism: Cyanobacteria bacterium J06638_20; assembly: GCA_039819245.1. Lineage (GTDB taxonomy): Bacteria > Cyanobacteriota > Cyanobacteriia > Elainellales > Elainellaceae > Vacuolonema. The sequence goes on from JBCBSJ010000161.1 coordinate 3,135, forward strand.
GGCGTGTCTCTGGTGGTGATGGGGAACCAGACAACAGCTCGGCAATGGCAAGAGCGGCTGACAACGGTTCTCCCGGAGGCACTGCCGATTGTTTTGGTGGATGAGCGGAATAGCACCTTGGAGGCGCGCGATCGCTACTGGCAACTGTATCCTGCCAAGGGACTGCAAGCCCTTGTACCCCAAAGCCTACGGTCGATCCCCCGCCCCATTGACGACATCGTGGCCATTCTACTGATCGAGCGCTATCTCCACTGTGCGGGATCGGATAGCAACAGTTAACATCGTGACTGGGAGCGTCAAGTTTGGGGCGATCGCCTGAACGCTTGCAAAGGAGCGTATCAGTGCTGTGTCGCAAACTACTGAAGGCTGAACTGAAGGGCGAGGTGATTATTTCTACTTAGCACTCAAGGCTTTATTAATAAGCCAAATTAATAGGTAACTTTACTTATTAAAACTTTACACAAAGTGGGGATATCAGGGGATAATAGGAGCAGATCCGATAATCTCTGTAGGAGGTATGGCGATGGTGGCGACAGTTGAGCGTGTAAAAAAGCGGCTGACCCTACAATGTGCTGATATTGCTCAAGACACCACTACCATTCGATCCCAGGACTGGGATCGCGATCGCTTCGATATCGAGTTCGAGTTGCAGAATGGCACGACCTACAACGCGTTTCTCATCCGAGGTGAGAAGGTGGCGCTGGTCGATACCTCCCACGAGAAATTTCGCGAGAGCTTTCTCCCGCAGCTACAGGAGCTGATTGATCCCAAGGACATCGACTATCTCATCGTCAGCCATACCGAACCGGATCACAGTGGACTGATTGGGGATGTGTTGGCGCTCAACCCCAACATCACCGTGGTGGGCGCAAAGGTGGCGCTGCAGTTCTTGCAAGACCTGGTGCATCAGCCCTTTAACCAGCAGATTGTGAAACAAGGCAGTCAGTTGGATTTAGGGAATGGACATTTGCTGGAGTTTCTCTCCGCTCCTAACCTGCACTGGCCTGACACGATCTTTACCTACGACCACGGCACGCAAACCCTTTTCACCTGCGATGCCTTTGGGATGCACTATTGCGATGACTTCGTTTACGACGAAGATCTGGAACTGATTCAGCCCGACTACAAGCTTTACTACGATTGCCTGATGGGGCCAAATGCCCGCTCGGTGTTGTCGGCGCTGAAACGGATGGAGAAACTGCCTGTCCCGCCAACGACGATTGCCACGGGACATGGGCCGCTGCTCAAGCTGCACTTGTCGGAGCTGGTGGAACAATACCGTACCTGGAGCCAAGCGCGGGTCAAAACGGAGAAGACAGTGGCGCTGTTCTATGCCGATGGTTATGGCGTCAGCCATGAGCTGGCGGAGGCGATCGCCCACGGAATTCGCAAGACCGAGGTGCAGGTGGATGTAATTGACCTGTGCTCCACGGATATTCAAGAAGCGCGGGAAGCAGTGGATATGGCTTCCGGTGTGGTGGTTGGGATGCCGCCCCAGTCGGGGGAGCGCTCTACCGAAATCCACGCGGTGCTCAGTACGATTCTGGCGGCGGTTCGCCCGAAGCAGTCCGTCGGCTTGTTTGAAAGCGGGGGTGGCGATGATGAATCGGTGTATCCCCTGCGAAACCAGTTGCAGGAATTGGGGGCTGTAGAGGCATTTCCACCCATTTTGGTGAAGCAAGCGTTGGATAGTTCCATGCTCCAACTTTGTGATGAGGCGGGAACCGATCTGGGGCAATGGTTAACCCGCGATCGCGCAGTCAAGAAAATGAAGGCGCTGGATAATGATCTGGATAAAGCGCTGGGACGCCTCAGTGGAGGCCTCTACATCATCACGGCGAGCAAAGGTGAAACCTCCAGCGCGATGCTGGCATCCTGGGTTTCTCAAGCCAGCATCAAGCCCCTAGGCGTCACGATTGCGGTGGCAAAAGACCGGGCCATTGAGTCCTTTATGCATGTAGGCGACCACTTCGTCCTCAATGTGCTGGAGGAAGGCAACTACCAAGGCCTAATGAAGCACTTCCTAAAGCGCTTTGCTCCCGGTGCTGACCGTTTCGCTGATGTGAAAACCTACCCCGCGAGCAACGGCTCTCCCATCCTGGGCGATGCCCTGGCTTACCTGGAGTGTGAAGTCGTTAGCCGGATGGAATGCAGCGACCACTGGATTGTTTACAGCGTTGTTGATGCGGGTCGTGTGTCTAAGCCCGATTCCCTGACCGCCGTCCACCATCGGAAAGTTGGCAACCACTATTAAATGACACAGGAATCTGTAGGATGCGTTGGCTGTTTGCGAACGCATTCACCTTTGAAGCGGGTGCGTTACGGCTACGCCTAACTGCACCCTACAGTCACGGCTCCACAGCAGAACCAGGAGGTTTCTATGACGGAGGGTTCAATGACAGCCACAAGACCACGGGATGTGCAGGTCGCAGAGGTGGGGACAAACACGATGGTGCTGCGATCGCGCACCTGGGATCGGCTCAAGTTTGAGGTGGAATATGCCCGCCAGAAGGGCACCACCGCCAACACCTACCTGATTCAAGCCGATCGCATTGCCGTGATTGATCCGCCCGGCGAATCGTTCACCGAAATTTTCCTCAAGGAGCTGAGCCTGCAGGCGTATCTGCAAAAGATTGACTATGTGGTTTTGAGCCATGTCAACCTTAATCGGGCGGCGACCCTGACGGCATTGCTGGAGCGTGCGCCGCAAATTACCTTTGTCTGCTCGAAGCCAGGAGCGATCGCCCTCAAAGCTGCCTTTCCCGATCGCGAGTTGAATATCAACGTCGTACGGGGCGATGAGGTTTTGGATTTGGGGCAGGGGCATGAGCTGCGGTTTGCCTTTGTGCCCACGCCGCGCCACCCCGGTGCCCTCTGCACCTTTGATGCGGCTACCCGCATCCTCTACACGGACAAGCTCTTTGGGGTGCATCTCTGCGATGACCCGGTGTTTGATGAGAATTGGAAAGAGTTGGGAGAGGATCGTCGCTACTACTTCGACTGCCTCCATGCCAGCCAAGCCAAGCAGGTGGAGACGGCGCTGGATCGGATCTCGACCTTCAATGCTCGGATCTATGCGCCGGGGCATGGCCCGGTGGTGCGGTTCAGCTTCAGCCGCTTGGGGTTGGATTATCGCGACTGGTGCGAGGAACAGAAAAATCAGGAAAGCCTGGTGACGATGCTCTATGCCTCGGCCTATGGCAACACGGCGGCGATGGCGGGGGCGATCGCCCGTGGCCTCACTGAAGCGGGCGTGGCGGTCGAGTCCATCAACTGCGAATTTGCCGACCCCAAGGAAATCACTAGCGCGGTGGAGAAAAGCGATGGCTTTATCTTCGGCTCTCCCACCCTGGCGGGGCATGCACCGACCCAGATTCAGACGGCGCTGGGGCTGGTACTGTCTACTGCGGCGAAGAATAAGCTGGCGGGCGTTTTCGGCTCCTATGGCTGGAGCGGAGAAGCGGTGGATATGCTGGAAAGCCGCTTGCAGGATGCAGGTTTTACCCTGGGCTTCGATACCCTGCGGGTTAAGTTCAAGCCCACGGATGAGGTGCTGAACGAGTGCGAAACCGCCGGGGAAACCTTTGCCCAAACCCTGCGCAAAACCCGCAAAACCCGCACCTCCGTCCAACCCGGAATGGCGACCCAGGGCGATCGCACAGACCAAGCGGTCGGGCGCATTATCGGTTCTCTCTGCGTCCTCACCCTGAACCAGGACAGCACCCCCGTCGGGCTGCTCACCTCCTGGGTTTCCCAGGCCACCTTCTCGCCTCCCGGCCTGACGATCGCCATCCCCTTCGACCAAGCCGAGGAACTGTTGCCTCAAAACGGCGCGCCCTTTGTCCTCAACGTGCTCAAGGAAGGCCGCAACCTGCGCCGCAGCTTCCAAAAGGCGATCGCCCCCGGCGAAAACCGCTTCATTAACCTCGCCACCCACCCCGCGACCAATGGCTGCCCCGTCCTCGACGATGCCCTCGCTTACATGGAATGCAAGGTGCAAAACCGGATGAAGTGCAACGACCATTGGCTGCTCTACGCCACGATTGATAATGGCAAAGTCCTCGAACCCACAGGCGTCACCGCTGTGCAACACCGCAAGTCTGCGACCTATTGAGGGGAGTGGGCGATCGCTGAGTCTGGTTTGAGGCACCCGGTCCCTTTTGCTTAAGGCACCCGGTCCCTATCAAAATAGCTGCAACAGCGAGAGCTAGGGCTAAGGGACCGGGTGCCTGACACCTACATCGTCATTCAGCGTCCAGAGAGGATTTGAGCAGCGGTGAGGGAGAGATTAGGGAAGAGGGGCGATCGCGCAACATCTTCACCCCGCAGCTCTGTAGCATCGTAGAACCCGTGGTCGAGAATGCAGAGGGTCAGGGTTTGAGCGATTGGGTCAATAATCCAATATTCAGGGATATCTAGCGTGGCATATTCCGAGCGCTTAGTGCGGTAGTCTTCGGTTTTGGTGGATGGGCTGACGACTTCGGCAACCAGAACAGGCGGAGGCTCATTAAAATCAATCACCGCTGGGCGATCGGCCATATCTTTCCACTGTGCCCGCGCCATAACGGTGACATCAGGAATGCGCGAGGTATCCCAACGGCCACCACGAGGGGAACGCACGCCCACCAGCGCAGGCAACGCCACCCAATCTTGTCCCAATCCGGGCAGCGCCGCTTCAAACTGCTGCCCCAAAAAGCAAATGATGGCTCCATGTTGCCCTGTGCCCAAACGCATGGGAACAAGCTCCCCTTCCACGAGTTCGTAGCGGGTGTCGGTTCCATCATCGTAGGTCAGGTAGTCGGCAAAGGTGATTTTTTGGGTGGTGGTCGTCACTGGTAACGTCTCCCGTTGCGGCCCAGCTATAGCCTCAGTATGGCGCAAGCCAATCGACATGCAGAAACAAAGATCTTCGACTTCTGCGAGAGGTTGATGGCTTTGCCGTTAGCGGCTGCTAGAAGTCGAAGATCTGAACCCATGCCCCAATCAAAAATCCAAAATCTAAAATCCAAAATCCGATTGGCTTCCTCGGACTCGGCGATCGCCGACTCATCCAAACGCAAGTAAAGGGCATCATCTGCTTTGTGAACCACGAATCTCATTTCACCCTCCTGCTGAACCAAAGATCTTCGACTTCTGCGAGAGGTTGATGGCGCTGGCGTTAGCGGCTGCTAGAAGTCGAAGATCTAAGCCCATAACCCAATCCAAAATCCAAAATCCAAAATCGCCTAAGCTCTCAACCATTGCCGCACAACCCTTGCCCACCTAGCCCAAGGACGCTGCGAAGATGACTCTACTGCTGCCTCATCCCTGGGTGGAAGGCCGCACATTGCCCGATCCTCATCCGTCACATTGGGGCTTTGCAGTAGATAGGGACGCAACCGCTCGCAAGCCCGCGCGATTAACCCCTCCAAATCATCCACCCGCCACAGTGTTGCGACTAGATCGTCACTATCACTCAACAACCAATTTGCAGGTTGAAATGTCACCACCCGACTCCAATCTCTATTGATATCTCCTAAAAACCCTTCATACTGAGCAATTTGTCGTCCTCTCAAATCCCAGATGCGTGCCGTTTGATCTGATCCCCCGGTGATGATGCGGTTGCCATCGGGACTGAAGACTACCTGGCGGACACTTCCCTGATGGCCTTCCAAGACGGCCAGTTGAGCACCATTGAGTTCCCATATCCGCACGATGCCATCGGCACCGCCCGTGGCAATGTGGTTGCCATTGGGGGGACTGAAGACCATCTGGTTGATTCCTCCCTGATGGCCTTCCAAGATGGCCAGTTGGGTACCATCAAGCCTCCATAGCCACGCGGTATCATAGTAGCGCGTGGCTATATGGTTGCTATCAGGACTGAAAACTACATCCCCGACGCGTTCCTGATGGCCTTCCAAGACGGCCAGTTGAGTACCATCGAGTTCCCATATCCGCACGGTGCCCTCGCTATCGCCCGTGGCAATGTGGTTGCCATCGGGACTGAAAACTACCTGGTAGATGCCTCTTTGATGGCCTTCCAAGACGGCCAGTTGGGTACCATCGAGCCCCCATATCCGCACGGTGCCATCATTGCCGTCCGTTGCAATGCGGTTGCCATCGGGACTGAAGACTACCTCCCAGACGCTTTCCTGCGGGTCTCCCAAGACG
>JBCBSJ010000162.1:0-9280 GCA_039819245.1 Cyanobacteria bacterium J06638_20
GCATTGGGGTCTTCAAAGTCATCGTTGTCGAGGACCGAGATTTTGACGGGGACATCTTCATTGGTGATGGCGTCATCGTCGTCGATATCCACTACCGGATTGACCACCACGTCGACCGTCGCGGTTTCCTCTACCCCACCAGAGGTGACGGTGTAGGTGAAGGTATCGGTGCCGTTGAAATCTGGATCGGGAGTGTAGGTGACGGTGCCATCAGCGTTGATGGTGACGGTGCCATTATCCCCATCGGTGACCTCTGTGATCTCCGCATTGGGGTCTTCAAAGTCATCGTTGTCGAGGACCGAGATTTTGACGGGGACATCTTCATTGGTGGTGGCGTCATCGTCGTCGATATCGACCACAGGATTGACCACCACGTCGACCGTCGCGGTTTCCTCTACCCCACCAGAGGTGACGGTGTAGGTGAAGGTATCGGTGCCGTTGAAGTCGGGGTTGGGAGTATAGGTGACGGTGCCATCGGGGTTGATGGTGACGGTGCCATTGGTCCCATCGGTGACCTCTGTGATCTCCGCATTGGGGTCTTCAAAGTCATCGTTGTCGAGGACCGAGATTTTGACGGGGACATCTTCGTTGGTGGTGGCGTCATCGTCGTCGATATCGACCACGGGATTGACCGTGATAGTGGCAGTAGCAGTAGCCTCATCCCCATTGGCATCGATGACCTTATAGGTAAAGGTATCGGTGCCATTGAAGTCATCGTTGGGGGTGTAGGTGAAAGTACCGTCGCTGTTAAAGGTGAGGGTACCATTGCTGGTGGGATTCACCACCGCGTAGGTGCCTGGGCCATCTCCTTCGTCGGTATCCTTAACGGTGCCGTTTAGCGCTTCGTCTTCATTGGTGGCGAAGTTGTCATCGACAGGGTCGGGTACTGCATTCACTGTGACTTCGACCGTCGTTGTTTCGGTCACTCCACCCGAGGTCACGGTATAAGTGAAGGTATCGGGACCGCTGAAATCAGAGTCTGGGGTATAGGTCACGGTACCATCGGGGTTGATGGTCACTGTCCCATTGGTTCCATCCGTTTTGCCGGTGATTTCGGCATTCGGGTCTTCAAACGAATCGTTGTCCAGTACCGAGATTTTGACCGAGACATCCTCATCGGTGGTGGCGTCATCGTCATCGATGTCGACCACTGGATTCACCGTGATGGTGGCAGTGGCGGTAGCCTCATCCCCATTGGCATCAGTGACCTTGTAAATAAAGGTATCGGTGCCGTTGAAGTCGGGGCTGGGAGTGTAGGTGAAGGTACCGTCAGTGTTAAGGTTGAGGGTTCCATTACTGGTGGGGGTCTCTACCGCGTAGGTACCTGGACCATCTCCCTCATCGGTATCCTTAACGGTACCGTTTAGCGCTTCGTCTTCATTGGTGGCGAAGTTGTCATCGACGGGGTCGGGCAGCGGATTGACTTGGATCGTGCTGGTAATGGGGGTGCTGCTCTCGGTGCCCGCGTTATCAGAGTTGGCATCGGTGACTTGCCAGGTGACAGTGCGTGTGGTTGCCGTTGGCGTTTCGCTGGTGCTTTCGTAGGTGACCGAGCGCATTACCTGCTGGTAATTGGCCAGGGTATCTTGGCCGGTAAGGGTCAGAACCCCTGTGTCAGGGTCGTAGGACGCTGTGATATTGGTGCCAGCAGTTACAGCAGCCAAAATGTCGCCTGTCGTCAAACCACTACTGATGGTAGCGGTTGCTGATACAAGCTCAGTGTCATCAGGGTCTGTTAAGACAAGGGTGTTGTCAACGACCTGGGGCGTTTCATTCTCGGTATAGAGTAGGGTTGCTCCCCCGGTGACGGCGGGCTTGTCGCTGGTGGGGGTGATGTTCACGGTCACCGACCCTGTGTCGGTTAGCGCTCCGCCGCTGCCCTGGGCACCGCTGTTGCCATCGCTGAGCGTGTAGGCGATCGCCACAGAAGCTGGTGGGTCTTCGCTGTCGTTGCTGTAGGTGATTTGCTGCAGAACCCGATCGACCAAAGCTGATGTGGCATTGTCGTTGAAGGTCAGAACGAGGGTGCCGTTGCTGTTGGTCGTGATGGTACCAACCGTGGTGTTGTCTACAACTAGAGGTGACCCTTCATTTAAGGCATCTAAGGTACCACTGTTGCCAAAGACATCTTGGTCATCAGATCCACCCTGACGCCCTAATGTGAGTGTGGCACCGTTCCAGTCACCAAAACCATCGAGCTCAAGGTCATTGGCGATCGCATCACTATCTAAAACAACTGGGGTGTCGTTTTCTGTGAACAATACAGAACCGCCGAGGTTGCCCAATGTAGGGTCATCATTGACGGGGTTAACTATGCTTTCGAGCGTTACTGGGTCGGCACTGTAAGGGGTTGTACCGCCAGTTGCATTGGGAACGCTCAGGTCAACGTTGCCACCGGTAGTAACAGCGCCATTGGAGTCATCAATCAAGTGGACACTGAGGGCAGGAGCTGGCCCGTTGTAATCTGCGGTGGGTACAAAGCGCAAGCTGTCAGTAGAGCTAACGAGTAGAGCATTGCCAGGGCTGGGGTTTCCAAGCGACTGCCAGGTGCTGCCATCGAAATATTCCCAGGTTCCCTCAGCAGCTGTTGTGGGGTTGCCAACGATGGCAATGCCCGCCAAATCATTGGCCGACGAGCCATCGGTTACATCATCGGTTGTGTCGGAGAAGGTGCTGTCGAACAAGTCCGATACCTGTTCGCCGGGTGGGTCGATCGTATCTTCATCGACGGCAGGTAGGGTTGCAGTGCCCGTTGCAATTGGGGCATCGTTAACCGGAGTCACTTCTGTGCTGAGCGTAACGGCGTTGCCGTTGTTGCTGTATTGGGTGGTACCGCCGCTGGTGGAAACATCAACCGTCGCCCCCGAAGTTACTGCTCCATCCGAGTCGTCAATCAACCGAACCGTTAAGTCACCAGGAGTGCCATTGAAGTTGGTGGCAGGCAAGAAGCGAACTTGGGTGCCTGCTGCCAGTACAAGCGCCGAGCCAACCGAGGGATTGCCGATGTCGTTCCAGTCGGTACCATCAAACCACTGCCAAACCCCTTGATCGGTGGTTGCCGCGTTGTTGGTGATGGCGACCCCTGCCAAATCATCGGCTGACGAGCCATTGACCGCTGTTTGATTATCTTTAAGGTCCTGGAAGTTGCCACTAAAGAGAGCGGTAACAGTGCTGCCTGATGGATTTGTTTCATCTTCGGCGATCGCCCCCAGCGTTGTCGCTGGACTGGTACGGGTCGGCGCATCGTTAACCGGCGTTACCGTAATATCAATGGATTGGTTGATGACCTGGTTACCGCCGGAGCCAGTGTTGCCTAAGTCATCAATAGTGAGAGACAACGCATCATCAGGGCCATTGAAATCTGCATCGCCCTTGTAGCTAAGTCCTTCAAGCGCTGCATTGAGATCGGCCTCTGTGCCTCTAATCGTGATCTTGGCATCGTCGGTTCCATCACCTTCGACAAAAGTCAGATTGGCGGTAGAGCCTAACGTTAGGGTGCCATGCTCCACCTCAAGGGTGACCTGCAACTCGCCCCCAAAGTCATCGGGGTCATTAATGGAAATACCGTTGCCATCGCCACTTGCAAAGGTGACTTGGGCATCTTCCGCTAGCGTTGTGCTTGGTGGTGCTGTTAGGACAGGTGCTTCATTGTTAGAACTCACATTAATAGTGACCGTCTTCGTGGCTTCGCGCGCATCGCCAACGCCTCCAATGGCGGTGCCGCCGTTGGCGTTGTCATTAACGGTCACTTGAAGATCGACGGTTTCATCGCCGTTAAAGTCAACTGGCGAGTAGCTTAATCCATCAAGAGCCGTGTTGATCTCGGCCTTAGTGCCAGTGATAGTTAAGGTGTCAGTACCGCTGCCGCTGACATTAGCACCCGATGCCGCCAGTGTTCCATTTGGCACAGTAACAGTGACGGTAAAATCGTCGTTCCCGTTATTTGGCAGATCAGCGTTGTCATCGATGGTAATGGCGTTATTGGTTGCATTGCTGAAGACCAGCGCCGTGCCATTATCAATAGTCTGAACATCACCCGGTGCCGTTAGCTTGGGCTTATCATTGACCGGAACAACCGTAATATCAACGGTTTTCGTTATGTCTGAGCCACCCCCGCTGCCGAAGTTACCCTGGTCGTTGGCAACAATCGTCAGCGTGTCGTTGCCGTTGAAGTTTTTATCTCCTTTGTAAGACAGGCTTTCTAGGGCGTCGTTGATATCTTCGATGCTGCCTGTGAGGGTGATGCTATCACTGTTGTTGCTGCCGCCAGTGATTAGGCTAGTGTCAGACAACGTCAATTTGCCTTCTGTAACACTGACCGTAACCGTGTTGTTGTTGGAGTTGAAGGTGTCGTCATCGCTAATAGAGATTGCATTGCCAACCGTAAATGGCAGGGGTGCATCTTCATTCACACTGACCGTTGCTGGATTGGTGATTTCTGGGTCGTCGTTGACGTTGCTGGCTCTGATGGCGATCGTCTTTGTTACCGTTTCCCCAGTTGGTGGCGAGCCGGGTTCTCCATTGAGCAAGTCATCAACCGTTACTTCCAACGAAAGGGTGCGGTCTTCGTCGTTAGGCACCTGCACTTGTAAGCCGTCCAACGCATTTTGCACATCAGCTAATGTACCTTCAATGGTAATTTTGCCGCTGCTTCCGTCGTCAGTCGGATCAATAGTGATGCCATTGGTTGAGCCGAGGGTTAATGTGCTGCCACCATAAGTTGCTCCGCCTGGCTCTTGCAGGTCGAGGGTGACCTTGATGATGTCAGTTTCACCCGTTTCAATGCTTGCCAAATCAACGTCGTCGATGTTGATTGCGTTGTTGTTGCCATTGCTGAAAATCAGCGGTGCTGCCGTATCAAAGTTTTGGGCACCGGGCACTATCAATGTTGGCGCATCGTTAATCGGTGTGATGGCGATCTGATAATTTCCAGGTACTGCAGCCCCACCCCCATCGCTGACGGTGAAGTTAAACTCATCGCTGTAGTTTTCTGAGCCGTCGTGGGTGTAAGAGATGCGATCGTTATCTAAATCGGCTTGGGTAAAGACACTACCAACCGATAGTGCTTTCCCGTTGAGGAATAGCGTGCCGTAGTCGGTGGCATCGGTCACTCGATACTGTCGCTGAATCTCGGTGTTATCAGGGTCTGTGTAGATCAGTCGGGGCTCATCACCGGCTGTCCCGTTGCTGCCTTTGATGATGCCACCTTGCCCTTCAACGACCGTCAACGGAGTGGAGGTATCCAGCTCTGGGTCATCGTTGAGGGGCGCAATGGTGATGTCGACCTTTTGAATATTGCTGGTGTTGCTATCGGTTTGTCCAGAGTCATCGGTTGCCTGAACAAAAAACTCATCAGTAAAGTTTTCTGAGCCGTCATGGACATAGCGCAGCTTGTTGCCATCGAGTTCGGCCTTGGTGAGCACAGTGTTTTCATCGACATCGACCCACACCCCGTTTCGCTCAACTTGCAGTGTTCCATTGACAGGGCCAATCACACCGTTGTTATCGACGATCTGGAACGTGAGGGTATTGATCGTGGCAAATCCTTGTCCTGACTTTTCGCCACTGCCATCCACATCCCCAATCGAGAGATAGGAGTTGTCGATAATGACCGTGCCTTCTTCTGGGAGGAAGGGAGACCCACTGGTTGTTACCGTTGGCGCATCGTTGACGGGCGTGACATCGATACCAAAGGTTTGCTCAGCGATGACCGTCGTACCATCGCTAACAGTAAATCGGAACTCGTCGATAAAATTTTCGTTCCCGGCATGGTTAAACTCAACGCGGCCGTTATCAATATCGTCTTGGGTGAACGAACCAAACAAACCAAGCACCACACCGTTTAGCTCAATGGCACCGCTAGTGGGCAAGCTGGTGATGCGATAAACAATTTCGCTGGCGGAGTTGTCGTCGTCGGTTGTGAGCAGCAATGCGTTTGTAATTTGGGTCTTGCTACCTTCAGCAAGGTTGGCAATTCCGGCATTGATATCCGTGATAGGTGGCGCGTTGCTGGTCTCAGTTGGGTTTTTGATGCCGCCGTCGCCCCCGGTTTCGTTGGGGGGCACTGTGATGTCGATGTTAAAGGTGAGGGTTTCTAGGGCAGAACCATCGGCTTCCCAGATGCCCCCTTCGCGTTCAGTCGGATACTCGCGAATTTCGCCATCGCGCACCTGAAACTTGAAACTATCGACAAAGTTTTCATCACCGATCGAGTCTTTGTGGAAGGCGTAGCGCACTCGACCGTTATCGAGGTCATCTTGAGTAAAGCTCACCCCTGCACCGATGCGTACCCAATCAGTGCCATTGAAAACTTCGAGCCCCCCGATGGTTGGGTCGGGTGCCTCGGTGAGGGTGTAGGTTAGTTGGGCGGTAGGAGAGTCGGGATCAGAAACCGCTAGATCGGTCGCCGTAATGACCTTGGTGAGGCTGTCAGCGGTGTTGAGGCTTGTGCCATTGTTGACCACCAACGTGGGGTCATCGTTGTTGGGTTTGATGTTGAGATTGATAGTGATGGCATCACTCGACTCTGGTATACCAGTGCCACCGCCATCATCGGTAATTTTGATTTTGAAGCTATCGAGTGGGGGGTTGCCAAACCCTTCATCGTTGCCATCGTGGCTATAGGTCAGGGTTGCCAAATCTTCAGAGCTAAAGGTTTGGCCAGGGGTAGTAACAGCCACACCCCCTAACTTCAATACACCATCTTCGGGCAGCTCCGTAATTTCGATGGTGTAAGGGGTGCTGCCATCTTGATCGGGGTCGTTGATGGCAATAAAGACGGACTGATCGAGAGCGCCTTCAAAAATATTGTTGGTGCCACTGGCAGTGGGCAGTTGGTTGACGGGTGTGATGGTAACCGGAATGGAGGTTGCCGCAATGAGGCCACCTGCACCATCGTCAACGGTAATTTCAAAGCTATCGCTCGTGCCGCCAGGTGCGGTGGTTTGTGTCCCGTCGTGGACATACTTCAAACTGGCCAGTTGGTCGTAGGAAAAGGTTGAACCGACGACGAGGGGGTTGCCGTTGAAGGTTAGGGTTCCTTTGCCCGGCAAGCTAGCGATCTTAACGATGATTTGTACGTCGTCGTTGTCAACGTCGGTAATGCCAATGTTGGTGATGTCAAAGGCGCTATTTCCACCTTCGGCAACGCTGATGCCAGAGGGGGTCAAGTCGGGATCGTCATTGACGGGGGTGACGGCGATCGCCACATTGCGGGACACCGACTCTGAGCCATCGTTGACTGTGATTGCGAGGGTATCGTTACCGCTATAGTCCTCGTCGGGTTCATAGGTCAGCTTGTCTAAGGCTGCATTTACATCGGCCTGGCTCCCCGAAAAGGTAACGCTGCCAGAACCATTGCCAGTCAACCCAGTGAGGCTGCCGATGGTGGTGGGGTCTAAGTTCAAAGTCCCTTCGGTGACCGTCAGAGTAACGGTTTGAGTATCTCCGGCATCTGCATCGTTAACCGAGATCCCTGTGATTGCTAGCGTGCCTTCTTCATCGACCGCCCGGACGGCTTGTGCACTGTCGCTAATCACGGGAGCAGCCAAAACGCCAGGGTAAGCGGCTAGAGCTGAAGCTGCAATGGGAAGCTTAGCCTGGACTTGGCCTACTGTGTAGTCGAGTTGCCAGTTCCCTCCTTGAGACGCATGGCCGATTAATGTGGTTGAGGCAGCGATTTGTGCACCAGTGAGTCGATGTAGCGTTTCGACAAACTCGGCACCTGCGTCTCCGGCTGCTACCTGACAACCATATAAGTAGAGAGAAGGAACCTCAGTGCTAGGAGAAGAAGTCGCAGGGAACCAGCTTTGAAGATCCCAACTGTAGCGCTCAAGCGTATTAAGGCTGAGTTGTGTGGAACCTAAGTTGAGGCTACCTGACGTGCCGTGGGCAATGACGTAGACGGTCTTACACTCTGGCCATTCTGATAGGGTTTTTGTTATCTGACGAACGCCATCATTTTGAGCTTCTAAGATGACAACTTTCGTAGAAGACTCAACTTCGCATAATAGGTGCTGAAAAATCTCAACGCCAGAATCAATGAACAGAATGGAGGAGTAAGACATGGTGAACCCTTTATGAGTGAGATTTGCTGCACGATTTTGAGGATTGCTCGCACGCCTGTGATGAAATACGCGTGCTGAATCGAAGACGACACAGAATGAACCGCGTCGTCTGGTGTGAACCAAGCAATTTGAAAAGACAGGAAGAACGCCGCCAGTACAATGCGGCGTCCAATCAGACTCTCTTCAAAGCATCAGGAATCTGACCTAATTGAGGAAAATCTTGGAGCTATTGCAGTGAAATGCTTGATGTAGCAGTTGTCGCAAGGATTTAAAATGCTTCGAAGATAAAAGTTGCAAGGGCTAGAGTTTAAGGCAAGCCGGGGTTTGTTATCCTGAATTGACTCTAGACGATGCGATTTTAAGGGGGATGGCTTTCATCCTTCGTGAAGCATGTTGGTGGCAGCATGACACATCAATGCATTGCCGGATGATATGTTGCAACTCTGCTTAACAGCACCCTACACCGAGTTAACTTAATGATGATTACCTGATTAGGTGTTTGACTTAGTGTAGTGGTGTTGAAATCAAAAATATCTTTGACTTAAATCTATATTCATTCAGTGCATCCTGTTCGTGAAATTTACATTTGGCTATGCAACGATCCTTTCAAGGTGGCTATCCAACCTACGTGGCCTCAACTGTTGAAACACCATTTAAAGTTCCAAAAAGAGGGTTACTTTTTTAGACGTTTGAAGGCTGAGGGAACAAGAAAATGATAATTTTTATCCTTTTCAGTTTTGGATTTAACATCTTGATAGGACTGATCTATATACATAGACTACCCATACGTAGACAAATATGATTCATTGAAAATACCCAATATCTAGCATGTATAAGCCATGTGGCTTATGGAGATACGCTTAGGTAAATAGCGAATAATCGAAGCGAATTCCAAATTTTTGAAATCAGGAAAGATACTGATAAATTTGCTCAGTATTATCAACTCAACTACCGTGATACGCTTCATTGATGCCTGTCAAAGCCAAGCTGAGGCAAGTCAGCTACAAGTGCCATAACGAAGCCAATTTTGCCTAAGCTTGCGGCGTTGTTGCATGAAAGGGTCACGGATCCGGTAGTGGACTAAGGTTTAAGTACCATCAAAAACCGAGAGTCCATGAGCTACCGAATCCGCAACTGGTCTGAGTATAACGCTGGTCTGAAGCAACGCGGCAGTGTGACGTTCTGGCTCTCAGACGATGTCATGGACGGTTGGC
>JBCBSJ010000163.1:0-9149 GCA_039819245.1 Cyanobacteria bacterium J06638_20
CTCAGTGCCTAGGCATAGTTAAAGCCCTGTGACGCCCGCTGCGCGGGCGTCACAGGGCTTTAACTATGCCTAGGCACTGAGTATTTGAATAGCACCGTCCCACAAAATTACCCTTGGGGATCTCCCAGTATGTAAGGCCGGGATCGGTGATCTGAATCACGACAAAATCTACAGAAGATCACAATGCAAATTGATACGTGTCACAGAGAAAGCCTTTCCATTGCTCGATACTATTTCTCAACTGGAAGTATGAGTAACTCAGCGCATGTGGTCAATGAGTAGTCCCCATCTCAGCACCCCTTTGGAAGATTTGGTTGCCCAAATCCTTAACTCTCACCTCATCACGCGTGCAGAAGAGGATCGGTTGATGCGTTCTTTGTCCGGTACCTCCGATGAAGAGCTACAGGCAACAATCCACCGAATCTTCTATGGGATGCGTCATGGCCTGCTACAGGTTATTGATTAATCGCCGTTTTATTTCCATTTCAGTTTCTTCTTCGACTTACCAAACCTAGCCATGCTCCTGATGAAGCTACACAAAGGTGTAGCTTTTTTTTCTGGCTTTATAGTCTCATATCAAATCCGGTTGAATAGCCATAAAACCCAAATATGTTTTGTGCGCGCCGCTAGGCGGCACGCACAAAACATATTTGGGTTCTTTAAGCGGATTTGATATTACGCATTTGAATCAGACCCGCTTTCCTTTGGAAGCCCCGCGCTACAAAGGTTTTCAAAAAAATTATTAGCGTTTCCAGAGGGCATCGCACTATAGTTGATGGCAGCTGGCGATCGCACCCACACCACCAGTCAGTTGCGTCAGTCCTGCAAGTTTAAGAATCATAAATTTTTTCATTTTCATTGGGGAAACTGCCTTGAAATCCTTAAAACAGTGTCGCAGTTTCAAATAAATCTGAGAGAATGCTACGGAAACCTCTGCTCTGATGCGTGAATTACTCTTTTTAGCGCAACCTGACAATGGATGAATGACTAAAATAAGCGTTCATACCACTCCTATACTTCAAATAAGATTGTTCTGTTGTTGTTTCAAGGAATTGCTATGGAGCCTGAAGTCAAACAAGACGAGACTTTTACCTCCGAAGGGATGCCCCCTACCGAGGAAATTGATACTACACCTTCTGTGAGTGAGGAAGCCGGTGGCGAGCAGTATCAGCAATTTGTTGATAGAGTGACAGCTCTTTTGGGCAACTTGCCCGACTATCTCTCTAGCTTCTTTGGTCAATACCGTCGCCCGATCGTTACGATCGCCCTCATCTTCGCGGCTATCATCGCCGTCCGGCTGACCCTCGCGATCCTCAAGTCCATCAACGACATTCCTCTACTGTCGCCCCTCTTTGAACTCATTGGGTTGGGCTACACAGCTTGGTTTGTCTATCGCTATCTGCTCAGAGCCTCGAACCGCAGCGAATTGGTCAGTGACTTCAACTCGCTGAAGGGTCAGGTACTGGGTGCTGCTAATAAAACAAAGGCCGAATAATAGTACAGCCTTTGATCGAATTCTCCCCTGAGTTCGATGACCGTGAGATGTCTTGTCTAAGGCATCTTGCGGTCAATTTTTATGGCCATTTGCACCCTTCACTAGATCCCGATCCTTTTCTGAGAGCCTCGCAGCATAGAGATTTCAAAAAAGGATTGGGGCTGGCACACTATGTTCTCTAGGCGGTTGCCCCTGGCCCACCTTGCAGCCCACAATGGGCATGGTTCTTTATGCCCTCCCAATAAAGCATTTATGCGTTTGGTGATTTGTGACCACGAAGAAGTTGGGGTGTGGGCCGCACGCTATGTGCAGCAGCGGATTCTGGAGTTTGCCCCGACGGGCGATCGCCCCTTTGTCCTCGGTTTGCCCACCGGAGAAACGCCTTTGGGAATGTATCGTGCCCTAATTGCAGCTCATGAGGCAGGCGACCTCAGCTTCCGCCATGTCATCACCTTCAACATGGACGAATATGTGGGCTTACCAGAAGCGCACCCCGAAAACTACCACAACTACATGTTCCGCAATTTTTTCAAACACATTGATATTCTCCCCCACCACATCAATATTCTGGATGGCAATACTACCAACCCAAAGCAAGAATGCGATCGCTACGAAGAAAAGATCAAGCAACTGGGCGGCATTGAACTATTTGTCGGTGGGGTAGGGGACGATGGCCACATCGCTTTTAACGAACCGGGTTCATCCTTGGAATCACGGACGCGCTTGAAAAGCCTGACCTATAGCACCCGCCTTGCCAATTCCCGCTTTTTCAATCATGACTTAGAAAACGTGCCGAAGCTGGCGCTGACCGTCGGCGTCGGGACGATCATGGATGCCCGCGAGGTGATGATTTTGGTCAAGGGCCACAACAAAGCTCAGGCGGTGTATCGGGCGATCGAAGGTAGCGTCAATCACATGTGGACGATTTCGGCGCTCCAACTCCATCCCTCGGCCATGCTGGTATGCGATGACGATGCCATCCTGGAGCTTCGAGTCAAAACAGTGCGCTATTTTCGCGAAATGGAAGAGTATCTGCAAAAGGGGCGGTAACGTCTTGGGCGAGGGGGTTAATGCGTGACGCGATCGCTAACACAACTTACAGGAGCAATGGGTTTGATCTTATGGATGATGTACCACAGCCTTCAGAGTTGAAGCGGTATGCGTTAACGAACGGAACGGTATTCACCGGAGCGAAGGTGGTGCGCGATCGCGCCATTCTCATTGAGGGCGATCGCATTCAGGGGTTGTGTCCGCTGGAGGATTTGGGGGAGTGCGATCGCATTAATCTGCATGGTGCGAATGTGGCGCCGGGGTTCATTGACCTGCAGCTCAACGGGTGTGGTGGTGTGATGTTCAACGATGCCATCACCGCAGAAACCCTGGACACTATGCACCGCACTAATCTCCGCAGTGGTACAACTAGCTTTTTGCCAACGCTGATCACAACGTCTGATGCCGATATGGTGCAGGCGATGGCAGTCGTGGCCGAGTATCGAAAAAAAGTGCCCCATAGCGTCTTGGGCTTACACCTGGAAGGCCCTTATCTTAACCTGAAGCGCAAGGGCATCCACGACGCGGACTATATTCGCGACCCTGATTCGGCAATGCTGCACAAAATTGCGATCGCCGGACGTGATGTGGTGAAACTGGTGACCCTGGCTCCAGAGCAATTTCCCCCCGACCAAATCCAAACCCTTGTGGATGCAGGGATTTGCGTGTCAGCAGGGCATACGGATGCTACCTTCGAAGAGGCGATCGCCCGCTTCGAGGCCGGGGTTAGCATGGCCACCCACCTATTCAATGCCATGTCGCCTTGGCTCAGCCGCAAACCGGGCATGGTGGGGGCCGTGTTTCGCCACCCAGAGATCTATGCGGGAATCATTGCCGATGGGCAGCATGTCCATTTCGACAGCATTCGTCTCGCCAAGCAACTGAAGGGCGATCGCCTGCTTTTGGTCACCGACGCGACCCCACCTGTGGGCACCGAAATGACATCATTTATCATCGGAGGGCAAGAGGTATTTTATCGAGAGGGCAAATGTGTTTCGGCGGACGGAACTCTGGGTGGGTCAGCGCTAACGATGATTGAAGCGATCGCCAACTGTGTTCAACAGGTCGGCATTGACCTCTCCGAAGCCCTCCGCATGGCCACCCTGTATCCAGCACGGGCGATCGCGGTTGATGCGAATCTCGGCTGGCTTGGGGCCGGGGCGATCGCCAACCTCGCCATCTTCACCGATGATTTCGCTATACAGGCCACTGTCGATCGCGGCCACTACCAAGCGTTCCACAATCCAAAATCGTTCGACTGAACTCACAACGACGTCCAAAATCTAAAATCCAAAATCTAAAATCCTATGACGAGCACTTGGACCTCTGCCGACCACGCCCTCCAATACCTTGCGAGAGCCGACAAAATTCCCCACCGCACGGAAGGCGAAGGGGTACTGCTAGAACATGTCCCCCAAACAGCGAAGCGGATCTTGGATTTGGGAACGGGGGATGGCCGATTGTTGGGGCTGCTGAAGCTGGAGCGCCCTGATGCAGAAAGTGTGGCGCTGGATTTCTCCGCCACGATGCTGGAGAAGGTGCGATCGCGCTTTGCCGACGACCCCACCGTCACCATCATTGAACATAATCTGGAGCAGCCCTTACCCGAGCTGGGACAGTTCGATGCCATTGTCTCCAGCTTCGCCATTCACCATCTGCCCGACCCACGCAAACGGGAGCTGTATCAAGAAATTGGCGATCGCCTCATCCCTGGCGGCATTTTCTGCAATCTAGAGCATGTTGCTTCGCCCACCCAGCGTCTCCATGAGCACTTCATGCGCACGATCGGCTATGGCCCCGAAGATGAAGATCCAGCAAACATCTTGCTCGATGTGGAAACGCAACTGCGCTGGCTGCGCGAACTCGGCTTTGCCGATGTGGATTGCTACTGGAAATGGCTAGAACTAGCGCTGTTAGTTGGCTACAAACCCGTTGAGTCGATGTAATGGTTCAGGCAGGATTGACACGCATCAATACCTGGCCAAATTCTACGGGTTCTGCATTCTCTACGAGAATTTCCACAACCTCTCCCGACACTTCTGCTTCAATCTCATTCATGATCTTCATCGCTTCGATGATGCAGACCACTTGCCCCGTGCGAATGCGATCGCCCGTATTCACAAAGGCCTCATCATCGGGACTAGGGGAACGGTAGAACGTTCCCACCACCGGAGCAACAACATCCACTAGGCGATCGTTACTGTGGGGTGTGGCCGCTGGAGGTGGCGCTTGTGCCGGTTGTGGTGCTGGCGCTGGGGCAATCGTCGTGGTTGGGGGCAAGACCGCCAGATCCGAGCCATTGGAGGAGACGGTCGTCCCGCTTGCCCCCCGGCGAATGGTCAATTCAAAGTCACTTCCCTTCAGACTGAGTTCGGCGATGTCCGTCTGGTTCATCGCTGACAGTAACTCCCGCAATTCGAGCCAATTCAATTCCACGTCGTACCCGCCAGTTCGTTAAGCATTTGCTCAGGGTATTTCAGAAGAAATTTGAAAACAGAGCCAGAGCTAAGAGAAGGGCACCTTAGCCTGCGCCTTATAAATGACTCAAAAATGGATCGTAGACAACCCATTCCCAAAGCCCTATCACTCACGCCTACCCTGAAAGCATGAGCGATCGCCCTAGTTTTCTCGACCCAGATAGGTGTCGTTGCGCGTATCAATTTTGATCTTTTCACCAACGGAGATAAATAGCGGAACCATGACAACGGCTCCTGTCTCCACGGTGGCAGGCTTGGTACCGCCCGTCGCCGTATCTCCTTTAACGCCCGGATCCGTTTCTGTTATTTCCAACACGACCGAGTTGGGCAGTTCCACCTCAAGCACCTGTTCTTCCCACCGGACAACATTGGCGTCCATCCCTTCTTTGAGGTATTTGACGCGATCGCCAATTTGTTCCGCTGTCAGTCGTCCTTCTTCGTAGGTTTCCATATCCATGAAAACGTAGTCAGGCCCGTCTTTGTAGGTATGCTGCATCGTCCGTTTTTCCAGGATGGCTTGAGGAACGGTTTCCCCAGCGCGGAAGGTACGTTCTACAGTGTTTCCGGTTTGCACGCTCTTGAGCTTCGTGCGTACAAACGCCGAGCCTTTACCGGGTTTGACATGCAGAAACTCAACCACACGCCACACCGAGCCATCTAGCACGATGCTCACACCGGGACGAAAGTCGTTGCTGGAAATCATGAATCTCTGTTGGTTGAATCGTTGTGGATTTTGGGCAGAACAATCGGCATCTAATTTTACCGCTTGTTGGCTTTTTGATAAGACTATGCGTCGGTGAATTTTCGCAACGGCGATCGCCCCCAGCGATCGCGATTCCATTAGCGCTTCTAGCTGACGCTTGTCTAATCAATTTCTTGTCTCTCAGTACAGGACAAAAAAATTAAACCCTTGCTAAAACCCTTGATTTTATGTGGCGCGGGCGGTGCCCGCGCCACATAAAATCAAGGATTCTCTGGATTTTGTCCTGTACTGAGTTCTTGTCTAATCAATTTCAAAGCGATGGTAGTAGACAGCGCAATTGTCGGCGTCAATGGCGTAAATCGTCTGTTTGTCCCTGCGGTTGTATTCAACGATGTTAGAACCGACAGGAATCGTAAACCGATCGCGTCTCCAGACATCTATCTCAGTTTGGCGGGGTTCTTGAAGCTCGTCAAAATAAGTTTGGCTATCAAAAATAGTCCCTGATAGCATTCCTAGCTGTCCCAGATCGCGGCAGTCCACTTCAGCTTTCAGAAAACCGCTCCAGTACCCAAAGAAGCTCTGCCCCGTTCTGTAAGATATTACGTCTGCGTTTTCTGGTAGTTGAACGCCCGTTTCCCGTTTCAACTCGGCGATTAAATCGGTTTCGCTAGCTGGGGGACCGAAGACGATGGCCAGTAGTGCGAGACCAAACGCAAAGCGAAGGATGACAACACTCATGATGGATGTCATAGCAAACAATCCATAGGCAATGAGGCGATTGCTCCTCCGAAAGGCTTTGCGCGTTACGAGAACTAACAACGGCAGAATGCAGAGTGAGCCCACCGCGATGAGCAGATACCTCAGGTACTCTAGGAAATAGTTCATTAGGCCGAAGCACTTATATGCGTGCTCAGGCTAGCCTACGGGGTCAAGTGATTGCAACACGTGGGGTAGTAGTAGTGCGCCTCTTTATCCCGCATCAACTTTGCAAGGGCGATTGGGTTTTAATACTGCTTATCGCCCCTACTGAGCTGTAGGTAAGTGTTTTTTTGGCGTTCTTCTCCGGCAAGGTATTCCACCTAAGGCAGTAGCAATCACTGACAACCAACGAGGCAATTTCTTTTGATCAAACGGCTCAAACCCTATCTCCGCTGGCTGATTTTAGGAGCCGCATTGTTTTTTCTGGCCAGCACCTTTCGGCAGCACTGGCAGGAGGTCGCTGCCATCCGGCTGGATGCTGGGGATTGGGCCTGGCTGGCGATCGCTCTTCTCACCACCACCTGCGCCCATATCTGGACAGGGTGGGTGTGGGGCTGGATTTTGCGGGAATTGGGGGAGTCCGTTAGCGCAGGCTGGAGCATTCGCACCTATCTCATCACCAATATTGCTAAGTACCTGCCGGGAAATGTGTGGCATTTCTACGGGCGCGTGTCCGCTGCAACCGCCCAAGGGACTGAACTGGCGATCGCCATCGTCAGCGTTGTGCTAGAGCCGTTGTTGATGGCTGCCGCCGCTCTGTTGGTGGGGCTCATGGGAATTCAGCATATTGGTTGGGGCTTGCAAGTGGGCAGTTTGGCCATTGCCCTAGCCCTCGTCCATCCTCGATTGCTCAACCCGGTCGTGCAGCGCCTCAGCCGCAAAAAAGCCCAGAATGAAACGGCGGCTCGCTCCTTGCAACAGTTTGGGCTCAAACGCTACCCTTGGGTGCCGCTACTGGGAGAACTGGTCTTTTTGGCTCTGCGTGGTCTGGGTTTTCTTTGGATTATGCTGGCCTTTACCGCTATTCCCCCAACACAGGTGTTGCCTGTGATTAGTGCCTTTAGCTTTGCCTGGTTGCTGGGGTTGGTTGTTCCCGGTGCGCCCGGTGGCATTGGGGTGTTTGAGGCAACGGCGATCGCCCTCCTCCCCCAAAGTTTTCCACCCGCCATTATCCTCAGCACTGTGGCCTGCTACCGATTGATCAGTACCTTGGCAGAGGCGATCGGTGCCGCAGGTGCGTGGCTGCTGAACCAACGCCAATCCCAGTAGACTGGAGACGACGATTCCCCATCGCAATAATGACCACCCCACAATTTGTCATGACTGACGCAAACCTCGCGTAATCCTGCCTGGATTTGTTGAATGTGTGAGCGCGATCGCACTCACACATTCAGCAAAATGCGTAGATCCTAGTTGTCAAATTCTTTTGTCAAATCCTGGAACCTGACACATACCCATACCCATCTGCCCAGTTCTTCGGTTTAATGAAGATTGTCTTTTTTTAAGTAAAGATTGTCTTGTTTCGCCCCTAACTGTCGTTTTTCCCGTCTGTTATGGATTCGTCGTTGCCGCCCATTCCTGCGTTTGTCGAAACATTGCCCGATGCCGCCGAGGTGCGATCGCTCGACCTGTCCGTCGTTGTCCCCATCTACAACGAGGTCGAAAGCCTACCCCGGCTGGTAGATGCCATCACCATTGCCCTCAAAGAAACTGACTGGCGCTACGAAATCACCTGTGTGGATGATGGATCTCGGGATGGTTCAACTGATTTGCTGCGGAAGCTGGTACAGATCCATCCCCACCTGCGAGCGGTGTTGCTGCGGCGCAACTATGGGCAAACGGCCGCGATGGCCGCAGGCTTCCACTTTTCCCAGGGTGAGGTAATTGTGACCCTGGATGGGGACTTGCAAAACGACCCCCACGACATCCCCATGGTGGTGGAGAAATTGCAGGAAGGTTACGACCTAGTAAGTGGCTGGCGGCAAGAGCGGCAAGATGCCCCGCTGACTCGGCTGCTCCCCTCCAGAGTGGCGAACGGCCTCATTGGCTGGGTGACCGGGGTGCGGTTGCATGATTATGGCTGTTCCCTCAAGGCTTACCGCGCCGAGCTGGTCATGGACATGAATCTCTATGGGGAGTTGCACCGCTTCCTGCCTGCTCTGGCCTTCATCGAAGGGGCACGAATTACGGAGGTTCCGGTGCGTCACCATGCGCGCCAGTTTGGGCAAAGCAAATATGGGCTAGGACGCACATTCCGCGTGGTAATGGATTTGTTCACCATTGCCTTCATGAAAAAGTTTTTGACCCGCCCCATGCATGTGTTTGGGCTATTCGGGCTGCTCTCAATCTTCCTCGGAGTTGCATTGGGAGGCTACCTTACATTTCTGAAGTTGGGGTTAGGGCAGAGCATTGGCGATCGCCCCCTCCTGATTCTGGCCGTCGTCCTTTTCTTGACGGGGGTTCAGCTCCTGAGCTTGGGACTCATGGCAGAAATCGCCATGCGCACCTACCACGAGTCTCAGGGACGACCGATCTATCGCGTCCGGGAAGTGGTGGGACAATCCTCGTCGGCGAGAAATCCATCTCCCCATCTGACGACCCGCCACTAACGTCACTCTCTCAGACCCGATCCGTTGGTTGAAACTCTCGCAGCGCGAGAGTTTCA
>JBCBSJ010000164.1:0-9013 GCA_039819245.1 Cyanobacteria bacterium J06638_20
GGCGTTGATGAAATCGTTTGTGTCTCTGTCAACGATGCTTTCGTGATGTTCCAGTGGGGCCGTCAACAAGGCGCTGAGAAGGTCTTTTTGCTGCCCGATGGCAATGGCGAGTTCACTCGTAAGATGGGGATGCTGGTTGATAAGTCCAACCTGGGCTTCGGGATGCGTTCCTGGCGCTACTCGATGCTAGTCAATGATGGCAATATCGAGAAGCTCTTCGTTGAGCCCGACTTCGCAGACAACTGCCCCACCGATCCCTTCGAGGTATCGGATGCCGACACCATGCTGGCCTACCTGAAGGGTGCGGAATCCAGTGGCGTTTCCGAACCCCGCAAAGCCTTCATTGGTTAATTGCATCTTCAGGGCTGAGGCGAAATTCGCCTCAGTCTGATTCCATTTACTAAGGGGGTATGCGCGACGCGCATACCCCCTTAGTAAAATCGCGAATTCCTAGAAGTTCCCTATTCTCTTGGGTTTTTCCAGCGGCACAATCTCAAATTCAACACCATATTGGGCCGCCAAGTTGCAGGTCTGATGATCGGTAATGTTGGTGTCCGCAAGTTCCAGGTTGTAGAAATCGACTATGTCGTGGTCAAAGTAAGGCCCCGCATGCCAGGTGCCTTGCTCCAATTTGACGAAACAGTTGCCAGGAATTCGAAAAGCGGCGATCGCTCCCACATCAGGACAATCGGCTGAGCTGGGAGCCGCTACAGCCAACAACCAATCCTTGCCCTCCAGGGAGCCGAGACATTGGGTGCATTGCTGGTGGCGCGTAATTTTAGAGAACTGTCGTCCCCGACCCTGCAATCGCATGATGTAGAAACGGGGAGTTCCCCGATCCAGCGCAAGCTGGGCGTCTTCTTGGTCAAATGCTTTGCCGTCTGTCGTTGCGGCAATCACCTGACCGAAGGGACGAAAGGCTTCTGGTGTAATCAAAGGAGCCTGAAGTTGATACAGCTTTGAAGTAGATGGCATGGTGTATACCTCTGGTATTGGCGTTGGTTAGGCATTGCCGACCTAGCCCATAGCAATACTACGCCAGTGCTGTTGGTAATAATAATAATGATGCGGGCGATCGCCCCCTAGCAGTGTAATATCAAATCCGGTTGAAGAACCCAAATGATATTTGGGTTCTTCAACCGGATTTGATATTACTTAATCCCCAGAAGAATCTGTGGACTCTGGCAATGAGGGTTGGGGAGACGGATCGGGATGGGGGTCAGCGTAGGGACGCCCCAGATAAGGCCGTGGCGTAGGCATTGTGCGGATGGACTCCATGATAGAGGACAGTGATTCACCCCGGAGTAGTAGCAAAATCACACCAAACACCACAATCGACGCCGTTGCAGAAAAGACGCTTAAACTAATCCAGTAAAACCACTTGATCAGCTTTGATGCTGTCAATGCCGCCCGATAGTTGCCCTGGGCGTAGTTGGCCTTAACCTGCGTTGCATAAACAATGGCAGCAATGCCAAAGGGCATGAAGAACAAGAGCGACGCGATGATGCGAGAGGTATAGATGGGTGGACAGTCGCAATTGTCGTAAATGGGATAAACCTTGTCCCAGTCGGGCAAGCCACCTGTGCCCATGCGCCCAATAATCCGAAAGCGCTCAAGCCAGTTTAGGTTCAGGTCGACGATTTTTGCTTGTAGCAGCTTTGCGACGTCCTGGTAGTTGACGGGCGTTCCAGGTTCCCGTTGGATGAGCAAATTCAGTTGCCGCCCTTGCCGTTCCACCTGCAGGTTCAGATCGAGGGGCTTGACAACCGCCCCCAGCTTTTCGGTGAGGCGCTTTTCATGGGATTCACGGCGCATTCGGAACAACTTCTTTTTGGCTGCGTCCAGGCTGAGATCATTCAGCAATGCGAGTTGCCAGTCCCTGGCAGCGCCGAAGCGATCGCCCAAGTGATCTCGCACATTGCCGCGATGGAGATAGGCCTCGGCCAAGTTGGGGTTGGCTTGGATAGCTAGGTCAAACTCATCCAGGGCATACTGGAAATTCTTCTGGTTGACGAATACGAGGCCCCGATTATAACGGGCTTCGGCGTAGCAGGGGCGATGGGTAAGCGCCACGCGCCAGTCTTCTAGGGCTGCTGCTTCCTCCCCCAGTTGAGCCTTCACCAAGCCGCGATTGCCATAGGCTTTGGAGTTGGAGGGGTTGAGGGCGATCGCCCGGTCAAAATCGGCGAGTGCTGCATCAAGATCCCCAAGGCGAAAGTAGATCAGCCCACGAGCAATGCAGACCTCCTCGGGCTGCGGATGATGCAGTAAGGCTCGGTTAAAACGCGAAATGGCTAAGTGATATTGCCCCTTGCGGGCATAGATCATGCCCTGACGATAGCGATAGCGGGCGAATTGCTCGTACCACCACATCCCTGACGACTTCAGCATAGGATTTCCCTTCACGCTGTTCGCATCCTAACGCTACTTTTCGAGAATGACGACCCAAAGCGGTACCCAACTGGGTGAAATTTGAGTTCAGGACAAAAGCGAGAGAACCCTTGATTTTGTGTGGTTTGATTGCTGCCAACCTCCACTAACATCAATGGCTTTTGTAGAGAAGCAAGGTTTTGTCCGATGCTTGGGAGGCAACAATCACTGCCTTGATCAGAAAGTCAAACTTTTTTATGAAAAACTTGCGGAACATACTGAATGATGATTGGCGTCATTGTAGGTAATCTTAGACAGATAGCCAGAGACCACAACGCTCTACAAACCGTCACTGGTTGTTCAAAAAGACCCGCTGCAATTCAGAATCAGGGCTATTTAGATCGCCCCGATCAACTCCAACCTCATCATCAAGGAGATTATTATGTTGCGCTCTCATGAAAGTACATCTCTGCCTCTCTTCATGGAATCGAGTCTGACAATCGTTGGCTTTTTGTTTCTCGTTTGCTTGCTGTAAGCCTGTTTGTTGAAACGGGAAAATGTCAGGTTTGCAAGTGATTATCTTGCCTACCCCACGTTCCACTCCTGGCACAATGCTTGCAATCCCTTAGGCCAAATCAAACAGCAGGATTTCCGTTCCCGTTTGTGTTGTGATGGTTAAGTCTTCTTCTCCGCTGAGTTGTACGCCATCCCCTTCTCGAAGTTCTTGATCGTTGAGCGTCAAAGTGCCGCGAAGTACCTGTACCCAGCCGTAGCGATCGGGTTGAATGTGATAGTGCAGTTCTTGTTCAGGTTCTAGCGCTGCTGTTAATAGCTCCACATCTTGATAGACGGTTACTGCCCCATCCCGTCCGTCGGGACTTGCCAACAACCTCAGTTTTCCTTGTCGCTCGCTCGGGGAAAAGCTGCGTTGTTCGTAACGGGGGGCAAGTCCAACCTGATTGGGAATAATCCAGATTTGTAAAAAGTGAACAGGTTCGGTTTCAGATGGGTTGAACTCGCTGTGGGTGATCCCCGTGCCTGCACTCATAATCTGCGCATCGCCAGGGTTAATGACGGCTCCATTGCCCAAGCTGTCTTTGTGAGCCAGCTGGCCGTCTAAGACATAGGTAAAGATCTCCATATCCTGGTGGCTGTGTTCCCCAAACCCCGCTCCAGGGATGACGCGATCGTCGTTGATGACGCGCAATGCACGGAAACCCATGCGCTCGGGATCTCGAAAGCCCCCAAAGGAAAAGGTGTGAAAACTATCGAGCCAACCCAGCTTGGTCTGCCCTCGGTTGCCCCGCTCGTGGATGAGATGCACTTTCTCTGCTGCATTTCCTGGCAGGGTTGCGTATTCTCTATCCATTTGTCTTCTCCATGCAATAGTTTGTTTGGGTTACTGTCCTAAATTTCCAAAATACTCACGGAACGCCGAAATCTTGTCGCCCGTGACTCCCAGTGAAATGGCATTCCATCCCTTGTAAGGTTGGTTTTGAAAGACTCCGGACGCTGAGAATTCAACCACCACGATGGTGTCGTTGGCGGTGATGTAGGTTGGAGTGAGGGTGAGGCGATCGCCCGCTGCCGTGTGATCGTTGCACTTCGCAATCATCTCAGTGCGCCCTGCTGCGCCACTGAACCGACCATGGTGGCTACCTGTTGGATACCAGAATTCAACGTCTTCAGCCAGCATATCAATATAGGGTTGGAAATTTCCGGTCGACCAGCCTTCAGCAAAAGCTGCAAAAGCGCGTTTCCCAGTTTCAAGAACTGACTGTGCCATATCGTTTTTAGGTGGGGTTGATATTGCCTGAATTATTATAGGACTGACCTGCCGGGGTGCTTGTTGTAAAGCTCATCCTAGCCCCATGTTCTGGCTAGCCAACGGCGTCTAATAACGTCAGTGCGGCTTCAATTGAATCGGCTTCTGCGGCGGGTTTATCGGTTCGCCAGCGTAGGATTCGGGGAAAGCGCACCGAAATCCCAGACTTGTGGCGGTTCGATTTGGCAATCCCTTCAAAGCCAATTTCAAACACATGAATCGGCTCAACCGATCGCACAGGGCCAAACCGCTCCACGGTATGCCTGCGAATCCAGCGATCGAGGGTTTCAATTTCCTTGTTATCTAGCCCTGAATAGGCTTTGGCAAAGGGCACCAACTCCTTCCCCTTCCAAAGGGCAAAGGTATAGTCCGTAAAGAGATTAGCGCGTTTCCCACTACCAGCCTGGGCATAGATTAAGACCGCATCCAACGTCATGGGATCGACTTTATATTTCCACCAATAGCCGCGCTTTCTGCCAACGAGATAGGGACTGTTCAATGCTTTTAGAACCAAGCCTTCAGCGGTATAATCCCGGGATTGTTCTCGCCATGCGGTCAAATCATCCCAAGTAGAGAAAGCAATAGTCGTGGAAGGACTAACGGGTTCGGCGGGATACTGCTCCAAAATCTGGAGAAGCTGTTGGCGGCGATCACTCAAAGGTGTTTCCCGAATATCCTCTCCATCCCGCTCCAGCAGATCGTAGGCAATGAAATGAACGGGATTTTCCTGCCGTAGCTTTTGACTAACACGCTTACGCCCCAAGCGCTTCTGCAAAGCATTGAAATTCATGGGGCGATCGCCCGCCCAACACACAATTTCCCCATCCATCACTGTGCCATTGGGAAAGACCTCAAACGCTTCGACCAATTCGGGGAACTGTAGCGTAATCAAATCTTCCCCCCGCGACCAGATGAACACCTCATCGGCTCTTCGAATAATTTGCGCCCGAATGCCATCCCACTTCCACTCCGCTTGCCAGAGCGATAGATCTTCCTGCTGAAAGCGATCCTCCTCAATTTGTGAAGCTAGGAAGAAGGGGTAGGGAAGACTCGGGGAACCTGTGGTGCCGTCTGGCTGAATCAACCGCTCATAAAACGCCACCGTCGGCTCAAAGTCGCCCATCAAGCGGTGTGTCAGCTCGGCCTCTGAAACGCTGCATGCCCCAGCCAAGCCTTTGATCACCAGCTTTGTGGAAGCCCCAACGCGGAAGGCTCCCGTCAGCACTTTATTCAGCACAAACACTTCAAACGGCTCCAATACCGACCACCAGGACACAATCAGTTGGTGCAATTCCTCATCCGTGTTCATCGTCTTGGCTTTGGGCAAGATCTTCTCCATCCAGTTGACCAAGGGAATTTCAGATCCCGTGCGGGGCAACGCATCAGAGCTGCGCAGGAGGAGGGCGATCACCTCTGCGGAGTCGCCCACATGGGAGTAGCAGTCTTCAAACAACCACTCCGGCAGGTCAGAAATTTCGAGAAACGTGGCTCGCAACACCCGTGAGGTGATTAGTCGCTTTCGTGCTTTACCCAACAGCAAATACAAGGCCCAAACTGCATTGGCGGGTTCCTCTTCGGTGAAATACTGCTGCAAAGCCCGTACTTTTTCGTTGGTTGAGGTCGTGGCGTCGATTTGCTGGAATAGCTGGGTGAAGCGTTTCATGATGAGCCATTGGTTTCATGATGAGCCATTGATGGACGGAGTCGACATCTTGCATGATGCTAAATGGAAGGACTGGATGGCGACTACCCTACGACAAACGTCAGAGTGGCAAATACTCTTCAGAACATGCCGAATTTGGTTCGATAGGCATCGCCCACTCTCCTCTCTTTTGATGCAAGACAGCGATGGCTGCTTTGCGTCAGGTCTGGCGATAAAATTCTCGATAGTGGGCTGAAAATTCTCTGAAATCCAGATTCGTAAAGGATTGTTACTAAACTCCGGCGTGTAACGATTTTTAATAGAAACTCTCATCGGAAGGGTCTACGCTGACAAATTAAGAGTACTTTTGCTGTCTGTATCTCAACTTACTTGCCAGAGCAAAAGTGCATTGATCGAGCGGGAGAACAGACGCATTTAGTTGGACATTTATTAATTCAGGAATTTAAGATGAGCAGCAATTTAGCAGCAAAGCTCCGTGAGGGCACGAAGAAAGCACACACGATGGCAGAAAACACAGGCTTCATCGCGTGCTTTCTGAGAGGGACTGTCGAGCCAACCTCCTATCGTAAGCTGGTTGCAAACCTATACTTCGTTTATGCTGCGATGGAAGAAGAAATGCAAAAGCATCAGAATCACTCGGTTCTGGGCGGTTTGTATTTCCCTGAACTGAACCGCAAAGCGAGTCTGGAGCAAGACCTAACCTATTACTTTGGTCAGAACTGGCGCGATCAAGTTGCGCCCTCCGAAGCGGCAGAGGCCTATGTTGCTCGCATCCGTGAAGTTTCTGCTCAGTCTCCAGAACTGATGATTGCGCACCTTTACACCCGCTACATGGGCGACCTGTCGGGTGGGCAAATCCTCAAGAAAATCGCGCAAAATGCCATGAACCTGTCCGATGGCTCCGGTACAAGCTTCTATGAGTTTGATCAAATCCCTGACGAGAAAGCGTTCAAGCAAATGTATCGCGATCGCCTTGATGCAGCTCCCGTTGACGAAGCGACTGTCGATCGCATTGTCGAGGAAGCAAACGATGCCTTCGGGATGAACATGCACATGTTCCAAGAGCTGGAAGGCAACCTGGTCAAGGCCATCGGCATTCAGTTGTTCAACTTGCTCACCCGTCGTACTCGTCGCGGCAGCACGGAGCTGGCAACTGCTGAGTAAGCAACCGTTTTCGTCAAACACCACCTCGGATTCCGGGTGTCTCAGTCGATGAAAAGGGAGGCGTGCGATCGCATGTCTCCCTTTTTGCATGTCCCCATGTTTCACGTTTTTTCCGCTCTCCATTTCTCCAATGCCGCTACATGATACGATCATGTCCTGATTGATTGTGTCCTGTTCGTTTCGCTAAAACCCGCTCTCAGATGCGTTTTGAAAAGATTTTGATTGCTAACCGGGGGGAAATTGCTCTCCGCATCCTACGCACCTGTGAGGAAATGGGTATTGCGACGGTCGCTGTTCACTCCACTATCGACCGGAACGCACTTCATGTTCAATTGGCGGATGAAGCAGTCTGTATCGGTAACCCTCCCAGCAGTAAGAGCTATCTCAACATTCCCAACATCATTGCCGCAGCCCTGACGCGCAATGTCAGTGCGATTCATCCTGGCTATGGCTTTCTAGCAGAAAACGCACGCTTCGCTGAGATTTGCACCGATCACCAAATTATCTTCATTGGGCCAACGCCAGAGGCCATGCGATCCATGGGGGATAAGTCCACGGCTCGTGAAACTATGCATCGGCTTGGCGTGCCCACGGTTCCAGGAAGCGATGGGTTGCTGACCGATGAGCAGGAAGCCTTGGCGATCGCCAAGAAAATCGGTTATCCCGTCATGATTAAGGCCACAGCCGGGGGGGGCGGTCGTGGCATGCGCCGGGTGTGGTCGGAGGATGAGCTGGTCAAATCCTTCCTCGCGGCTCAAGGAGAGGCCGATGCAGCCTTTGGTAACCCTGGGCTATACCTGGAAAAGTTTATTGAGCGCCCCCGCCACATTGAGTTTCAAATCCTGGCCGATAGCTACGGCAATGTTATTCACCTGGGCGAACGGGATTGCTCGATCCAACGGCGACACCAGAAGTTGCTCGAAGAGTCTCCAAGTCCCGCCCTTACCCCAAAGCTGCGCCAGCAAATGGGAAAAGCTGCCGTGCGGGTGGCCAAGGCAATCGGCTATGTGGGTGCCGGAACCATCGAGTTTTTGCTCGATAAATCGGGCAACTTCTATTTTATGGAGATGAATACTCGGATTCAGGTAGAACATCCGGTCACCGAGATGGTGACGGGCATTGACCTCATTGCCGAACAAATCCGGATTGCCCAGGGCGAAAAGCTCAAGGTGACCCAAGATAAAGTTAATCTCGTTGGTCACACCATCGAGTGCCGCATCAACGCCGAAGATCCCGACCAAAATTTCCGTCCCCATCCCGGTCGCATTAGTGCCTACCTTCCT
Organism: Cyanobacteria bacterium J06638_20; assembly: GCA_039819245.1. Classification (GTDB taxonomy): domain Bacteria; phylum Cyanobacteriota; class Cyanobacteriia; order Elainellales; family Elainellaceae; genus Vacuolonema. The sequence goes on from JBCBSJ010000164.1 coordinate 8,306, forward strand.
CCAGGTGGCCCTGGCGTACGTATGGATTCCCATGTCTACACTGACTACGAAATTCCCCCCTATTACGATTCGCTGATTGGCAAGCTGATCGTTTGGGGAGCCGATCGCCCATCGGCCATTCTGCGAATGAAGCGCGCCCTCCGCGAATGCGCTATCACCGGGTTACCCACAACCATTGGATTTCACCAGCGAATTCTAGAAACTCCTGAATTCAATCGGGGAGAGGTCTACACAAACTTCGTTGAAACAATGATGCAACGTGGGTAGGTCTCAAAAAGAAGTGATTTTTTTGTGCTCTGGAATCTTGCGCTCTAGAAGCGTCCCATCATCAATACCCCCTGCTGTCCAACCAGTAATTCCCGTAACAGGCTGAAGACACCAACCCAGATAATTGGGGAGATATCCACGCCACCTAAGGGAGGGATTAGCTTGCGGGTGGGGATAAGAAATGGCTCCGTTAGAATTGCGATCAGGGAAAAGGGGGACTTGCTTAGATCGATCTGCGGGTACCAGGTCAGCACGATGCGGAAGATGAAGAGAAGGATCATCAACCCGAAGAAGAGGCCCAGCCCGATGGCGGCGAGCGCAGTCGTTGTCATGAACTAATCATTCCTAACGTTACGTTTCTCAATCTTTATTCTATAGCCTTGTGCATTGCGATGAAGATCAATCATTTTTTGAAAGCCCTACAGTGCGCGGCTTTCAAAA
>JBCBSJ010000165.1:0-8832 GCA_039819245.1 Cyanobacteria bacterium J06638_20
CCCGCTGCAATGCAGCGGGCGCAATCAATATTGGGGGTCTTCAATCGGCTTGATATAGCCTTACGCATTGAGGTAGAACCAAACCATCCGCGTTCATCTTCATCTGCGTTTATCCGCGTTCATCTGCGTTCCCATCACTCCACAACACCCACTTCTTCCGCTTCGATCACTTCTGTTTCCTCCAATGCTGCTGCCACCCAAGCACGAACATCAGGGTCGGACTGCAAATGGTTTACATACTCCTGCTCAACAGTATCCAACGGTACGCCATAGGTTGTGAAACGAAACGTCACCGGGGCATAGAAAGCATCAGCAATGGAGAAAGATCCAAACAACCAGCTTCCCTCTGTCCCAAACTCCTGACGGCAGGTACGCCACAGCTCAATCACCCGCTGAATGTCCGCAGCAAGAGCGTCGTTTTGCAAGACTCTGCGATCGCTCGCCCGAATGTTCATGGGCATTCCCCCTCGCAGCGCTGCAAACCCCGAATGCATTTCGGCAGTAGCCGCTCGGGCGATCGCCCGCACCGTTGAGTCTTGGGGCCAAAGTGCACCGTCAGCGTAGGCATCGTTGACATATTCGGCGATCGCCAACGAATCCCAAATCACTTGTCCGTTGTCCCGCAACACTGGCACCCGTCGGGTAGGCGAATAGTGGATGATTTCCTTCGAGAACTCCGGTGTATCCAACGGCAATCGCTTCTCCTCAAAGTCCATATTCGCTTTGCGTGCAGCCAACCAACCCCGCAACGACCAAGACGAATAATTTTTGTTGCCAATAATCAGTAGCGGCTTATCCAATTCACCCCATCCTTTTCCAAACACACGACTCCCCCAGCCTTGGGATGGAGCCAGAGTTGAGCAAAGCAGGTGCGTTTACTGAACCCCATACCCCCTAACCCGCTGGAGATATAGCCTTACGCATTGAGATTAGGATAAATCATTTTTTGAAAGCCGTGCGACGCACGGCTTTCAAAAAATGATTGGGTTCTACGTGAGCGCGTAGCACTACAAGCGTCCTCCATCTTATCTTCTGGATGGAGCAGCAAGCTGATATAGTACATGTAAACTATAAGCTTTTGGAGACAGCGAGCGATGGACGACATCCCCAACATCATCTCCCATGTTTCGCTCGGAACCAATCATTTTGATCAATCCGTCGCCTTTTACGATCGCGTCCTTGTCACCCTTGGCTGTAAGCGACTGATGGATTATCCAGAGGCCGTTGCCTACGGCAAACAATTCCCCGAATTTTGGGTGCAAATGCCCTTTGATGGCCAGCCTGCAGGAGTGGGAAACGGTACTCACATCAGTTTCATCGCGATGAGCCAGGAAGCCGTGCATGCCTTCTATGAAACAGCCTTGGCCGCAGGCGGTATTGGCGAGGGTGAACCTGGCGGTCGCGAAGAGTACGGCCCAGAGTACTATGGCTGCTTCGTGCGCGACCCAGAAGGCCACAAAATTGAGGCCACGTTTTGGGATGAATCAAAGTCAGAGGGATAGCGCGATCGCTAACTCACGACAAAATTCACCAGCTTACCGGGCACCACAATTACCTTTTTGATTTCTTTCCCAGCAATATACTTCTGTGCCAGCTCCGATTCTTTCGCCAGCGTTTCGAGCATGACTTTGTCAGCAGCCGAGGGGACGGTAATGGTGCCTCGGGTCTTGCCCATGACCTGAATCACCAGCGGGATTTCATCCACTACCAATGCTTCGGGATCGACCTTGGGGAAGGATTGTAGGTGAACAGACTCGATATGGCCCAATTCGTGCCACAGTTCTTCGGCGATATGGGGAGCAAAGGGTGCCAGCAAAATAATCAGAGTTTCGACCCCTTCCCGATAAATCGGCGACTCTTTGCAGGAGGTATCCGACAGGGCATTGCTCAGCTTCATCAATTCCGACACAGCGGTGTTGAACTGATAGTCGCCTTCAATATCATCCGTGATTTCTTTGATGGCAGTGTGGATGGCGCGGCGCAGATCCTTTTCGGCCTTGCTCCATCCCCCCGCTGCATCTCCGTCGCCCTGCCCTTTTTCGATAAAGTCTGCCAGCAACCGCCAGACGCGGTTCAGGAAGCGCGATTGCCCTTCCACATCCGCATCGTCCCACTCCAAATCCTTCTCAGGTGGCGCTTTGAACAGGATGAACATGCGCGCTGTATCGACACCATAGCGGGCAATCACATCTTCGGGTGCCACGCCATTGCCCTTAGATTTGGACATGGTGGCATAGACTCGCTCCAGCGGCTCACCCGTTTCCGGATCGGTAGGGTTATCGGGATCAGTAACGCGATCGGAAGGAACCCATTGGTTCTTATCGCTCCTGTTGGGGTTGCGGTAGGTCAAGCCTTGCACCATCCCCTGGGTCAGCAACCGCTGAAACGGCTCGTCAAAATTGAGTAAACCGCGATCGCGCAAAAACTTCGTGAAAAATCGCGAATATAACAGGTGCAAGATGGCATGTTCAATCCCGCCTACATACTGATCAACGGCCATCCAATCGTTCACCTTTTTCGGATCAAACACCTGCTCACCGTTGCGGGCATCGGTGTAGCGCAAAAAGTACCAAGACGAGTCGATGAAGGTATCCATCGTGTCTGTATCACGCTTGGCGGGCGTCCCGCATGTGGGGCAGGGTACATTGACCCACTCCTCCAGTTTCGCGAGCGGCGACCCGCCCCGTCCCGATAGCTCAACGTCTTCGGGCAATACCACCGGCAGATCTGCGTCGGGAACTGGAACAACACCGCAGTTTGGGCAGTGAATGACAGGAATCGGCACCCCCCAGTAGCGTTGTCGAGAGATCAACCAATCTCGCAGGCGGAAGTTGGCCGTGCCCTTTCCTTTGTTGGTGCTTTCGAGATGGGCGATCGCCTTCTCCACGCTCTGTCCCTTGCCCTTGCCAGCAGGCACGCCATCCAATGGGCCGGAATGCACCATGAGGCCATCCCCCGGCCAAGCTTCGGTCATGGTATCGCCATCAAAGTTTTCACCCTCAGGCTGCACCACGACTTTGACCGTCAAACCAAACTTGCGGGCAAACTCAAAGTCTCGCTGGTCGTGGGCAGGGACAGCCATGATAGCGCCCGTGCCGTAGCCCATCAACACATAGTCGGCAATCCAAATGGGAACCTTCGCATCATTTACGGGATTGATGGCATAGCTACCCGTCCACACCCCAGTCTTCTCCCGATCCTCCGCCATCCGATCCAGTTCGCTTTTCGCCGAGGACTCCTTTTGATAAGTATGAACCGCATCCTTCTGTTCGGCGGTGGTCAGGGTTTCCACCAAGGGATGCTCGGGGGACAGCACCATGAACGTCGCCCCCCAAAGGGTATCGGGACGGGTAGTAAATACCTTCAAATCATCGCCCGCCTCTGTTTTGAAGGTGACTTCTGCCCCTGTGGACTTACCGATCCAATTGGCCTGCATCAGCTTCACCTTGTCGGGCCAGCCCTCCAGGGTATCGAGATCAGCCAGCAGTTGCTCTGCGTAGTCCGTAATCTTCAAAAACCACTGCTCTAGCATCCGCTTCTCAACCAGGGCACCCGATCGCCAGGATCGGCCATCCGCATCCACCTGCTCGTTGGCAACCACAGTTTGATCCACCGGATCCCAGTTCACCGAGGCTTCTTTGCGATAGGCCAAGCCCGCTTTGAGAAATTCCAGGAAAATCCACTGTGTCCAGTGGTAATAATCCGCTGAACAAGTAGCAACTTCACGATCCCAGTCGTAGGACAACCCCAAGCGCTTGAGTTGCCCCTTCATCGTGGCAATGTTTTGGTAGGTCCATTTGGCGGGATGGGTGCCGCGATCGATCGCCGCATTCTCCGCAGGCAGCCCAAAGGCATCCCACCCCATGGGGTGCAACACTCGGTAGCCCTGCATCCGCCGCACCCGCGCAATTACATCTGTAATCGTATAGTTGCGGACATGCCCCATGTGCAGATTGCCGGAGGGATAGGGAAACATCGATAGCGCGTAGAATTTCGGCTGACTGGAATTGTCCAGCGCCTTATCCAGTCCTTGCTGGTCCCAGGTTGCTTGCCATTTCTCTTCGATCGCAGCGGGATTGTAGCGAGACTCCACGAATCCTTCTCCTCCAGTGGACTCAGGTACAGGGCATAATGCCATTTGTATGGCTATTGTGACACACAGATTTCGTTTGTTGAGTGAGAGTTTGGCATCAATAAAAGCGACTTTTGGGGCTGAGGCGTTCTTCGTCGTAGATGCTCGTTAACTTGAGAACATGCTCATCAACTTGAGAAACAGAAAGACATTGGTTGGAGAGCTTTGGGAACGCAGATTAACGCGGATAGACACAGATAGATATAAATAGAAGCAACCGATTCGGTGCTTTTATTCTGTCCCTTTACGCCCTCGTTTTGGCCTTATATCTTTCGGTCATTGACGCATCTAAGGAATTTATCTTGCCTGTAGAACTCACCGTGGTAGTCGCAATGGTTCTGGGAGGGCTGGTTCAAAGTACGACTGGCTTTGGCTTTGGCCTCGTTGCTCTGCCTATCCTTGCCAGCGCCACAAGCTTTGGGCTGGCTACCCCGCTGCTTGCCTTGAATGGGGTGGGCAATGGCATGTTTATGTGGTTACACTACCGCCGACATTTCCAATGGGCAGCGGTACGACGCATGGTGATAGCAGCGATCGCCGGTATTCCCGTTGGTTTGTATGGACTAAAATATGCCCCCGAAGCGGCGATGCTGGTGGTATTGGGGGTGATCATTGGTGGCTATGCTCTCTACTCCCTAATCCAGGTAGCGTCGCCCAAGTTGCGATCGCCCTTCTGGGCCTATGGATTTGGGTTCTGCTCCGGGATGCTTTCGGGCGCTTACAACATCCCTGGCCCTCCGGCGGTGTTTTACGGGCACTGCTGCGGCTGGGCACCAGACCAATTCAAGGGCAACCTGACAGGCTTTTTCGCGTTCAATACAGCTACAGTCATCATCGGGCACGCACTGCAACACCGCATCACTCTCGATGTACTACGCTTGCTGGCGATCGCCCTTCCTTGCTCACTCATCGGCTTCACCATTGGCACCTACCTGTCCCGCTTCATCCACCCCGCCACTTTCCGCACCCTAGTCTTGGTACTGTTGATCATCACAGGGATTCGCCTCGTCCTAGCGGGGTTGGGACTGCAAGGATAGAAGGTGCTCAAGCATCAGAGACAAATCTCTGCAGTAATAGATTGAATGCTGGTTCGTTGATGCTCACACAAAGATGGTGCTGGTTCTGTAACAAGTAGCAACTGGTTACGAGGCGTTTGCAACCAGTCGCAGCAGGAATCAGCTAAACTCTCCTCAATTTGGAACGTTTGATGCGACAGCGATCGCCCTCTTTGCAACGGCCTGAGGCAATCCACAAGTCTTCTGAGTCGATCCTTGTGGGCAATTTTTGGAACAGATGCTAGAAACGTCGTGAAACCAAGCAACAAGAGTTACTTTGTTTCAATATGTCAGCTAATTGTCAATTAGTTCATATGGCGGAACAAAAGTTCTCTCCTTAATCTATCGCTCTTTAATGACTCTAGGCAGATAAAATCTGAATCAACGAGTTCTCGTCGAAAGTCGCTTTCATGGATCAGTCATCAAGGTACGGAAAATGGTCGATTCACTTACCCTCCAGCCAGAATCATTGAAGAGCGCTATAGCAATCTCATCTGAGTCATGAAAACGAGCCATACATAAATACTTTCAGGAGTTGAAAAAGCTGCCCCTGGGTAGCGAACTCAAAAAGCCCCTTAACCGTGCGGAATGACTGGCAGAGGGAATGAACTTCTCGGACAAACCGCTTGCCCTGTAGCCAGACATCTTCAATCGGATTTTGCCGCGGGTCATTGGGCGCAAACTGAAGACAGGTGATGGGCCACCGTGACGCCTCCAGCCCCCGATTGACCGCATCAAGATAGCCCTTCACCGCTGCGAGCGATGATAGCTAGCACCATCCCAAATGATGGCAATCCGACGGTTAGGATTGTCCGCTTGCAGGGCCTTGAGGAAGGCCACCGTCGCCTCAGAATTCCCTTTGTCATAAGCTTAGCCGAATTCTTGGGTGGCCAAGTTAAGGGCACCATAATAGGTCTGCCGTTGGCGTTCATTCGTCATCGGGACCTCAATCCGCTCACCCCGCTTGCCCCAGGTATAGCCGCATAGGTCTCCCCACAACACATGACACTCATCCTGAAAAAACACCACCAGTTCGCCCGCCGTAATTTCAGCCCGGTACCTCTCCAACCAGTCCCTCAGGTCTTGTTTTTTTCTCTACGACTTCGGGGTCCGCTTTCGGATTCCGCTTCTGGGTCTTTTTCCAACTGATCCCAGCTTCCGCAAACAGCGTGTAGTAGCTTTGCTTCGATTGAAAGACGATATCGTAGTGCTCATCTACATACTGCTGGAGCTCGCTCAAATTCCAGCTGTTTTTCTGTTGCAGCCAATGCCGCACCGCTTGCCGTTGCTCCGGCGTTAGATAGCCTTGAGACCCCTGATAGCCTAGGCGAAGTCCTCTTGTCCCTTGTTGCTCATAGATCTGCTTCCACTTCGTGATAAAGCCCACGGAGATTTTGAGCACCGCTTGGATCTGGCGGTAGGGATAGTGTTGGTGCACCATTTGCACCGCGAGCGCCCGCTTCAACTCACGGGCATCAGGGTTCGACTGGATAAAGTCCGTTAATTCGTCCATTGATGAGTCGTCAATATCAAGTCCACATTTTAAGGCAGCATATCATCCCAGTCGTTCACAAGTGATTTGGGATTGCTATACTTGCAAGCTCCAGCGTTAGCGCTGACTCACTCGTATTCTGAATATCTACCGTATATAAACCTTATGTCCGATCTCCATTTGCATTTGCTCTACGGCCATAAGCTATTTGCCCTTGAGAAAGAAAGACACCTAATATGATCGCTCTTCAATGATTCTGGCTGGAGGGTAAGTGAATCGACCATTTTCCGTACCTTGATGACTGATCCATGAAAACGACTTTCGACGAGAACTCGTTGATTCAGATTTTATCTACCTAGAGTCATTAAAGAGGGATATAGTCGGTCGAACTTGGAGTTTGTACCACCTACCAAAATGAGATTCCATTGCTTAGAGCTTGCCTCACAGTTTGCAGCATAACGATGAAGTTGAGCCGCGAACGCTGTCGAGTACGACACCGTTGGGCTAACAGCGTTCATCAGCTCCAACGAGTTTATGGGGGGACGAGCTAGAGAGTCAGAGGTAAACTCAGGCTTATGGCTTGGAGGGAAAGCGTGACGACTGTCCAACGAGCGGCAGTAGATGCCTACTAACATAGCGAGCGCACGCTCTCCTTTATCCCTTGATTTCAATTGACGAACTCTCAGGGTCAGGGTGTGCCAATCCTTCCATAATCGTTTCGCCTGAAAGCAAGGGGCCAAGCTGCTTATATTGTGCCATTGCTCAGGGTGAAGAGATGTCAGAACAACACCATTCTCTACAGTCAAAATCATCGTTTGAACCAAATTTTGCCGCCTATATCGGCATCGATTGGTCAGATCGTAAGCATGATATTTGTCTGTATGACGTTCATACTCAAAGCCGCACATTCCTCAAATTAGAGCATCGGGCTGAGGTCATTCATGAATGGGTAGCCAGTTTGCAACAACAGTATGAGGGACGACCGATTGCCATTGGTCTTGAGCAGAAGCGGGGGCCTTTAATTTATGCCTTGAGTCAGTATGATTTCCTGGTGCTGTATCCAATCAACCCCAGAACGGCTGCTAAATATCGTCAAGCCTTCGTGCCCAGCCGTGCCAAAGACGACCCGACGGATGCAGAGTTACTGTTAGAACTGCTCTGTAAACATCGAGATAAATTGAGTCCTTGGGAGCCCGATAGCAACACGCTACGCCAGCTTCGCCAACTCGTCGAAAGTCGCCGCACCTTGGTGGGTGAAAAGGTCCGTTTAACCAATCGCATGACCGCGGCGCTAAAAAATTACTATCCCCAGGTATTGAACTGGTTTAAGGACAAAGACACTCACGTCTTTTGTGAATTTGTGGCGCAATATCCCACCTTGAAAGTAGCTCAAGCAGCCAGTGAACACGAATTGAGAGCGTTCTTTAAGTCCCATCATGTGGTTCGCGAAAGTGCGATTCAGCGGCGGCTAAACCAGATTCAAACCGACGTGCCACTCACGGAAGATGCAAGCATTATCGAACCACTGCAGTTGCTGGTGCAAGCTTGGATGCAGCAGTTGAAAGTAGTTTTGCGGAATCTGCAAACTTTCGACCATCGCATTGAAGACCTGTTTGAGCAGCATCCTGATGCCGCTTTATTCAAGGCGTTACCAGGGGCTGGGCCGCAGCTTGCGCCTCGCATCCTAGTCGCGTTTGGCGATGATCGCGATCGCTATCAGTCGGCTCAAGACATCTTGCGTTACGCAGGCATCGCCCCAGTCAAAGAAAAGAGTGGCAAAAAGGAGTGGATTCATTGGCGCTGGAGTTGTCCCAAATTCTTGCGCCAAACTTTCGTCGAATGGGCGACCAGTCGCGGCAGCATTCCTTTTGGGCGGAGGCGTTTTATGAGCAACAACGACGGATTGGGAAAACCCATCCCATGGCGATTCGCGCCTTAGCATTTAAGTGGATTCGCATTCTCTTTCGTTGTTGGCAAGACCGGGTACCCTATGACGAAGCCAAATATTTGATCCTACATTCCGCAGGTTGACAGTTAGGAGAAAAGGCGATGTGCCATAGAGTGGGGAAAGTGCTCAAGAGAATGGATACATCGTTTGAAGATAGAGAATCTGGATCACCTAGGGCTGGTTGCTGGGATCGTGGATGAGTTAG
>JBCBSJ010000166.1:0-8747 GCA_039819245.1 Cyanobacteria bacterium J06638_20
CAGGTGATCAATGTCTGGTGATCACTTTACCGACAACACCGATCAAATATCACTTTGAGCCATAAGGATCGATGAGCTGGGTATCAAGATAATGCCCTGATGCCGTTGACTTTACTACAGTGATCTAGAAATGCAAGTTTGCGCTACATTCCTTAACTTTCATGTTTAAATGCAGTCGATCTTCCCGAGTCATATCGACTTTAAAACTGGAAATGGATCGATATCAGGGTTGTGGCGATCGCTCTCCATTCAATTTTTGATCTTCACTGCCTAAAAATATCTCGTTTGCTGGAGTTGCTGCCGCAATTCGATCAGGTATTCTCGGCTGCCAAAGGATGGTCGATCAGGTCTTCTTATCTGTGGAAAAGTGGAAATGCTGCTCGTTTATGCAGCAGTAAAAAAGAAAGCTGCTTTGTGGGAAACTCTGAGAAGCTCTGCTGTGTAAGGGTTTATGATCCTATCTTTGGCAGCAAGCTATGTTTAAAGCGAGATCAAGGGTGTTGTGGTGTCCTCAGCCTTGGCGAAGCAGTCTTGTGCTTTAGACTGATCAAGGGGGAACGCTAATTCCCACATATCCTTGTCTGTATCTATGCGCGTGTCGGATTCTTCTATCCACGTCCCAGATGTACCTGTAGTGGCCGAACAGCGATCGCCCTATCCTGCTGTTACTGCGTTTTCCTGGGTGGAGGCTCTGGTCGATTGCCCCAATGCCACCGAGTCTTATACCTATCGAATTCCGGATGGGATGGTGGTGGAACCTGGAGATATCCTGAGTGTCCCCTTCGGTTCCCAGCAAATGGGGGCGCTGGCTGTGCGGCGACTCATGCACCTCCCCAAGGGCTTATCAGTGGATGAAGTGCGCCCTGTGGAAGCCGTGGTCGGTCGCGGATTTTTCCCACCAGGCTATTGGGATCTATTGCAGCGGGTGGCAACCGACTATTGCACGCCACTAATGCAGGTCGTGCGAACGGCATTACCCCCCGGATTATTGCGGCGATCGCAGCGACGCATTCGTATCAGTGCCCCCACTCCCCTTGCCTCGGACGATACCCTCAGCTCTGTGGCTCAGAAACTGCTAGGGGTGTTGCGCCAGAGCACGACGGGAAACTACACCTGGACCTATCTGAAGCGGCAAAGCCCCAGAGCCAACCAAGGATTACGTGAACTCCTGCAAGGGGGGTGGGTTGAAAGCTATCTGGAACCGCCCAAAGCCATGCGCCCCAAGCAACGGCAGGCGGTTACGCTGACGGGAGCCCCACCCCTGAGCGACCTCAGCCCACGGCAACGGGAAGTGCTGGAGGTGTTACGGCGTCAGGGCGGGGAGCTGTGGCTCCAGGATTTGCTGCAACGCTGCCAGACCAGTTCTTCGGTGGTGCAGGGATTGGAAAAGAAGGGGAGTGTGACGATCCAGCGGCGGGAGGTGTTGCGGCGCGAGATGACAGCGACAGCCGCCGATCGCCCCCAAACCTTGACCCCTGACCAGGCGAACGTGTTGGCTGCGATCGCCCCCCTGCATCATTACCAGCCCATTCTGCTCCACGGCGTCACGGGGTCGGGGAAAACGGAGGTGTACTTGCAGGCGATCGCCCCCCTGCTCCAAGCAGGAAAGTCGGCCTTGGTGCTGGTGCCTGAAATTGGCCTCACGCCCCAATTGACCGACCGGGTGCGGGCACGGTTTGGCGATCGCGTCCTGGTCTATCACAGTGCATTGTCGGATGGGGAGCGCTACGACACCTGGCGACAGATGCTGACGGCGCAACCCTTTGTGGTGATTGGCACCCGTTCGGCGATTTTTGCCCCGCTGCACCAACTGGGGTTGATTGTGTTGGATGAGGAACATGACGGCAGCTTCAAGCAGGATCAGCCTGCCCCCTGCTACCATGCCCGTACCGTTGCCCAGTGGCGGGCACAGATCTGCGACTGTCCTCTCCTACTTGGCTCAGCGACGCCCGCCCTGGAATCCTGGCACCGCTCCCAACCAACGGATTCACAAGCAACAGCAGAAACCCTCTATCTAAGTCTGCCCCAGCGCATTCATGACCGTCCTCAGCCGCCGATCCAGGTGGTGGATATGCGCCAGGAGCTGCGCCAGGGCAACCGCTCTATTTTTAGCCGATCGCTCCAGGAGGCGTTGACGGATCTACGCGATCGCCGTCAACAGGGTTTGCTCTTCATCCATCGGCGGGGGCACAGCAGCTTTTTGTCCTGTCGAGCCTGCGGGGAGGCGGTGTATTGTCCCCATTGCGATATTTCGCTGACCTACCATCAGCCGACCCCAGACGCGACGCCTACCCTGCGCTGTCACTATTGCGGCTATTCCCAATCCTCGCCTCGCCTCTGCCCCACCTGCGACTCGCCCTACCTCAAACCCTTTGGCAGCGGGACACAGCGGGTGGTCGAAGCCTTAGAACAGCAATTTCCCGATCTGCGCTGTATCCGGTTTGATAGCGATACCACCCGCACGAAGGGGGCGCATCGGGCATTGCTCGAACGCTTTGCCCAGGGGGATGCCGAGCTGCTGGTGGGGACGCAAATGTTGACGAAGGGCATCGACTTGCCCCAGGTGACGCTGGTGGGGGTTGTGGCGGCGGATGGCTTGCTGCACCTGTCTGACTATCGCGCTGGAGAACGTGCCTTTCAGGTATTGCTGCAGGTGGCCGGTCGGGCAGGGCGAGGGGATGAGCCAGGGCGAGTGATCCTCCAAACCTATTCTCCTGCCCACGCGGTAGTGCAGTCAGTGCAGCGACACCAGTACGATCGCTTTGCCCGCGAAGAACTGCATCAACGTCAGTTGGGCCGCTATCCTCCCTACTGTCGGCTGGTGCTGCTGCGGCTGAGTAGCCCTGATGCGGGAGTGGCCAAGCAAACGGCCACCGCAATCGCCGATCGATTACGGTCAGCAGAGGTGGGGCAAGTATTGGGGCCAGCCCCAGCGGCGATCGCACGGGTTGCGCGGCGGTTCCGTTGGCAAATTCTGCTAAAGTTTCCCCTTGATGTTGCACCTCATGAAATGGACTGGGATGGCCTGGCACGATCGCACTGTCCCAATCAAGTGAGCTTAACCTTGGATATTGACCCGCTTAATTTTTGGTAGTGGTCATAGAGGCGTTAGAGGTGTGGTTGGAGATGAGGAACACTTGTTTTTTCGGCGAATGCCAAAAAATAACCCGCCACGTTTAGGGGCGGGTCTGATAGTTCGTTTTTGATTCAATTTAAGGTTTGCTTTCGCGTTGCTTGGCTTCTCGGCTACGGCGATTTCCAGCGGCAATTTGAGAACCATCGACCGGAAAGCCAACGGTGGGGATGACCTGATACTTGCGCTCATCTTCCAGGTTGCGCAGCTCGGTGTAATCGACCCAGTGGATGCAGTCAACGGGGCAGGTATCGATCGCCTCCTGAACCATTTCCTCTGGGTCGCCGTCTTGGCGAATGACGCGCGATCGCCCGTAGTCTGGCTCAATGTAAAAGGTGTTGCGAGCCACATGGGCGCAGTGCTTGCAGCCGATGCAGGTGATCTCATCGACGTACACGCCTTTTTGGCGAGCAATGCCACCTAGCTCAGGCTCAAATCCGGTACGATCATCGGCGTTGCGAAAGGCACCACCTAACTCAGGTTCTAGGCCAGAGGGAGCATCGGAGCCAGTGTCCGTATCGAGATGGTTGGATTGCCTGTCAGCAGAAAAGACTTGGGCGGCGACATCATCCATCGTCTAGACCTCAACAAATTACAACAAAGAAGGTCAGCAGGTTGCTGACCTTCTCTCAAGTGTGATGCAATTAACCGTTCCAGCGCTGCAAAACCAAGCGGATGGAGCCATCGGCTTGGCGCTCTTCCTCAGAAACCTGAAAGCCTTGGTTGGCGGTCTGCTTGACCACAGTATGGTAGGCATAACGCTGGTTCACACGGTTCAGAAACCCTTCCACGGAAAGCGGCTGCTTCCAATATTGCAGGTCTGCAACCAAAGAATACTCCTCACCATTCCAGCTAAAGCCGATATCGTAACCATTCTCTTGCTGAATGACAACTTCGGCATCGTGAGTCTGCCCTTGGTAGCCCCGAACTGGATGCGGCCCCGGCTTCCACTCGGTTTCCATATCGCTTAGTGCTGCCTGCAGGCAAGTCAGGTCACGAATTTGCGTTTTGATCTGGCTAAAGTGCGACATAGTTTTCTTCTGACGGGTTGAACACAGGTTTACAAAAAGGCGGATAGCAGACGGAAGAATCTGAAGGCGGACGCCTTACCACTCGCTAAAGGAAGATTGAACATGCGTTGTCGTATTTGGTGCGACGGGTTGGGTAAAGTATTCTGACGTTGGCTTCTGGCTCATCACTTCACCTAGCTGCTCTTCAATTGCAGCTGTAACTTCGGCACAGGAGGCTCCGATGATACCAGTGACCTTTTCCTGCACACGACCGTCCGGATAAATAATGAATTCCAAAGTTTCCATCATGCTTTGCCAACTACCACATTCCGACAATGAGCCTTAGGACTATGAGTCGGGCATCATGCCCAACTGAAAGCTAGATAAGACGAATGACTCTCAAGGATTCAACAAATATCTCACTCACCACAGGAATGAAAGGAAGAATACTTTTCGGGAACTTAAGCTAGTAAATTGCTAAATTCCGAATCACTGAGTACGTCACGCATGTTTACCAATGTAAATATCCGAAAAATCTTCGACGAATAACGCAAAGAATGTTTACGAAGTAAGGAGCGTGGGCTCTTACAGTAGTCTTGCGCAACTTACAAATGTAGTCAAGTTGAATCAAGGCGCGATCGCCATTGAAAAAGTTCTATGCAAAGGCCAATCCAGCCCTGAGGACTGGCTTTTGCAGATTCTAGGGATGTAAAGAGGTGCGGGATGCATCTACATTTCGTAGATGCATCCCGCTTTTCAGCAATGTTCTGCTTCTCGGTAACGCTTAAGTCTGGATTACCTGGCCTGGTAAAAGTAGTAAGTTGCCATGGGAATGACCGTTGCAGCGAGTAGAAGCCCAATCACCCAAATGGTTGCATTACTCTTCTCAGTCTCTTCTGGTGTGGCAAAGTTGCCCTCGATTTGAGCTATGGTTTGGACTTCGGGTGCACCCGGATCGGGTTCACCAGAGAGGACGGCGACCAAGCGATCGCTGGCGTCGAGGAAGGCTTGGTTGTAGCGATCGCCATTGCGTAATGGCGTCAACAGGGTCTCTTGAGCCACGCTATCAGCGATATCGTCTGGCAGTAAAGAGGATTTCAGGGCACTTCCTGTGCGGATGGCGGCGTTGTTCGTTACCGTATCCAGCACCAGCAGCGTTTCGTGGTCTTGTGCTTCAGCATCGGGGAACCACTTTTCAAACAGCGCATTGGCGAAACTATCAGCGGTTTCGCCATAGTCGAGACGACGAATCGTCACCAAATGAACCCCATTCCCCGTCGTTGTGGCCAAATCTTCCAGCGCGCTGGAGAGGTTGCTCTGACTGATGCGGCTTAGCACATTGCCCTGGTCAGTTACCCACATCGGGTCGGTGGACGAAATCATTGGAATGTCGTACACTCCCGTTGCCAGAGCGGGTGCCATGCTGCCAAAGCTGAGGAATGTTGCGATCAGCCAGCTCATGCTCAGCACCAGACTGCGCTTGAGCATTGCTCGAACTCGACTCAGCCTTGTTGAATCCTGCTGTTGAACCATATTCCTAAGTGCGTGGGTGATGAAGAATAGTAACAGACAGGCTGAATCCCTGCCGTTTGAGATGGCGATCGCCTGCTCGACTATGTCGATCGGTTGAGCTGCATCGGACGGCACAGCGCTGACCCAGATATCACGCTCTATCGACGGTAAAGTCTCTGACGATCGCAAACTTATCCTTCACCATACACCAGAGCTGGAGCATGTGCAGCGGTGAGTCTGGCTGTGATCCCGCCTCTTCTAAACCGCACAAACTACGATGATTCCCCGTGTAGAAGTTGATAGATAGCATTGAGAATAATCTGGGCCGATCCGCGAAAAAAGATCGGATCCAAGGTGTCCAGGGTATCGCTGGGTTGGTGGTAATGGGGATTACGAAAATTGGCTGTATCTGTGACTAGAACGGCTCCAATGCCCTGCTCCCAAAACGGGGCATGGTCGCTGCGGAGGAAATCTGGCGTCAGCGCACCTACTTGTGGAACGGCTAGCGTCAATACTGGGGGGAGGGTCGCCCCGGTTTGGGATTGAAAGGCAGATAACAAAAAACTGTGGGGTTGATCGCCAATGGCTGCAAGGAAATTGCCGCGATCGCTCGGTGGCTCGATGGGTAAACCGTTGGGATAGGTCTGGCATCCTGGTTCGTTGCAGGCATAGCCCACCATATCCAGGGCGATCGCCACACGGGTGGGAGAGGGCATAACGGTCTCTGCAAATGCGGTGCTGCCCAGTAATCCTGCTTCTTCTTGATCAAAGAAAACAAGTTGCAGGGTGCGATCGGTTTCGAGGGGGGCAAACAGACGAGCCGCTTCGAGCAGGACGGCAACCCCCGTCGCATTGTCGTCGGCTCCGGGCGATTGCGCCACCGTATCGTAATGAGCGGCCAAAATCACGATTTCGGCGTCTGGATCCGTGCCGGGACGGGTCGCCACGACGTTGATCCCTTCGGCAAAGGTTTGTTCCGTCACCAGCCAGCCCTCGCGCTCTAGCTCTTGCTGCAGGTAGTCGCGGGTGCGATCGCGATCGACATCGTCAAACCGAGGAAAGGACAGGGCTTCCACATGGGCCATGAGGCGATCGCCCTCAACGATCAGGTCTTCGCTGACCTCCGCTGGGATCGTTTGAGAAATAGCAAGCGGTGCAGGAGACAGCGCTGTGCGACAGCCCCAAGCGGTGACCAGCAACGCACTCAAACCAACGAGTAGCCACAGTCGGAATTTCCGCATACCGATGGATCCACTCCTACCACTGAGTCCGATCGCTAACCTTAACCAGCCGTGACAGGGCTTGCAGATCGGGGCTTACTCTTTCAGAGCATAGATAGAGATTCGAGTCTTGCCTATCTTTATTTCGGGTGATTTTTACTATTGCCCGCGATCGGGTGGAAAAACCATCGCATCCTCGGGCGGACAGAGTCTAGAACTTTCACCCTCATTCGTAACGATGCAGCCGCGATAGTGTCCAGCGGGATGTTCATCGGTGGAGAAAATGAGCATGGACGTGGTACCGCTGGCGTCGCCATGCTGCACGAGCAGTTGGTTGGCAAAGTAACCGAGGTTGATGATGCTACTGAGGGGAAAGGTCGAGTAGGCGTTGGGTAAGGGGCGATCGCCCGGAACCGATACTTGGTAAAGGGCATAGGATCCTTGTCGCGGGACGAGTGTAAAGACAGCGCTCACCTGGGTTTCGAGACATTCTGTCAGAAGCACACCCACGGCGATGTTGCCTGTGGCTGGATCAATCGCCACCGTGTCAAAGAACAGGCGCCCTTCTAGTTGCTGTTCCGGTTCCAGACGCAGCTCCGCACAGTTCACCGCATCGAACACATGGGCCTGAAAGGTGTCGGGGGTCAGCGTTATAATCTCGCCATTGCTCGTGAGGCGCAGTTCATCGCGTTCCACCTCGACCCGCACCCCTGCATTTTGTTTGGTTTCGAGGTCAGAAGCCTGTGTCGTGAGCCCGGCTGGGGCGATCGCCCCCATCAGCACGCTAGCGCTCAGGAGCAGCGTGTGCCATGCAAAAGCCTTACGTTTCATCCGATCTAGCCTTTTTATGAGTTGAGTGTTTAGACAGGTAAGCCAAGCAAACACGATGCCTCGAGAGCTGGGTTAGAGGGCGCGACTCTAATTATTCGGAAAGATAGTCAAAGAATCAGGAAAAAATGGGGTTAAATCAACCCATCACGCTCGATTTCTTCAATAACCTGCAACCCACGGGTGTCGCCAACCTTTAGAACGGCTAAGCGGGCATCCTCGCGGACGCCTAGATCTTCATCTTCAGCAAAGGCTTCAATTAATCCATCGAGTGCTGTGGCATAGACCACGTTGGAGGGGAGTTCGCGGCAGATTTCCCCGACTGTCCAGGCGCAATTGCTGCGAACGGCGGCAACTGGGTCGCGACGCAATCCTTCAATGAGCGGCGGGACGGCGGCAATCATGGATTCATAGCCGATGCTAGTGACCTGGGCAAGGGCACTAGCGGCCCACAGGCGCACAGCAGGAATATCGGTACGCAATGAATGGATAAGGGGTTGAATCGTGCGGCGATCGCGACAGTTCCCCAAGGCCCACACCACGCCCTTGCGGACATAGCCATTCCAATCCTGCTCAAGCTGTTCGATCAGCGGCTCCACAGCTGATTCGGCGGGATTGCGTCCCAGACCGTAGGCAGCGCTGACCCGAATCAAGGGGCAGGTGTCTGCCAACAGCCGAATCAAATCGGGGATAGCACGGGGTTCTTCGAGTTCACAAAAGGCACGGGTTGCCAACATCCGCTGCTGATTGTCGGGCGATCGCAGCAACGGCAACATTTCCTCTGGATCGGGACGGGGCGCTTCCGGCTCGGCATCTGGGCTGTCCAACGAGTCCAGGGGATTTTCGTCGAGGTTTGTTTCCAGAACAGAAATGTCGTCTTTGTCATACATATCGCTACTTTACAGTACTAAGACGGCATTTCTGTTCTGGAAACAAACCTCGACGAAAATCCCCTGGACTCGTTGGACAGCCCAGATGCCGAGCCGGAAGCGCCCCGTCCCGATCCAGAGGAAATGTTGCCGTTGCTGCGATCGCCCGACAATC
>JBCBSJ010000167.1:0-8737 GCA_039819245.1 Cyanobacteria bacterium J06638_20
AATGGGCTAATCAAGATCAGCCGATCCATGGCAGTTTTGATTAGCTCCTCTAGGAAATAATTGGTAGCACTTGTGTTCAGAAATTTAGCCACCGACCGAGGCTCCTAAATATACACTCTTTTCTGAGCTTAAGATACCCAATCAGTTTGGAAGCTTAACTGCAAACAGGATTTCTTCTGCTTGTATACATTTCACTTAGATTGAGCGAACATGCTAGACAGGGTATAGCTTACAAGGCATATCTCTGGGCGATCGCTCACCTATCAGATCATCTTTAACCAATTAATAGATACACCTCTATTCACCCTTAGCAGGAAATTTCAGGAATTCACCCTCCAGTAATTGTCTTAATTTTGGACTCACTCTCTCTAGTAAATTTAGCGATATATGTTGCGCGGGGTTTTCTATAGGGCGGATGTATTTTGGAGTGTAATTCCCCAGCACAGACACGCGCGGCTCAGCCGCATGATTCGCTGAGGTATCATGCCAGCAAAGTCCATGAGAAATCACAACGGAGCCTGCTTTTCCTGTTAGTTTGTGCGCTTCTTTCTCAAATGTTTCTGCAACGGGAAACTGGCGTAATTTCTGCGTTCCTGGCAGCATGCGCGGCGCACCATTGGTTTCCGTAAAATCCTCCATCATCCAGATTACCTGGACTTCCAGAATCGGCGTTGCGGGATACGGCGGCGTCATCAAAAAATACGGATAGTCCACATGCGCTCCCATATTGCTAGCGCCGGGATAGAGGATATGGGCAGAGAATCCACCGAGCGTCACCTTGTTGCCTAGGATGGTGTCTATCACCTCAATCACTTGTGGATGCTGTACCATTTGCCGGAAAATTTCTGCTTCACTCAGCAAATCGTAGAGGCGCGATCGCCCATCTTGATGCAAAAACTTTCCCTCAGGCTGCTCTTCCGCACGGCGTAGGATATGCGCTCTGGCTTCAGCCATCTCCCTAGGAGTAAACAGCTCTGGCAGCAGCACATAGCCTTTGCCCTGCACGATCTCTTCTGCGAAGGATGAAGACGAAGCATTCGACATAAGCCAATTTCCTTCCTTTACGTTTGGGTACCTACCAGCGCTCGTGGTCGTGATATCTCAGATCAGTCCAATGCCGCTACTCATTGCCTTCTGGGTATATAGTGCTACGCACTTGAGTAAAACCAAATATTTTTTTGAAAGCCCCGCGGCGCGGGGCTTTCAAAAAAATTGTCCCAATCTTAATGCGTAAGGCTATACCCAAACCCTCCTCTACCGTTTTAACGAAGGCGGAACGGGTGGGGTGATGCCACGTCTGCTGAGGCTGACATCAAGTTCGCGGAGGAGTTCAAAATCGGCATCGGGAAGAAGTTTGATGCGATCGCCTTCGGGGTACAAGAAGCGGAAGGCATTGCGGAAAGCATCGGCTCCGATCTCCAGTGGTGCATCCAGGTGGGCAGGAATGATGTGCTGAAACTCCCACTGCGCGACCTGATCGACCCACCCTAGCGTGGCCGCCGGATCGCGGTTGAGGATGAGGGTTTGCAAGATTGGTGCCACAAACGGACGTCCATTGCCGCGCAGTGCCTCGAAGGACTGCTGCCAGTGAGGCTTCCAGCGAAAGGGATAGATACCGAAGAACGCACGACGAGAGCGATCGCCCACCCGCAACGACTCCCGAAATGATTGTCCCAACGTCACCGTGTCTAGAGCATCAGGGCGGAAGTAAAACGAGAACAGTGCAGTACGCTGCCAGCCCTTGCGGCGGTTAGCTTCGGTATCCTCGATCGCTTCAAAGGCATCATCTCTGGCGTGGAATAAAAGCGGGTAGGGATCGAGCTGCGTGATGGCTGGTGGATGATCGGGAACCGAAACGAGGGTATCGGTGAGGAGAAGTGTGCGCGATCGCCGATGAAATAGTGCCACTTCCTCAAAATTGCCCAGCCCTAGCTGAATCGGCCCCAGAATGGCGTAGTCAAACTCATCGGTAAACGGAACGGCTTCTGGGTCATCAGGCAAACGCTGCGTCCGCCCACCAGGAAGACCCAACCAACTGAGGGGAAGGTCTACTGGATAGCTCCATTGGTGGGGTGCAACATACACCTGTGCCTGGGGAAAGCGGCGGGCAAACGGCCCAACAAAAACCTTATGCTCGATTCCAGACACCGTGGGAAGCACGACGTACTTCACGACACCATATCGGTCTTCGAGCGATCGCATCCATCGAATGCATTCGCGGGTCGGGGCAATGGGGGCATATACCAGCAGCCCACCGGACTCCAACCGCACCACCGTCATCCGGATCGGCACGGTGACATAGAAAATCCCCTGCACCTGCTCAAAGATCCAAATGGTTTCGGGGACAATCTCACGACACAGAGTGCGGCGTTTCCCATAAGGATAAATCGGAACCAACCACCAGTAGTTCCATCGCCAATCCGCTGGGTTATCGCTCCCGTACCACTCTGTGCCCACGTCCGTCACACTGCCCATTGAAGCTTTTCTATGAATGCCTTACCCATACTTGAATGTTTGGGCGATCCAGACAAGCGATGGTTAATGAAACTTTCAGAAGCCTGAACTTTAAACGGTGCTCTAGAACAATGTTTCAAAGACCTGGATAAGGCGGTCGACTTCTTCGAGGGTATTGTAATGAACCATGCTGACCCGCACCACACCATTCTTTGTCGATAGCCCTAGGTCATCGATCAGGCGGCAGGCGTAGAAGTCGCCGTAGCGGATGCCGATTTTGTGAGTATCTACTTTGGTGGGAATGGTGGAACTATCGACGCCATTGACCACGAACGAAATGGTGGGTACACGCTGGGTGCGATCGCTCGTTTGTGTACCTAGAATCTGCACATTGGGCTTTTGGGTGAGGTAGCAGAGGAGGCGATCGCTCAGGGCTTCCTCATACTGGCTAATGCGCTCAAATGATTGTTCCATCTGTCCGCGTAAGTCTGGGGAAACGGCGTCACCTTCGTGGGTGCGGGCAAACGCACTGAGGTAATCGCACAGCCCCAACATGCTGTAACTCAGTTCAAAGTTCACATTTCCCGGCTGAAACTTGTAGGGGGTTTGCTCACCATCAATGAAGAAATGGTTGAAACGGGGAAGCCGCACCAGCCAATCGCGCTTACCATAAAGCACAGCATAGTGCGGGCCGTAGACCTTGTAGAAGCTGAAGGCGTAGAAATCCACATCCAGTGCCTGCACATCCACCAATCGATGGGGGGCGTAAGCAACGCCATCGACACAGATGAGCGCTCCCCGCTCATGGACAAAATCGGCGATCGCCCGAATCGAGTTAATCGTGCCCAGGATGTTGGAGGTGTGCGTTACCGCGACCAATCGGGTGCGTGGCGTCATCAACGGCTCCAGATCGGCCAGATCCAATTCCAACGTCTCTGGATTAATCGACCAAAACTTAACGGTGATGCCCCGCTCTTTCAACTCGACCCAGCAGCCAATATTCGCTTCATGGTCGCAGTTGGTAACAATCACCTCGTCCCCTAGCTCAAAGGTTTGCCCCAGACACAAGGCCAGGATGCGAAACAATAGGCTCGTCGAGCTGCCCATCACCACTTCTGAGGGATCGGCAGCATTAACCAATGTGGCGATCGCCTGTGCCCCTTCCGCAACCCGCTCCCCCGCCTTTTGCGACATGTCGTAGGATGCACCCAGCTGCACATTCGAGGTCAGCAGATAGTCACTCAGGCGATCGACGACCGATTGTAGGGTTTGGGAACCGCCAGCGTTGTCGAAAAACACCCAATCTCCCGCGAGAGCAGGAAACTGTTGACGCACAAAACCGGAGTCGAGCATGGTTGGGAAGCTTTGGAGGGTAGCAGCAAAGGTAAAGCGTAGATATGTAGAGGGCGATCAATTGGCGATCGCAAAAGGATTGTAAGCCCAAACGGGAAAGCAGATGAATGTGGGCGACTGAAATACATCTCAGCCCTATCCGCATTCATCCGCATTCTTAGTCTTACCAAAACGTACTTACAACGCAATCAAGCCACACGCTCTACATCGACCCAGTGAACACGGACGAAGTGAGTGGTTCGTCCCCACGAATCGCGCTCGGCCGTGATCGTATCGACTGTCAGGTTGAAAGGGATAGCAGTGGTAATGTGCCGTTGGGTTAGGCTTCCTAAATCAGGCGCGAGGGTAGAAGCGGCGATCGCTCCAACTCCAAAACCCAACGCCTGCCCTAATGGATCCTTGGGCAAAAACCAACCGATCCCAGACCCAAGTCCCAAGGTCAGTAGCAGACTCACCGACAGGTTCGTTCCACAGCGGGGGTGTACGGCAAGATCCCAATCTCCAGCCACCAAGCGGCGTAGCGCCTCTAGCACCGCTCGTCGTAGCTCTGCCACATTGGTTGGCCCGTACAGGTAAAAGCCGCGCTCGGTTGATAATCCTGTGATCCCTTCAACCCGTTCCTTCGCTAGAGGCGTTGCGGCCATATCCTCCATCACTCGCACAGTGGCATGTTCCAGGGCATGAACCTGGCGCAGGGAAAGCAGTTCTTTAACGCCGGGAAGGAATCCAATCTGCTGCAACAGATCGGTATCTTGAGCCGGTTGGGGCGCAAAGGGAATCGGAAAGCTGTTGGATGACGCTGTCATGGGAAGACCTATCAAAAAAATAATTTCAAAATCGTTTCTGAAGTGAATTTGAGATGCTCCAGTCACAGCACGAGCTATGGTGTGTATCTTTTCCAAGGATGGTAACGTCCAGTATCAATCTGGTGTTGGAAATGACATAAATCTCTTCGTTTCTTATCGCGTCGAATGAAGCAGATTCAGATTGTCGTAAAAGACAGCTTTGTTGCATTTTCTAACGTTATGCCAAAGGCTTGGTTAAGGCGAAAGACGGCTTTGTTTCGCTTTCTAACGTTATGCCAAAAACTTAGTCATAGCGGGCGATCGCCTAGGGCATAATGAACAGGACTGCGTTTTGTGAGGAGCCTGTGACACCACCCATGAGTCGATTGCCCGTTGTTCGTCTAGACGTTCCTCTACTTGTGGCAGGAACATCTCTGACCCTGGCCCTCAGTGCGCTCTCTGCCCGTGCTGATCTGGTTTACAATCCAATCCCCATGCCCGACTCGAATACCATCGTAGACACGTTGTCGGACGTAGATATTCCAACGGGAAATGGTGGATTTGCCCGCGATTATCTGATTGAATTAGAAGCGGGTGATCAGGTCGTTATGGATTTAAGTTCGGAGCAATTTGACACCATCATTACGCTCATTGCACCGGATGGCACAACGATTGGGCAAAACGACGATGGGCCCGATGGCACCACCAACTCCCTGCTGTTTGCTCGCATCACCCAAACTGGCAACTATGTCCTACGGGTGAGTCCCTTTGCGGGACAGGGGTTGGGGCAATTCACTCTGAGCGTGACGCGTCTACGGCCTGTTGATGAGCCCTAATGCCCCTAAAGCGATCGCTAGAACATGTAGGTGCCTAGACGACGCGAATCAGCAGATGACTTAGCTAGGTAGGGGTAGCCAGCAGGAATGTCCACTCCATCCAATCCTTAAAAAATACGCTTCAGATTTCGTTTCTGGTAGGCGGAATCCGTTTTTTAGGGAATGCTAGAAACACCCTCATGGTGAGGAGAGAAGACCATGACATTGCAACTCACGATTCCGGATCCTGTGACCGAGGTACTGCGCTTGCCCCAGCAACAAATGGAGCAAGAATTGTTGAAGGAATTGGCGATCGCCCTCTACGAGCGTGAAATGCTACCCTTCAGCACAGCAGTCGAACTCGCACAGCTCGAAGCGGAAGAATTTAGCAAGCTGGTGGGCGAGCGCGGCATTAGTCGCCGCTGCACCTTATTAGAGAAAAATGGACAGCGCGCCTATAGCTGCAGCGAATAGCTACAGCTTAAGCGTCTTCATATCCCTCCCTCCCACAGAGAACTCGGCTCACGCTAAGGCAGCCTGAATCTGTGGCTGGAGGTCGCTGGTGCTGTCGATGGTGACGACAAAGGGCTGTTCTGCCTCCGTCAACGGCTCGTAGGTCTGCTGAGCCAGTACTTCGACTGTGGCATCGGCAATATCCCCGCTCCGCTGGTGGACGCGATCGCTCAACACCTCCATCGGTGCGGTGCAGTGCAAGATTTGTAGCGGCAGGTTGTGGGCAGTAGCTTGGGCGATCGCCGCCTGACGCAATGCCTGGCGATCATACTTGGCATCTAGAACTACGGTATAGCCGTTCTGCGCTAGGGAGATACCCAGCTTAAGGAGGCGATCGTAGGTCTGCTTTGTCATTTCTGGGGTGTAGAGAGAATCATCCCCGCGCTCGTGAATGGAGATACCACCCAGGTGCTTGCGAACGGCATCGGAGCGGATGTGGACAGCTCCCGATTGGCGCACAACTTCGCGGGCGGCTGTCGTTTTGCCCGAGCCAGATAAGCCCGACATCAGAATGAGGCGTCCCTGCGGACTCTGGGTATATTCCCAGACTAACTTGTAGTACATAGCCGCTGTTTCATAGGCCTGCTTTTTGTCAGCCTCTGAAGCCAAGGGATCATCCAGCAAAAATGAGGCCACCTTAGCCCGCACGTAGGTCTGACGGCTGACGTAGATCGGCAGAACCAATAAGCCTTCCCAGTCTCCCATTTCCTCGACATAGGCATTGAGGAAAGCCGCTCGCAGATCAGGGCGCTTATACACATCCAGATCCATCACGATGTAGGCGATATCGTACATCACATCAACAAAGCGAAACGGCTCGTTGAACTCGATGCAGTCAAACAACAGCAACTCATCGTGCCAATAGCAAATGTTCCGTAGATGCACGTCGCCATGGCATTCGCGAATGTAGCCCTGCTGCATCCGCTGCTTGAATAAATCCTCCCGCTCTGCAAAGAAGCGATCGGTATAAGCCTGGGTTTCCTCAAACTGCTGTTGGGTTTGAGGGCCACCGATATACCCAGAAGTTTGCTCATAGTTCTCGTCAAAGGCCTGCCGCACCTGCTCAACGGTGCCAAAACTCCGGATGTAATCACTGGTGACCGATTTGCGATGAAAGTCTGCCACTTGCACAGCCAGCCGGCGCAGCAAGTCTTCCGTCAGTTCTCCCTGCTCCAGGATCTTGGAAAGTAGGGTTTCCTGAGGAAACTGCTTCATCTTGACGGCATATTCAACGGGGTGGCGATCGCTCCCCAGAACAAACTCCCCATCGGTTTCGCTAATCGGCACAACGCCTGAGTACAACGTGGATCCGGCTCCTCGCTCATTTAGCCGCATTTCCTCATCGCAAAAATGGTGACGTTTTTCCAACGTGGAATAGTCGAGAAAACCAAAATCCACCGCCTTCTTCAGCTTATAAGCAACGTTCCCAGTCGTTACAACGTAGGACACATGGGTTTGAAATAGCTGAATCGGTTCCTGCACGGTATGCGGATAAAAATCCGGCTGCAGCATCCGTTGGATGAGCGGTGGCAAATTTGCGGGATCGGTCATGATAAAAAATCAGTAAAAACAGTTCAACGTAGGGGATAACTAGACGAGAGACGACGGAAGACATGCCTTCAGCAAAGCAAGCTATCCACCGCTATCCTAAATGGATTTACAGTGACTTCATCTACAAATCCCTCTATCAGCAAGAAAGAAGCGATCAGAGAGAAAGAAGCGGCACGAGCATTTATCGGCACGAAAAAGGGGGCGATCGCCCCCTGTGCACATTTTGGGATCAACATACTGAACCCAAATGGCTGAATCAGCAGCACCTTAAACTTAGCTAGCGTCTCCAGCTTCAGCTTCCTCGCCCTCAGCAGCTTCTTTGCTCACTCGTCCTTGCAGGACAGAAGCGATGATGGTTTCTGCATCCATCTGGGTTTCGACGCCAGCGGGCAAGTTCAAATCCTTTAAATAGATGGCACCCCCAAGTTCTAGGTTGGAGACATCCACCTCAATAAATTCTGGGATACTGGCCGGATCTCCCTGGATGGGCAGTTCAGTGTAGACCGTATCCAGGAGACCACCGCCAGTTTTAACACCGGGAGCTGTACCCGTGAAGTGCAGTGGCAGCGTTGCATCAATCTTTCCGTGCGCTGCATAGGAGAAAAAGCTCAGGTGATAAACATCCGACCTCCGCCAGGGGTGGGTCTGCACTTCCCGCAGTACGGTTTTGCCACTCCAAGGCAAATCGGGCACATTCAGATTGATCACGGTGTTGTTCAACTGAGCGTCCTTGAGCAAACGCTTGACCTTCATCCCATCTAAAACTAGCGAAACCGATTCTGTCCCTTGATGCCCGTATAGCACGGCCGGGATCATTCCCTGGCGGCGCAAGGCATTGGGTTTGTCCTTCTCCGAACGCACTTTACATTCGACTGTGATGTCCATAATCCTCTGTCCTAATCTGAAAACTAATCGTTGGTGGTGTGAAAAAAATCTGATGCAATACAAGCGCTTGAGGCAACTTGGACAGCGAAATTGTGGGAGCGATCGCCTTGGCTCACACTGTCGCTTGCCTTGTCTGACCTATGGCACATGACGCCCTACCTGCTGGCAATGCTCTGTTCCCAGCTTTCTCCTTCGCCGTTGGCATAGAGCAATGCCCGCTTCGGGCCATGAATTGGATCTTCCACAATAATAGTCTGATCGCGACTGGCTCCGAGGGAGACGATGGCGATCGGCACCTCCATCAATTCTGCCAGGAATTTGAGGTAATCGACCGCCGACTGCCGCAGCTTGAAAGATCTACCGCCCCAAGCGCTGGATTAC
>JBCBSJ010000168.1:0-8702 GCA_039819245.1 Cyanobacteria bacterium J06638_20
AATCCCTGATTTTATGTGGCGCGGGCGGTGCCCGCGCCACATAAAATCAGGGATTCCTTGGTTTTTGTCCTGTACTGAGCAGGAGACATAAGAACTTTAGAACTTTGTGCAAGTCCTAGATGGGTAAGTTCGATAGGTTTTGATTAGGCAGACTGGGCAATGATTTTTAGATCGACCCGATTGGTTTCGGGTTGTTCTAAGGCAATACTGATGCCAGGGCCAAAGAAGCTTTCTAGCTTTTCATGCCTGGCTTGCCAGATGTCGAAGTCCACATACTCAGAATCGAACTCCAGAATGAGGGCATAAGCTCCGGCGATCGCCTCTTCCCGTACTGCCATCAAAATCGGTAAGTCATCATCGGTATCCCCCAGCCTCAGAGCCTCCAAGGAACTTTCTAGGTGGGTGCTTTGCCCATAGCGGTAGCGGGTCACATCCTTTAGAACCTTGGTTTGGGTTTCGGTCGCTTGCTGCTCTCGTAGAGCCAGCACCTCGCTGGGCGTTTCCGTGGAGAAGGATACAGGGGGTAGCTCAGCCGCGATGAGGGCCAATCCACCTAGCAGAATCGGAACGCCATAGAAAAAGCCGATGAGATTGAGGGTTGGGCGATCGGTAAAGTAGGCTGCAAAGCCCACCAGCGTTAAGATGCCACCAACGGTAAGTCCAATTTTTCCCAGAGAAAAGCGACCAAACATAAAATTTCTTCACAGTATCACTTCATTCATTATTCCTTAAGACTTATGCATTGCATCGAGATTATGGAGACGACGCACCCACAATCGCGCCCCCGCTTGTAGAGAAAATCATCCTCAAAACCAGGAGTCAGTCGGTGGGTGCAATTAAAATCCAAATCCTAAAACCCTGTGCCGCCTGCGCCGCGGGCGGCACAGGGTTTTAGGATTTGGATTTTAACTATATTGAGGTACTTATCACATGCATTTAGGGAAGAATCTGGGAGTTTTGCGTAAGTCCTAAGTCTGCATGGATACAGGTTTGGTAGGATCGAGGCTGTGTCAAATTTCGGTAGAACAAGCCATGTTAGACCCGCAAACCTTACGGGAACGATTCAAAATTGTGGAGAGCAAGCGCGAAGCCCTGCTGCGCCTTCTGGAACAGCCTGATCTGGGAACACTGAGAATTGATGTGAACCAGGCACTCGAAGAACTGGATGACTTGATCGATGACTTCGATCGCACCTTCCCTGAAAGCACATTTCCCGGAAGTGGAGGTAATTGAGGCATGGCAGAGAGCTATACCGCTGAAATTCGGCACCAGGGAGAGGTTCACACGATTCAGGTGAAAGCCGATCAAACCGTCCTCGCAGCAGCGAACGAAGCGGGCTTGGAACTTCCCTCTTCCTGCAATGCTGGGGTTTGTACTACCTGCGCCGCCCAATTACTGTCGGGCACCGTCGATCAGAGCGAAGGCATGGGCATCAGTCCCGAGTTGCAGGAACAGGGCTATGCACTGCTCTGCGTCGCGTTTCCCCAATCTGATTTGGTGCTGGAAACCGAGAAAGAGGACACCGTGTACGATTATCAGTTTGGGCAACCCAGCAAATAACACGGCAAACGCAAACCCCTATGCTGACCCAGTTCGTGTCCCTAACGATCCCCCTCCAAGCCAGCCCCGCTGCGATGGAGCAGGCGATCGCCCAAGCTCTGCAGTCTTACGGTGAGCCACTGCGCTGGGCCATTACCACCGTGGATGCAGGCACCCAAACGGCAGCGATCGAAGCAGTTGTAACGGTGGCAACGAGGATCGCGTGACGCAGGTTAATTCCAATCCCTATACCGTGGTGGTGATCGTGCCAACGGGCATTGGTGCGGCGATCGGCGGCTATGCCGGTGATGCGCTGCCTGTAGTCAGGGCGATCGCCCAAGTCGCCGAGCGCGTCATCACCCATCCCAACGTGCTGAATGGAGCAAGCCTGTACTGGCCGCTATCTAACGTCAGCTATGTCGAAGGCTATGGGCTGGATCAGTTTGCTGCTGGGCAGTGGGGTTTGCGCCCAGTTCACCGCAACCGGATTGGGTTGTTGCTAGATCAGGGGATTGAGCCGGAGTTGCGCGATCGCCATCTCCAAGCCGCTGATGCCACCCGTGCCACGTTAGGTCTAGATATCGCCGATTATGTGGTCACCGATGCTCCCCTGGGCCTGGAGTTGCGAACGGCAGCATCGGGAGCCACCTGGGGCACAATCCGCCAAACTGACAGCCTGTTGCGGGGTGCCGAAACCTTGATCCAGCAGTTGGGGGTAGAGGCGATCGCCGTTGTTGCCCGCTTCCCTGATGATCTCGATAGTCCAGCGTTGGCCGACTACCGCCAGGGCAAGGGCGTAGATCCACTGGCTGGAGCGGAAGCCGTCATCAGCCACCTGATTGTGCGGCAGTTCCAGGTGCCCTGTGCCCATGCTCCGGCGCTCTCACCATTGCCCTTCGACCCGACTATTTCTCCTCGCTCCGCTGCCGAGGAGTTGGGCTACACCTTTCTTCCCTGTGTGCTGGCGGGCTTGAGCCGTGCGCCCCGCTTCATTGCTCCAGAATCACCACAGTATCCACCACTCTCCACACAGCTACAGCCCACAGATATTTGGGCCAGTCAGGTGAATGCCGTCATCGTTCCAGCAAGCGCCTGCGGTGGAGCGGCCATCCTCAGTTTTGCCCAAACCCCGACATCGCTAATTACGGTGCAGGAAAACACGACGCAAATGCAGGTTCCGGCTGAGACATTGGGGTTAGAGGCGATCGCCGTCTCCACCTACCTGGAAGCGATCGGCGTGCTGGCAGCTCACAAAGCCGGGATTAGCCCAACCGCTCTCTCTGCAACGTTGAGCCCCCTGCAACCTCACAAGGGTTAAACAGGGTTAAGACTTGTCCCGAATTGTTGAAGGGAGTGATAGCCTGAAGGCGATTCGCTGCTACAAACGTTCGCCAGAAACATTGTGTCTGGGCGCCAGAAGTGGCTACCCATCTCGTTTCTCCTACGACAGGAGAGAAAACAGTATGGGCGATCGCTAGCGTCTCAAATTCTTCTCAAGGCTTGTTCGCCCCACGTTGTCCCACTTGGATCTGCTCTTGCATCGTGTCTGACCATTCTTCCCCTGAACCGATGGGTTCCTTCGATCGCACCCAACTCCTCGCTGCAATGGGGATAACGGCAGTCGTTCTCCTAACTGTTTCGCGCTTGTGGTTGCTGTTCGACAATGTCAACCCCTTACCAACCCAGGTGACCCTCGAGGCGATCCTTCTAGGTTTAGGATTGGGCGGGCTAATCTCAATCGCTAGCGAAACTATTTATTACATCTCAAAAACCTACCGAGCCAGTGCAGATGCCTATTTACAAATGGTGCTCCAACCCTTGCAATGGATGGATCTGCTTTGGTTGGGCATCTTGCCAGGGATGAGTGAAGAGCTACTCTTTCGTGGCGTTATGCTCCCAGCTATTGGGCTGAACTGGTTTGGGATTGTTATCTCTAGTCTTTGCTTTGGTGTACTGCACTTTTTCGGTGGGCGCTATTGGAGTTACGTCCTATGGGCAGCAATTATCGGTGCCGTGCTAGGTATCAGTGCGGTTGTATCCAACAATCTCTTGATCCCGGTTATTGCCCATGTCACAACCAATATTCTCTCAAGCGCTAGCTGGAAATGGCGTAATCCAGGTTCTTAAATGCACGAAACCGATGGCTATTCCATGAGAACCAAAGCAAGGTGACTGATTGTGTGAGGCACGACCACCGTAAGCATCTCCCTGTCTGGGCTATAGGAGTTATGAGGGCAGTGGCCATCCTGCCAGTTTGGACTGTTGATTACTGAGTCGCTTGGTCACTCAGCGGCGAATCCCCGCTGGCCGTAAAGACGAGTTGCTGAACTGTGCCGCGATCGCCCATTAGTGCGGCGGGTTGGTTGTTGTATTCCACCAGCACACCACCGGCATTTCCTGCGCGGATTTGTACCTCTTCGCTGGCTGTCCAGGTACGCTGCGTCCCTTCATTGAGCATTCCTTCAAACTCGGTTTCCCCATCTACAATCACCCGTATCCAGGACTGCTCCTGCATCGTGACCTCAATCTGGACAGGCTGTGCCGGAGGCTCTGGGGCTGGTGGAGCTTCTGAGTTAGCCGCTGGCTCCGTAGGGGTGGGTAGGTCGGGGGACGGTATCACCGCTGGAGACGGCGCGGTCGCTGTTGTGCGAATGGGGCCACGCGTCAGGAAGTAGGATAGGCCAGCGATCGCCGCCATGATTACCGCAATATACAAAGCGTAGAGATGATAGGGGCGCAATTGGCGAGACGAGGCATCACTCCAACTTTTGGGCTGCAGATTCGCGTCTCGTTTCACTGGAAAAGCTTGGGCAACGGCCTCAGCATCCAGATTCAGCTCTCGGGCATAGCGCTTGATAAAACCACGGATATAAACAGGCTCTGGCAAATGTTCCAATTTACCTTCTTCGATCGCCCGCAGAATTCGAGGCTGGATCATTGTCTTGGTGGAAACATGCTCAATTGTGAGCAGATTCTCTTCACGAACCTGGCGCAGATAAGCCCCAATTTGCACCAACTGATCCAGCTGCTGCTGCTCAAACGGAGAGGTTGGGTCGCTCATTACCTTCGTCACTCTAAATCTCCTCGACAGATTTCCCGCATCCAGTGCGATCTCGTAGAACGATGCGACAAGTCCAAGATTGCAGAACTGTAATGTTTAGCTTACAAGAAATAACCTTATCGTAAGATAGCCGTTCCGGGAATGTGGTTTAGGGATTCCAAACTCAACTCGCCTTGGGTATTTTGGGATCTTAACCTTCACACAAGTCCCTAGGGCGTTGCGAGGGTTGATTTAAGATAGACAACTTCTGAGGGTAAGAGCGATCGCACCTCTCCCTCAGGCAGACGCCCCAACTCAATGGAGCCGATAGCCACCCGATGCAATGCAAGGACGGGATGCCCCAGTTGCTCGGCCACCCGACGAATTTGGCGATTGCGTCCCTCACGTAGCACAATGCGTAGCTCCGTGCGATCACCCCGCCGCGTCACGACATCGACCTCGGCAGGGCGGGTCATTCGCCCGTCCAAAACAACTCCTTGACGCCATTGCGCCAACCGTTGTTGACTCGGCGCACCTTCTACCCACACCCGATAGGTCTTAGGGACATCGTGGGAAGGATGGGTCAGGGCAAAGGTCAGATCCCCATCATTGGTCAGCAGCAATGCCCCGGTCGAGTCGGCATCCAGCCGTCCCACAGGATGCAGCCCGGTTCGTTGCGCCGCAGGAATCAAATCCAGAACTGTGAGCCGACGGTGGGTATCACGACAGGTAGACACCACCCCAGCGGGTTTATTGAGCAGCAGGTAATAGTTCTCAGGCCGAGCCCCCTGGTGCAGGGGTTTGCCGTCGACTTCGATGCGATCGCACGCTGGATCTGCCCGTTGCCCTAGTTCCGCCAGATAGCCATTCACCCGCACCCGCCCCGCGGCAATCAGAACCTCGGCTCCACGCCGCGATGCGACCCCCCATTGGGACAAGATTTTTTGTAACCGCTCCGCCATACTCGAACCGTGTTTTTCGCCTCGCGTTCGCTGATCTGACCTTATTCATCATCCCTTAGCCATAACCATGTCCGGCGCACAACGGCTAGGCAAACGAACCGTTAGACAAGCCCCGCCAGTTTCGGCATGGTTGCAGGCTTCAACGGCTCCTCCATGAGCTTCAACAATTTGTTGCACGATCGCCAATCCCAACCCAGTGCTGCTGCGCCGTTGTCCCTCCCCTGCCCCCTGTTCAACCTCATGGGCATTTCCCGGCTTTACGACACAGGGTAGGCAAGCGTCAGATATCTGTGCCCGCGACGGATCGGTTTTGTAGAAGCGCTCAAACACAAAGGGCAAATCACTTTCCGGGAATCCTGGCCCTGCATCAATGACTTGCAAAGTCACCCAGTCCTCATCGACATCACCAAACCCATTGGAACCGCCTGAAGTACTATCGTTCGTGGCACGATTGCCCCAGAGCTTCACCTGCACAACCCCCCAGGGGGGACTATGTTTGATGCTGTTGTCGAGGAGGTTGATGAGGACTCGATAGATTCGGTTTTGGTCGAGCTGCACAGGGAGATGATCGCTCCCCTGATAGTCCAATTGGAGCTGCTTCTTTTGCGTCAAGGGTTCGAGACTGAGCCAGGCCGCCTGAATCAGATCCGGCAAATTAACGGTCTCGCAGGACAACACCTGAGGTAACGATCGCTCCAAATGGGACAAATCCAGCAAATCTTGTACCAGATTGCTAAGGCGCGTTGTCTCGTTAATTAATCGTTGGACCCAGCCACGCTGCGCCGGATCCACTCGGTATTCCAGTGTCTCTGCTACCAAGCGAATGGAGGTTAGCGGGGTTTTCAACTCATGGGCCACATCGGATGCCCAGCGATCGCGCTGTTGCTTGAGTGTTTCGGCCTCTTCTCGGCTTTCGAGAAACACCCCCACCTGATGATTGGGCAGAGGAAACCCATAGCCCCGCAAGGACGAACCCATTTGTTGCGAAATTTGGGTGGGATCGGGGCTAACGGGGTAAAAGACCCAATCTTGTTCGCAAGGCTGTTGTATATCGCGGGTTTCTTCCACCAGCTGATCCAACTCGTAGGAGCGCACTAGTTCCAGCAGTAGCCGAATGGAGTCAGCCCCTTCGCTGGGCTGGATGTCGAGGAGCGATCGCGCTTGGGCATTGCACCACACTAGGCGATTCTCATCATCAATCTGCAAAAAGCCGATGGGGGCATGCTCCAAGACAGCACGATACCCATCCCGCTGCATTGTTAGGTCATGCTGGATCCGCTGCTGTTGGGTAACGGTGAGGGCAAGCTGAGCCGCACTCGATCGGGGGCTTGACTTGTCCTCCGAGGTGGTGAACTCCCGGCTCAATCGCCGGAACATACACTGCAGGGGCGATCGCTGCCACAGCGCGCACCCCAAACCAATAGATAAACCCAACAAAAACGTAAGAATAGTGGTCACATTACAGTACGTCGGATAGCTTTTGGATAGCTTAACTGAATAGCTTGAACAGAGGTTCAACCGAAGCGATAGCCAAATCCACGAACCGTTGTCAGATATTCAGGACGACTGGGATCAAGTTCTAACTTCTCTCGCAACCAGCGGATATGAACATCCACGGTCTTACTATCTCCCATGAAGTCCGGCCCCCACACTCGCTCAATGAGCTGTTCCCGCGACCACACCCGACGCTGATGGGTCATGAACAATTCCAAAATTCGAAACTCTTTTGGCGAAAGATTAATTTCCTCTCCCCGAACCGTAACACGGCATTCTTGAGGAAACAGGGTAATGTCCCGGTAGCGCAGCGCCCGATCTTCAGGAGAGGTCGGCTCAACATAGCGATGCCGTCGCAACAAGGCACGACAACGGGCAACCAACTCTCGCATCCCAAAGGGCTTCGTGAGATAGTCATCGGCCCCTACCTCTAGCCCAACGACGCGATCGGTCTCGCTTCCTTTAGCACTCAGCATCAAGATAGGAACTCGATTCCCTTGATTGCGAATCAGTCGACACAGATCCAACCCATTCACATAGGGAAGCATCAAGTCTAGCACCACCAAATCGATCCCCGGATCGGCTAAGCCGTTGGCCTCAGCTGGCCCACAAACAATTTCCATCGCCGATCGCCCGTCGCTGGCGACCAGCACATCGTATCCTTCTTCTCGCAGCGCCAAAGCAATCGTTTCCCGGATGACATCTTCGTCGTCCACAACAAGCACATGTCCAATCGTTAGTCCTTGCTGGGAAGGATTGGTCGCTTCAAGGGTCAACATGGTACTCACTATCTGTGCCCTAATTTTATTTAGAGAAACTACTGTTCAAAAAACTCGAAGAACCCACATGCTCCTGCCCTAGGAGCGCTGGGGAAAACCCAGCCCAAATCAATGCTGCACCGTGTATTGCACTCAAGCACATATTATCAAACCGTTTCCCCATCCATAGCAAAGCTTCCAGGATATTTTATGCGATCGCCAATTATGTCATCAGAAGGATATGCTGCTATCAGGTTTTGCTGCGGCCTTTCGCCGCTATCATGGGCCGTGACTCAACTAGGCGTGGTTAAAAGTTACCGTGAGCTACCGCAATCCCATTCCCACTGTCGATATCATCATTGAGCTACTCGATCGCCCCTATCGGCCTATTGTGCTGATTGAGCGTCTAAACCCTCCCCTTGGCTGGGCTTTGCCCGGGGGGTTTGTCGATTATGGCGAAACTGTAGAAAGCGCGGCGATTCGGGAAGCCGCAGAAGAGACCGGTTTGCATATCAAACTCGTCGAACAGTTTCAAGTCTATTCTGATCCCGAACGCGATCCCCGGCATCATACGTTAAGTATCGTTTTCCTCGCCATGTCGAAAGGAGAACCTTTCGCAGGCGATGATGCGAAGAATCTAGCCGTGTTTGAGCTGTGGGATATTCCGCAGAACTTATGTTTTGACCATGAACAGATTTTGCGAGACTACCGTTATTACCGGGAGCATGGTCTGCGCCCCAAGTTGTTTTAAGCAAAGCTTATGCAAGTCTGAAGGAAAGGTTGTCTGAAGGAAAGATTGGCTATGCGAGAAATAATTGAAACCAGTGCAGCTCCGGCTCCTGTAGGGCCTTACAGTCAGGCGATCGCCACTCAGGGGCGGATGGTGTTTGTCTCCGGGCAAATTGCCCT
>JBCBSJ010000169.1:0-8497 GCA_039819245.1 Cyanobacteria bacterium J06638_20
TGCCCGAAACAACGCGACCGACCCCCGTGGGCTGACCCCCAACACCACATCCTCATCCTGACGAGTGGCTCGTACTAGATCCAGGATATAGCGCTGAAGGGACGATTCGATACGCACCGCCTGACAAAGTTGCTGAAGCTGTTGCACCTCTTCGAGGGTGATGCAAGGCTGTAACTCTTTTACAGTCGCGGCATGGCTGCTCAACCGCTCCAGCATTTGCAACTCTTCCGTTTCCGAGGGATAGCCCAAGCTCAAGGCCAGAGCAAAGCGATCCATCTGTGCCTCTGGCAGCGGAAAGGTTCCCTGATACTCCACAGGGTTCTGGGTGGCAATTACAAAAAATGGGGTCGGCACAGAGCGCGACACCCGATCCACCGTTACTTGCTGTTCCTCCATCACCTCCAGCAAGGCCGACTGGGTGCGGGGCGTTGCGCGGTTGATTTCGTCCGCCAGCAACACATTGCAGAACACTGGTCCGGGCAGAAACTCAAACTCGCCGCTGCGCGGATTCCAAATATTGGTTCCGGTAATATCCGTCGGCAGCAGGTCGGGCGTACATTGAATTCGCTGGAATTGTCCATCAATGGAGCGCGCCAGAGACTTGGCCAGCAGTGTTTTTCCGACGCCGGGTACATCTTCCAACAAGGCATGTCCCCCTGAAAACAGGGCAACTAGCACCAGACGAATAGCATCTGATTTGCCAACAATCGTCTGTCCCAGGTTTTGAATCAGCGGTTCAATGCGTTCTCTCATAGCTCGTTTTGTGGAGTGTGCCTCCATCATGACCTTTTATTCTAAAAAATGAGAAGGGTTACATCCTCCTTCCTTCATTTTTCATGACCGCTGGTGAAAAACCGGGTAGCCTCGATTTCCAAATGGAAACCAATCCACTCTGTAGCGGCAAGCTTTCTAGCAAACTTGTTGTTCCAAACGGCTTTCCTAAAAGTTTTGAGATAATAGTGATTGTCGGATTGCCACCAGTACATCATGACGCAGCGACTACTCGACACGGACGGATACGAGTTCGCCGATGAAATCGTCACGGAGCTTGACATCAGTCACCTCACCATTGAGGACGATACTCCCTTGGATAATTTTCAATCTGAAGTCCAACAGCGCTTGTTAGTGGAACCCCTTTATAGTTCCAAAGCTTTGCCTACCCCTTTCCTGGCAGCGGCAAATGTGGGGCTGTTTTATAAGCTGCATGGCGACCCCATCGTTCCTGATATGTTGCTGAGTTTGGGTGTGCAACGAGCCGAGGATTTTTCGGAGCGCCGTTATCGCTCCTATTTTGTGTGGGAGTTTGGCAAAGTCCCTGAGGTCTGTATCGAACTCGTTTCAAACCAGGAGGGGGATGAGCTGACCCTGAGCCAGCAAGCTCGACAAAAGGGAAAAGCACGTGCCAAGAGAGACATCTATGCCCATGTCCATGTGCCGTACTACGTCGTGTTCGACCCTCTGCAACAAATTCAGGGCGAAGCCGAAATGAATGGGGCACTGTTGCGGGTTTGGGTGCTGATGGCAGGAAACTATCACGAGCTGACTGCTGCTGAGGGAATTACAGAAGTAGGGCAGCATATTTGGCTGCCATCTGTTGGTCTGGGGTTGACCCTATGGCAGGGAGAATTTGAAGAACCCGTATCGCGTCTATGGCTGCGGTGGTGCGACGAGCAGGGACAGGTTATTCCAACAGGAGCAGAAGTGGCGGATCCAGAGCGCCAGCGTGCCGATCGCCTTGCGGCTAAGCTTCGAGAATTAGGTGTCAACCCTGACGATATTTGATTCCTTCGGTCGTTACACATTTCATTGATGCTGTGGTCGTGTTGGGACTACAACATCAATGGACTGATTCAAAATGACATGGGGTTTGTGTCAATACTGATCTTTGAGTATGTCTAGGCGGTGGTGTTCAGACCGATTTGGACTGTGCTACTGTGCCGATTGATATTGGTTCTTGCGATCGCCATGCCCCACGATGCCCCACCGACCTCCGCTTCACGTTTATCGAGTAGCTTGGGAAGGGCGACATCCTATCGGCTAACTCTAATTGTGGTGAGTGCGCTGATCCTTTTGGGGGTGGGGTGCCGAATGAGTTACCTGTCGGAACCTGTCTTTTGGGTCGATGAGGTGGCGACGGCAACGCGGGTATCGGGTTATGCCCGGGGTGAAATTGTGGCGGAGTTGGCCGATGGCGATGGGCGATCGCCCGCTGCCCTCCAGCGCTATCAGCAATTGCCGAGCGATCGCACCTGGAAGGATACGCTCCATGCGCTTTGCCAAAGCCCTGAACATGCGCCGCTCTACTTCTTGGGGGCGGGCTTGTGGATGCGGCTATTTGGCACCTCAATTGTTGCCCTGCGGAGCTTTTCTGTGGTGTTGGGCTTGCTGCTGTTGCCAGCGCTCTATGGGTTCTGTCGGGTTCTGTTTCCCCATCCCCAAGTTGCTGCCTGGACGGTTGCGATCGCCGCTGTCTCGCCTTACCTGATTGCCTATTCCAAGGAAGCCCGTCCCTATAGTCTATGGGCATTAGTATTGGTTGGGGGAAGTACCATGCTGGTCTTAGCTTGGCAGCGACAAACCGGGCGGGCTTGGTTGGGCTACGCAACCACCGTTGCACTGATGTTGTACACCTCTCTGCTGTCGGCTCCGGTGTTGGTCGGGCACAGCCTCTATGCCTATTTCCAGAATCGCGGACAGGGCATGTCTCAAATGCGGTACTTCTGGCTGGCATTGGGGCTTGGCATCCTGGCATTTTCCCCGTGGATTGGAGTCATGGTGCAAAACTGGAATCTGCTGGAGACGAATACGGCCTGGTCGCGATCGCCTCTCAATCCCTTCATCCGCCTTGGCATCTGGCTCTATAGTTTTGCCATTCTGATTCTTGATGTCCCCATCGCCCCTTTTCCTGGTTTGCTAGCAGGGGTGCAGGGAATCGTTGCCCTGTTTGTTCTCATCATGATGGGGTGGGCAGTTTGGGCTATGTTGGGGCACACTACTAGGGCTCAGTGGAGCGTGCTTCTAGCTCTGGCGCTGCCTACGCCTCTGGTTTTAATCCTGCTGGATAGCCTACATGGTGGGCAAGTGTCTGCTACGTCCCGGTATCTCTTTCCGCCCCAAATTGCCCTGATCATCGTGTTGGGATGGTTCTTTGCCCAGCGCTTGACCTCCCATCCCCGCTCAACCCGCTGGTTGCTCATGACACTGTTGCTCGTTTGTTTGGTCTCCAACCGATTCGGGTTGGGGCGATCGCCCAACTACCAAAAAGATCGCAATATCCATAACCCCGAAGTTATTCAGGTGCTCAACACGACCCCAGCACCCCTCCTCCTTGTTCCGGCCTCTCAGGTTTTCGACGCCCTTTCCCTCAGCCACTCCCTAGACAACACCGTCACCCTCCGCTTCCTCCCCGATGACCAGCTCCCTGCCAAGCTCCCTGATAGGTTGGACGATGCGTCCATCTTCTTGCTCAACCCGACCGAAGTAGAGCGCGATCGCTTCACCCAAACTCACCCCATTCATCTCAAGGAAGCCTACGAGCCTAAACTTTTGGCAGAGGGAGATAATTATCTGTCGTTGTGGCAGGTGATCTACGCTCTACCGATCGACTGACAACTGATATTTGCTGCCATATTCCGGGTAGATTGCTGGCTGCTCATCATTTGCTATTGCACTTTCATTGCTATCCCATGCTTCCTCTCAAAACACTGTCTCTCAGACTCATCCTCCCTTGGTTGTTGGGTGGGTTGCTGTTATTGGGGATTGGGTTGCGGTTTGCCAATCTAGAATCGGGCATTTTCTGGGTGGATGAAGTGGCGACGGCGGTGCGGGTGCGGGGCTATACACAGGCTGAGGTGGTTGCAGCGGTAGCGGATGGTCAGCCCCGATCGCCTGCTGAGTTATGGCAATTTGTGGTGGCCCCGAGCGATCGCGATCGCCGCAAGACCCTGGATGCTCTGGTGCAAAGCCCTGAACATGCACCGCTGTATTTCCTGTTGACGCGGGAATGGAGCGCCCTGTTCGGACAAACTCCTGCCACCCTACGCTTACTTTCGGTGATGTTGAGCCTGCTGACGCTGCCCATGCTGGCCTGGTTGTGTTGGGAATGGCTCTATTCTTCTCTGGCAGGTGGGATTGCCGCTGCTCTCCTTGCTATTTCGCCGCTGTTCATTTCCTATGCTCAGGAAGCGCGTCCCTACAGTCTTTGGTTATTCCTGCTGGTGTTATCAGGCGGTTTGCTAATGCGAGCCTGGCGGCGGGGGAATAACGGGTTGTGGATAGGCTACGGAATTGCCCTAACCCTGGCCCTTTACACCTCCCTGCTCTCTCTTCCCGTTGTTATCAGCCAGGGACTTCACGTGACCCTTGCTGAGCGTGGATCTGGAGATATCTATCGGAAATCAGACAGGGCATCGGTGAAAGCAGTTTGGGTAGCGATCGCCGTTAGCCTCCTTGCATTTCTTCCTTGGCTCATCGTCGTCGGTCGCCAGTGGAATACCCTGCGTAGCAATACTGCCTGGATGCAGCTCCCTATGGGGCTGGTCGATCGCATTGGGATCTGGCTCTATAGCCTCAGCATTCCTGTATTCGATGTCCCCGTTGCACCGCTAGGAAGCCTTGCTTCTACGCTACAAATCCTCACCTCATTTGTGTTGCTTCTGGTGTTTGTCGGAATGCTGCTGCGGTTGATGCAGCAGACATCCTGGCGAATTTGGGGTTGGATTTTGGCCTTAGGATTGCCGATTCCGGTGCTACTAGCGCTGGTGGATGCCGTTTTTGGGGGACGACGTTCTACCGCTCCCCGCTACTGGATTCCAGCTCACCTGGCTCTGGTGTTGCTCATTGCTGCCTTTACCGCCTGGAAGCCATCGGGCTGGCTCCAAACTCGTTACCGTCCCTGGCGCTTGTGGCTTGTTGTTGGATTGTTGGGGCTGAGCCTAGTGTGTTCTTTGGGCAATCTGGAGCGATCGCCCCGCTATCTCAAGTCGCGCAATATCAACAATCCAGCGATCGCCGCCGCCATTAATCAGTCCCCTAACCCGCAAATCTTTGCCGAACCCACCGAGGTTTACGACCTGATTTCCCTCAGCCAAACGCTAGCCCCGACCGTTGCCATCCATATCCTAGAAATGCCGGGTGCGGCTTCGCCAACGGTACAACGGCTCCAACGCCAACCCCTATCCTGTCAGGCAACAACGTTTCTCTTCAATCCGTCTCCAGAATTGGCAGCAGCGATGGGCGATCGCCCCGACTGGCAGCTTCAGCCCGCCTACGAAGCCGATCGTCTCAATGCCGCTGAGATTTCCCTTGCAGTCTGGCGCATTGAACCTGATTGTCCATCGCTGTAGGGCATTGGTCTTTTTGACAACCCAATAGTTGAGAATTCAGTTCTGTGAGACGTTCAGGTCGATGGAACTGCTAGCTATTGATCGTTGAGGAAGGTGTGGAGGCGATCGCTGTTGGCCCCAAATAGCGGCAAAGGTAGGGAGAAAACACCTCGTAGATGAGTGTTAAGGGACGACCATGGTGCCAGAACAGGTAATGCCGTCCCCAAAAGGGGCCCTTTTGCCCAAAGGCGGCTTCCAGTTGGGGATTGTGCCCCCAATAAATGCCTTGGATATCCCGATAAAGTTCCGTGCGCAGACGAGCGAGACTGGCCCAGATGGGGAGCGATCGGTTTTGCAGATACTCATCCACATGACTGGCTTCCCACCAGGAGGTAGCGTAGGCGAGGCGTTGCCCCGAGGCTGTGCGCAGCCAGACTTGCCGCCGAATGCGTGGCCCAGGCACCACATTCAATTGCACTGGGGCACTGTCAGAGTCCATCCCAATGGCTGACATATCGATAACATCGACCTCCGTCGGTTCCGTGGTGAGGAGTTGGAGGTGGCGGGTCGGAGAGCCATCCCCCAGCAACAGAATCTGCCAGGCGGGAGCCAGTTGGGCGTGGGGCAACCCCCTTTGCACAATAGAGACATCGCCCTGCCAAAGAGGCTGGAGCACGTGCCATGCCGACGGCAGCAAAGGGCGTTGAGTTGGGTGAACCGCTGAAGCCAATGGAGTTACAAAACTTTATCTAACTATTTTTATGATAGTACGCTCTTTGCCAGCGTGCAGGGGCTTTCACGCTATCGACAGGGCACGCCCCTTACTTCGCGCGACAAGTTTGTGCCATAGAGCCATGTCTAGCGCTTAGTGGGCTACAGGAATGAGCGCTCCCGTCCACGCTGCCCTTTACCCTACCAGGAAAGCTGAAACTCTTCTGCGTCCTTGGAGTACAGAATCCGGAGATGAATTGCCTTAGTTTGTATGGCTGGGATCCTTTGTGTCACTGAGGTGTTGTTGGGGCATCAGCACGTCGGTTTTTTCCACCCAGGCTTGTTGCGGAATGCCAATTTGAATACTATGGCGCTCGAAGGCATGGCGCAGGCGACGGCGAAACTCGCGAGCAACGAGCCACTGTTTGAGTGGTGCCGTGCGAATCCAGATTCGAATACCAATACCTGAGTGAGACAGTTCATCGACTCCCAAAACTTCTGCTGGGTCGAGAATGGTCGGTGCCCATTTGGGCTCTGCGGCCATCTGGTGAATTTCGTCACAGATGATAGTGAGGGCTTTATCGACATCAGTGTCGTAAGATACCTCGATTACAAAGTTGCAGCGAGCCCACGTACGGCTCATATTTTCCACTTTTTGGATATGGCTATTGGGAATGGTGACGAGATTGCCACTATCCGTGCGAATTTGAGTGACCCTTAGGGTTAAGTTTTCCACCAACCCTAAGGTTTCATCAACAGCAATATAATCGCCGATACCATATTGGTCTTCGAGCAAAATCAAAAATCCATTGATCATGTCCCGCACAAGGCTTTGGGCAGTGAATGAGAGCGCGACAGCAACCAGTGCTCCCAACGCCAGCAGCGATGCTGGAACTAAATTCATGGCTTGTAGAACGAGCAATCCTCCGACGATATAGAGTGACACGCTTTTTAAGCCCTTGATGGCATTGGCGATGGTGAAGGCTCGCTGGCTATGGACAGCTTTTCGAGGCTCTTCGGTTTCCTCTTCCCAGGTATCGGTAAAGCGATCGATCACAAAGTCGAAAATGTGGTTGATTAGGGAGGTGGCAAACCAGGTCGTCAGAACGAGGAAGGGGGTAGCAACGACTCGCAATGCGATGGGGCGGGTTTGGGGAAACGTGCTCAATCCGGCAGAGATACCCAGAAACCAAACCAAACCGATCGCCCAAAATAGCAACCAACGCAGGAAGGCAAGGATTTGAATACGTTCCTGAATCGTGATGGATTGCTTGAGGTTCTCAAGAAATTGAGGATTGCTATAGTCTGTGTCCTTATCGGTCAGAGCCTCTAAGGCTTGGGTTGTTGGCTGTTGGTCTTTCAGGATTGTTTCGAGGGCTCTGCGGCGATCGCCCAACAACTTGCGCACGACCCATAGCACGACCGTTGCTACGATCGCACTGGGGAACAGCAGAAGAATGCGAAAGATCTGTTGTTGCTGGGCTTCGGGCTGACGGGCTTCGAGGGCGGCTCGGAGTCCTCGAGATAGGGTTCGTCGCCATTCGATTGCGAGTTGATGGGCGGTAGTGGAGTGATACTGGACATCGGCTTCGGTGATTGTAATGACGACACGTGACTCGACCAAATACGCATCATCGACGAACAGAACCGACTGATTGTTAAGGGTTTGAATGCCCACGCGTAAAGTATCTGGATCAAGCAGGGTGGTGTGATTGTAAAAGGGGGCTTCCCCATACAGTGGGTTGGGAGCCAGAAATTGTTGCAGTGTGTTTTCTATCTGTCTTGCCCGCACTTCTACAGGAACCTGGTTTCTGAAGTTGGTGCGATCGAACACTGTGGGAGCGGCGATGCGAAACAAGACCTGTCCATCCATCCGCACATCCGTTGCTTCTAGCAGCCCGCTGCGCTCGACTGAGGATGGGGGCTGAGTGCTATCTGATGGCACCGCAGGGAATTGGGCGATCGCTATTGTTCCATCCTGTCCCACCGTTGCGAGGGGGAGGCTAATCAGCATCACCAAGGTGGCGATCGCTATCCAGCAAAACCGCCGCCATCGGGAAGGTGGCAAAAATCGCCGCAGCCAAAGGAAACTACCCATAAAAGTCAATCGAACTCACGCGTTTCTTTGATGGGCATGGCGCGATGCACCCCGCTCATCAACGGATTTATCCAATGATTAGGCAAGTTTTGCGTAATCCTAGATAAAAAACAATGAGTTTGAATACACCTGGCAGCGATCAGTGGATTGCATGCAAAGGGGCCACTCGTATCTAATACCAATTCTACGAAAACCAAAACCAGATCATTTTTTTGAAAGCCGCGCGCCGCGCGGCTTTCAAAAAAATGATCTGTAGTGGGTTCTTAGCGAATTGGTATTAGATACGAGTGGCCCCTTTGCATGCAATCCACTGATCGCTGCCAGGTGTATTCAAACTCATTGTTTTTTATCTAGGATTACGCAA
>JBCBSJ010000170.1:0-8427 GCA_039819245.1 Cyanobacteria bacterium J06638_20
GCACCCAAACCAGAACTGTCCATGAAGCTAACTTCTCCAAAATCGACTAAGACATTGGAAACGCCAGCCTTGACTGCCGCACTAACCTCTTCAATCAAGGAATCTTTCTGAGTTCCATCGAGAATGCCAATGGGCTTAACAACTGCAAAATTGGGATTCATGCTCTTTACACCATCTATGGTCATTGGGGAAAGTCGCAGAAACGAGGACTCGTCAGTCCGAGATTCTTCTCAACTCGATATTAGACTGCCACATAGAAGATCAGACCAACATGCGGCAAATCACTAATTTACCTTTACATTGAGTTACAGAAAGTGCTTCAAATCTTTGCAAAGGGAGGGAAATATGCGATCGCGCTCTAACCCCTTCACACGGCTATATTGATGTGTTTGCTGTGGCAGTGGTAGATGCTTTTCCTACACACACTCTACATTCTTACCCTCTACATCATTGTGCGTGAATTTCCGGAGTTTGTGGGGAAATGTCAACAGTAAAAAACAATCTTAAGGGGATATTAGTCTTCTGAACAGATGGCCAATACCCCTATACGCCTTGAGATCAGAGTCGATCTTCTTTATAGGTTCAGCATCTCTGAGCTCTTAAAAAAATATGGAGTTTTGCGGAAGCGTTTAGCGCCATAACCGTGCTCATTCAACATTCAAAAATCGGATAGAAGGAGAATTGATGCAGATTTCAAATCAGT
Organism: Cyanobacteria bacterium J06638_20; assembly: GCA_039819245.1. Taxonomy (GTDB): domain Bacteria; phylum Cyanobacteriota; class Cyanobacteriia; order Elainellales; family Elainellaceae; genus Vacuolonema. The sequence continues at coordinate 704 of JBCBSJ010000170.1, forward strand.
TGCCCTGGGAGAGCATGGGTTCAGGAAATGTGCCGGATCCCCAATTGCTACAGTGCCTTCAGTTTATTCTCGAGCTGGACAAACTAAAGCAGGTGTTACGGCAAACGACCTTGACGGATGGCTCCCGACGGGAAAATAGCGCTGAGCATTCCTGGCATATCGCGTTGATGGCGATCGCCCTTGCTGACTATGCTACTGAGCCTGTAAAGGTGGATCATGCCGTTCGTCTGTTGCTTCTCCATGATGTGGTGGAAATTGATGCGGGAGATACCTTTTGCTTCGATTCCCAAGCCAATCAATCCAAACTTGAGCGTGAGATTGAGGCGGCAGAGCGTTTGTTTAGCCTGTTGCCCGAGGCTGTTGGTGCAACATTTCGAGCGCTGTGGGACGAGTTTGAGGCAGGCGAAACGCCGGAAGCGCGTTTTGCCAAAGCAATGGATTGCTTACAGCCGCTATTGCACAACCTGGCAACAGCGGGAGGAACCTGGAGGAAGCATGGAATAACCTGCGATCGCGTCTTTAAGCGAATGCAACCGATCAAGCAGGCAACCCCGGCTCTTTGGGGATTTGTGGAGTCTCAAGTCCTGGCGTCGGTGGAAGCCGGAATCTTGCTACCCACTCCAGAGGAAGCTCTTGGGACAGCAATGGCCTGACGCTGGCGCACTACTCCCAAGAATAAAAAGGAGCGATCGCCAAGGTTTTAAGCAACCTGGACTCTATCGCAATGCCCGAAACATCGGAATCGGACAAAGGAATCGGGTTTCTGGAGGCGATCGTTAGTTTCAGGGCAAGCGGATGGAATTCGTTAACGTTGGTGAGGACATTCCAAAGAAAAGCCTAAGCCTCGGGAGCCAAGCCGTTGTCGTCATTAAAGTATGAGGGAAGTCCTCAGCCGTCAGAGGGAGAACGGTAAGCCGTGCTAATGAGCTGCTTCTGTGTCTGTAGCATCTCTTCCCCCTAGTTTTTCAAACCGCTGATGGACTGGAGGTTCGCTTATTTGTCTCGTAGCCCGTTTCTATTTCAGTTCAAAACATAGAGTTTCTGGTTTTTAGATTTTGCTTTAAGGGCTTCGATGCTCCAGTTAGGTTGCATTGACGATTCGTAGTTTTTACGCACCGCTATTTTTCCACAATGATTCAAAAAGCAGAATATCTCGATGGCATAGAGCATATCCCCGATGCTAAAGCTGTTGAAACGGTATTAGATTCTAGTGAACAGGCGATCGCCCGTGTTCGTTGGCTCGTTTGGAAGCTGGCGATCGCGACCCTGATTCTGATGGCCATTGGCAGTGCGACCCGTGTGATGAATGCTGGGCTGGCTTGTCCTGACTGGCCACTGTGCTACGGCACCCTGTTTCCGGGTCAGCAAATGAATTTGCAGGTGTTTTTGGAATGGTTCCATCGCCTGGATGCCGCGCTTATTGGTGCCTTCACGCTGGTGCTGGTGGGTATGACGGTGTGGCAGCGTCAGGTACTACCCCGCTGGGTTCCCTGGGTTTCGACCTTGGCACTCGGTTTGGTACTGTTCCAGGGGCTTCTGGGCGGGCTGACCGTTACGGAAATGCTGCGGTTTGACATTGTGACCGCCCATTTGGGAACCGCCCTGCTGTTTTTCAGCGCTTTGCTAGTGATGGGCATTTTGTTATTGCCTTATCAAGCAACGGGTACGGTGAAGCGGCTGCCCTGGGTCAGTTTGACGGCTGCGATTTTAGTTTATCTACAAAGCCTTTCGGGTGGATTGGTCGGGTCTCGCTGGGCTTTACACCAATGTCTCGGCATCTCGAAGCTTTGCACAGTGATGAATGCCCACCTCATTGGCATTGTTCCAGCTAGTCTCTCAGTCGTTGTGTTGGCGGTGCTGGCTTGGCGAACCCCTGCCTTACATTCCGCCCTCCGCACGCTGACGAATTTGGCCTTCGGATTTTTGCTCCTACAAATTGCCCTAGGCTTTGCCACCTTCCGCCTGCATCTCCAGGTCGAAATTCTCACGGTGAGCCACCAAATGATTGGGGCTTGCTTGTTTGCCACCCTACTGTGCTTCACAGTGTTTGGCCTGCGCGATCGCCATCAAAAGAGCCTTTGGACAAGCGATCGCCCTACTCCCTCGTAGTGCTTATTCAGAATGCGACGCTCAGAACGTAGCAACGTTTTCTAGAGCGCTTCCCTCGACGCAAACGCTTTTCTCAAGACGCAGTTGGTAACTTCAGTTCACTCATACGTTGTGTCTTCGCCAAACGCTAGCCACAACGCTTCGTTCCAATCGGTTCGAAACACCTCCTCTGCTTCTAATCCCTTACCAGCTCAAGGATCCTATGCAAGATACCCTCGTTCAAAAACGCCATCATGAGAACCTCTGGCAAGTGCTCCAGAGCTATTGGCAACTCACCAAACCCCGCATCATCATTCTGCTGCTGATTACGACGGCTGGCAGCATGTGGATTGCATCCGAAGGAAATGTCGATCCGGTGCTGTTGCTAATCACGATTTTTAGCGGAGCATTGGCCGCGGCCTCTGCAAACACCATTAACTGCCTCTACGATCGCGATATCGACTACAAGATGAAGCGGACACGCCACCGTCCGTTGCCATCTGGACGCATTCAACCCCTCCATGCGCTGGCTTTTGCGATCGCCCTTGCAACCATTTCCTTTACGTTGTTGGCAACCTTTGCCAATCTCCTGAGTGCCTGCCTCGCCATGTCGGGCATTGTCACCTACGTGGTGGTTTACACCCACTGGCTGAAGCGACACAGCTCTCAAAACATTGTGATTGGTGGCGCAGCGGGCGCGATCCCACCGCTGGTGGGCTGGGCTGCTGTCACGGGTGAATTAAGTTGGGTCGCCTGGATTTTCTTCGCCATCATTTTCTTCTGGACGCCACCCCATTTCTGGGCGCTGGCCATGATGATTCGCAATGACTATGCCTCCGTCAATGTGCCCATGTTGCCCGTTGTGGCAGGCGATGTAACAACGGCCAAGCAAATCTGGATTTATACGCTATTGCTGATTCCCCTGACATTGTTGTTGGCTTTCCCCTTCAACGCGCTGGGAGCGGTTTATGTGATGGTGGCGCTGGTACTAGGGGCTTTGTTCCTGGTGAAAGCCTGGGCATTGCTGGAGCGTCCGGCGGATGTGGGTGTGGCAAAGTCGCTGTTTAAGTACTCGATTTTCTACATGATGTTGCTGTGTGGCGGTATGGCACTGGATACGCTGCCGCTGTCGCAGCAAGTGGATGCGGCGATCGCCTCTAACCTCGACATGGTGCTCACTCCTGTTTCCATCAGCCAGATCTTCCAGTTGCCCTGGTAGGGGTTGCTCAAATAGTCGGTTTCTTCCAATCAACTGGGTGGAGTTTGCAAAAAATTGCAGATTCCCCCAGATTCGTTTTCTATGCTTAAGATGGCGCTAAGGTATGAAAACCGTAGCGAACGTAACAGGGTGTTGCAGGCAAGGCATTTGGCCACTTTGATAGGTCATTTTGATTTGATTGATCTCTTTGAAAGGGGCGATTGGCAGATTGCTTAATTCTTCTGCTTGCCCCCGACTCTGTCGTCTGCCGTTTTTCTACCTTCCTCCGCAACAAACAGGTCATTCTCATGAGCAAGGAACGGTTGCAACGCATCGAAGCAACATTAGCCGCATTGGGGCAAACATCATCGCTATTACCCAACCTGCCGGATCCGGTTACCAATGCACTTGCAAATACACCTGCAAACGATGTTGGGGAAACGTTGCATCCACAAGCATTGCTCTCTGTGTTAACCACCGATCCCCATGCGGTGCGCCCTTTTTCTAGCGCAGCGGAAACCGCCGAAGCCTCGTCTCTCCTGGAGAAAGTTGAGTTGCCGGATGCTGGGACAACGGGTACGCCAAGTCAGGTTAGCAATCCCGGTTTGGCGATCGGCATTCTCAAAGAAATCGAAAAGCTATTGCTCGACTGGCAGCGCGAATTGCAAGAACTTCAGTTGCGGATTCAAGACATTCAAATGGAAGGCCCAGTGATTGATGGCTGGCTCGATTCCCAGCCAGAGTCTACACCGAAGCATCCTGGCTTTTTGCAGCATGCAGAGATGGCAGACCTCCAGTCCTATGTAGATGCGATGCATTCCTCACCGCAAGGCTCGGGTGAAGCCGCTGAGCGCGTAGCTTATCGATTGTGTCACCTGGATGCAGATGGGAATGTGCAGTGTCAGGAATGTCCGGTGGATCAGGTAGCTCCGGTGAGTTTGGCGATCGCCCGTCACCAAAAGCTTCGCCAACTCCTCAGCCGCAAACAGCATCTGGAGCTGCGGCTAGGCCAACTGGCAGAAACCCTCGTCACGGTTCACAGTCACCTGAAGGAATCCGACCGAAAGTTCCGGTAGGCATCGCTTGGCATAGAAAAAGAACACAGAAGCACTATTGCAAGCTCATTCTGTTGTTCGCCATGACTGATGTGCAAATTCATTCTGTTTCCCATCCGACCCCACAGATTTCCAAAATTGAGCTGGACGCACTGCCCCTAGTCGATTTGCGCCGCTATCAGCCACCGACGGAACGAGGCCGTCCAAAGTGGGTGATTATGTTGTGGTGGTTGCTGCAGGCAATCCTGTTTCCCGTAACGCCCCATAATTTCCATGCGCCGAGGATTTGGCTATTGCGGTGGTTTGGGGCAGAAATTGGGGAAGGGGTCGTCATTCGTCCCAGTGCCCGCTTTACGTTTCCCTGGAATGTTCGCATTGGAGACCATAGCTGGGTTGGAGATGATGTGATGTTCTATAGCGTGGACTTGATTTGGGTGGGTGAGCATTGTGTCATTTCCCAAAAGACTTACCTTTGCACGGGCAGCCACGATTACCAGGATCCCGCTTTTAAGTTGCAGACGGGAGCGATCGCCATCGGCAACGGAGCCTGGATAGCGACGGATTGTTTCGTTGCACCAGGTGTTGAGATTGGCGCAAATGCGGTGATTGGGGCACGCAGCAGCGTGTTTCGCTCGATGCCCGCACAGCAGGTGTGCTATGGAACGCCCTGTCGTCCCTGTGGTCGGAGAGAGATGCGGGAAGGTTGAACCCCAGAGGCACGCAGGATACAGAGGACACAGAAAAGGGGGCGAGGAAGATTTTGGGAGGGGCGATCGCTTCTGTGAGAATCTTTTATGCTGGAACTAATTCGAAAGTGTTGCTCGAAAAATGACTCAGGCGAAACCTCGGTTCACCAGTTTTGATGAGTATCTGGCCCATGCGGATGAGGCGGAGGGTTTGTTTGAGCTATTCAATGGAGAGTTGGTCGCAGTGCCACCGGAATCAGGAGAGAACATTAGCATTGCTGACTTTTTGTGGCTCTGCTTTGCCCAAATGCTCGGCTATTTGCGTGTGAAACGACAAGGGCTAGAGCTGGAGGTGCGAGGTGAACCGAGGAATCGCTTTCCTGATTTAACTATTTTACGTCCCGAGCATATTGAACAGTTGCAGAAACGCTGCACCATTCGTCTTTCGATGGAAGCACCGCTGTTAGTAGCAGAGGTCGTGAGTCCGGGGGAAATTCAGCGGGAGCGGGATTATGTGGCGAAGCGATCGCAGTATCAGTCGCGCGGCATTCCTGAATATTGGCTGATTGATCCTCAGCAAGGAATTGTACTGGTGCTTGTTTTAGGTGATGGGGTCTATCAAGAATTTGGTATGTTTCGCGGGGATGAGATTGTGCGATCGCCCCAATTTGGTGAAATCAATCTGACAGCACAGCAAATCCTGGCCTCCGGCTCATCGGAAGCGGAAAGACCTTAATGTTGCAACTCTGAATATTGCGACTCTATTGAGCGGGAACCGACCACCAAGCCAGGGCATAGTTTTGCCATGGATCGTTGATTTGCTCATGGAAAACGACGCGCAGCTTGTATTCCCCTGCTTCAGGAATGCGATGGAAGATATGCTCTACGCTGTCTTCGGGACTAATGGATGACCAGATGCTGTCTTCCAAATTGTCGGAATCGGCGGGCATGAGGTATAGATCGAGGTTGTTCAGTCCGCGATCGGCAAAGGTTTCGCCGACGTCATACAGCGCATTACCGTTGGCGTCTTGCAATTCCACGACTCGACTCCAGGTGAGCGTTGCTGAAATATGGCTACCTGCTTGCAACGGGCGGTTGATGATGTAGTCCTGGTAGGGTCGGGTGGCCTCATCGGTGCCAACGGTGCGGTAGTCCCAACCAACGACGGGCACAGGTACATCGGGACTCCATTGCCCTGGCCTGAACTGCTGATAAGCACGAAAAGCGTTAAGGTGCCCGGTGCCCAGGTTGGCATTAAGGGGGATTTCCTCACGCCAGTAGGCATCAGATGCCAGCCAATCATTGTTACTTTGATCAACCGCTGTGCGGGTCATGTCGAGGAACAACCCATTGCCGGGATCTTCAATCTTGTCGGCAGAGTTCATGATGACCGCTTTGGAAACTTCGTGGCGGCGAGCATCCAGCGTCCAGTTCGCAGCACCTCTAGCCAGTTGGCGATCGCCATACTCTTGAATCAATGCCACAGTTGCTGTCACGTGGGGTGCGGCAAAACTAGTGCCACTGAAGGGCGGGGAGTTGCTACCATCTTGCTGCACGAGCTGCATGGCGCTACCGGGAGCGGCAAGGGTAATGGAGCGGCGAGGACCGACGTTGCTTTCGGCGGGTCTGCCTTGAATCGAGGGCGGTTCACTGCCCAGGTCGGCAAAGCTGACCTTACGATAAACGCCATCTACCGTAATGGTATTGGAGACGGTCATACCGTTGTAATGGTCGGTGGGAATAGGGATGCCACCCCGCCCCTGGTTGCCCGCAATCACATACAACACATCATGCTCGCGTGATGACCAGTCGATGCATAGGGTTAGCAATGCATTGCCATCGAGCATGGCATTGGGACGCGGATCCTGGGAGAGGGGTTCCCCAAAGCTAAAATTGATGGCACGGACATCATCGCCATTTTGCAAGGCCACTATTTGCGAGGCGAGGCACTCCTCGGGTTGTCCCCCGCGCCGATTGAACCCTGCCGCTGCCGAATAGAGCCGTGCCTCAGGAGCCACACCCCGCAAGCGCTTGTCCTGACTAATCATGACGCTGGCAACGCTGGCCGCATGTTCATCCACGTTGAGGTTAGACAAGGCCTGCTGGTCAACCAAAAATACCTGAGTGGGGCGAACGATAAAGTTCTCGGCGGCAGATTTATCGAACCCAAACAATGCCGGACGCCCAATTTCTACCTGCCCAATGCCAATTTTGCGGCCCGTAAGATTGTATGGTTCTTCGTGAAGGCGTCGTGCTTCAATACCATTAGGCCCCGTTGAGAACTCGATCGCGATCGCCGGAATTGCAAGCAAAGAAGCTACAATACCCCCTACCATCCAGGCAAACTGCATGGTTTTTGTTGGCTGACCCATGTTTTGCTATTCCCTACCTCATTACGCTTTAATGTTGTCTTAAAGTTTGAGTAAATACTGACAATTCCTGCGTCAAGAACTTCAGAGCAGATTTCACATTTTGTTAAACTGAATACCAGATTGCAAGTTAGGAGACACCATAGACATGCCCCAGACTCAATCAAGCAAATCGACAGTTATTGCTCCGTCCATTCTATCAGCAGATTTCAGCCGTCTGGGTGAGGAAATCAAAGCGGTAGATCAAGCCGGTGCTGACTGGATCCATGTCGATGTCATGGATGGCCGCTTCGTTCCCAATATCACCATTGGTCCCCTGATCGTTAAA